>JBBRGI010000085.1:0-12755 GCA_038240855.1 Bacteroidales bacterium | reverse complement strand
TTTTTATCCGTTCGGATCCGTATTTTATTGTCTTTGATATTAAGCTCCTCGATTCTCGAAAAATCAGACACCCGAGGTGCGGTGAAAGCTCTTATTAAAAACTTCGCCCTGGAGAGCTCCAGTGCTTTAATTTTTTGATTTGCATTGTTGATTTTGATTTTATCAAACTGGGCACTTACAAAATCTTCATTATTTACTACCTGGTGAATCTTCACGAGCTCATCAACGGTCAGGTTGATGAGCTCGTCTCGGCATCAACTTTTTTAAAATCGGATGATTTATGCGTGGTTATCTGATGCAGTTTGCCGGAGCAATTCATGAAGACCTCTATGTTTTTAATCAATGTCCCGAAAAATTAATAGGTGAAGGATTTCTATTTTCTGCCAAAAATCATCAGCAATTCCATCAACTGACTTCCGTATTTTCCACGTAAGTGGTCGAGTGTCCGGTAAACCTGTTTTTTTACGGTATCTGGGTTTATGCCAAGCAACTGGCCGATTTCGACATAGTTCAGCCCGGTACTGAATTTAAGGAAAAGCAACTCCCGTTTTTTAGGATCAAGGGTTTGCAGGATACGCTTCAGCTTTTCCACACGAAGCTGATCTGATTCAAGGTCGAAAACATCCTGTTCGATGTTAAACTGCAAGTCAAAAACAACCATTTCATTAACTGGCAGCGACTGCATTTTTTTGTTATCCTTAAATCTCTGAAGTATGCAATTTTTCAGCGATTTAAACAGGTAGAATTCGATGTATTCGGGGTGATGAAGGTTGGGTTGAAAACGTTGAAGGTCGATGAAGATATCCTGGATGCAATCTTTCACCAACTCGCGGTCACGCGTAATTTTACTGCCATAAGCAAAAAGTGAATCAATAAACTCCTCATAGATTTCGCTAAAAGCAGCCCGATCACCCGATTGAAAACGGGACCAAACTTCCAGCCAATGCGATCTTTCTTTAATTATGCTTTTCACCTATAAGTTTAGTAGTTATCGTGAATGTCTTGTCTATGGATCGGGCAAAGATAGAAAAAATGGGTAAACATCAAAGAATTTCGCTCAAAGTACCCGGGAGTTGTGAAACTCCAACCTCAAAACTAAGTTCACTTTGCGACCCAGGAATAAAAGCATCGAAAGAAGAAATAATCAAATCATTACAAGGCATCTGGAACGAGGAGTATCTATTGAATAAAAATAGGATATGTTTTATCATCATTTGCTTTTGACCGGTAGTATCAGCACCTGTCTGCGGCTAACCAGTTTTTCCTTTAAGGTTTTGTAAGCTACATCCTGTACTGATATTTTGTCATCAATGGCAATACAAGCCGCTGCCGCAGCAGACTGCCCTAAAATCATAAATACCGGTTCCATGCGGATAGATCCGTAAGAAATGTGACTGGAAGAAACACAAACCGGCACAAGCAAATTGGTGCATTCTGCCTTTTTCGGAACGATTGAACCATACGCTATTGAATAGGGTCTGCGCGGACTAACACCCACATCACCTTCGTTCTGAACAAAACCTCTGGAAGTCACATAACGCTGGATGTTATGCGAATCCATGGCATAAGAGCCCATCCCTACCGGATTTGGCACCTCACGTTTTGCAAGCACATCATTTTCATTCGTTACATACACTCCGATCATGCGCCTTGCTTCGCGGATATAAAGTTGCCGGGACCAGTTGCCATTATCAGTAAACTCGTCCTTTGCCAGTCCCCAGTTTTGCATCTCTTTCCTGACTTCCTCCGGAACCCCCGGGTCGTTGGCCACGAAATACAGCAATCCCTTTTGATAATCTTCATGTGCCTTGATGATCTCCTTGCGGCGTGGATACGAAGCATCGGGGTAATCATAGTTCATACCTATGAAGTCGCTGCTGAAAGGACCGTGATTGTTGGTATCTGTTTTACGGTTGGGGATCATATCGAATTTGCCAAACCATTCTCTCCATCCGGCATCAAATACACGGGCAAGTAATTCATAGTTTGCCGGATTGTAATTATCCGGTTTTGGAAATGAGACCCTGTTTTCGGGATGATTGCTCATGCATAAACGAAAACAATAAGCCTGAATTTTATTGTCTCCCGTACAATTTGCTGCAATTGGTTCTGACGAAATGCCATATAATAAGCCACTTTCGGGTTTTCCGGGAATTTTCCAGGGATCAATGTCATTCTTAAAATAATGACCATGGTGTTTTACCTCAGCCTGTACCCCGTTCCATGTTTCATCGTATACAGAACAAGCTTCGCGTCCCACATGGTACGATACCCCGGCAGCAGCCATTAGGTCGCCTTCATAAGTTGCATCGATAAAAACCTTGCCTGAAAAGATCTTTCCGGATAAAGTTTTAAAGGAAATGATCTTCCCTTTTTTCATGACAACTCCATTTTCCCGGTCCAGCCATTCATCGCGCAATACGGTAATTTTATTTTCGGCGATAAAATCTTCAAAAACCTGCTCTGCAACATGGGGTTCAAAAATCCACATGGTACGGTTTACGCCATCCATTGCCACAGTTCCCTGACCCTGATTCCCATATTCAGCATGTTTTTCCCATTTCCAGGAAACGGAATCATTGTAATGTTTCCAGACCCGGTGGTAGAACTCACGCGATAGTCCCCCGATCGTTGATTTATTTCCCGTATCGGTATATCCAAGTCCGCCGGATGAAAGTCCTCCTAAATGTATTTCCGGCGAAACAACCAAAACTGTTTTACCTGACTGAACTGCCTCAACGGCGGCAGTTACCGCAGCAGATGTGCCACCGTAAATGATGAGATCTGCTGAAAAATCATTGGGATTTGTGTTTGCAGTGCTGCATCCGAAGGAGAGCAGCAGGATTAAACTGCATAGTGCAAGTGCAAAAGGCCGTGTAAGAATGGAGTGATAGTTCATATTATTTTATTTTTAGTTCATCAACAGGTTTGTGTTCAGTTTGTAACACGAAATTATATTTTTTTAAAAATATAATCGCCTGTTATTCTCCGGCCTTCCCTGATACCGGACAATGCTCCGGTTCCGGCAAGATACGAATTTGCAAAATAGCCACCATCGGGGTTTGAAACTACCGATGGGGCGACAGACTTTCAAATAGCTACCATCGGGGTTTGAAACCACCGATGGGGCGACAGACTTTCAAATAGCCACCATCGGGGTCTGAAACCACCGATGGGGCAGAAGTGGTTTTTATAACCCCAAAATAATTTGCTGAATATATTTGTCCTTAAATTCCTGAACTATCTTACGCTTTTCACCTTCTGACTTTTCGATATACGTTCCTCCCACATAAAAACAGGCGAATCCTCCGGAGGCAACTCCCCACGATATCGCATCGGTAAAGTTGAATTTCCCGATCTCATCGCTCAGTATCTGCATAGCCAGTGAAGCAATTATCCCCCCTGCAAAATTATCACCACAACCTGTGGTGTCTCCTTTTGAACCGGGATCTCGTTTCAGATCTTCTGTGACTTTTTTGGAAACCGGCAATTTCATTAATTCAGTTTTTTCGAACAGATCGCCGTTTGAATACGCATAAAGCTCCCTGGAACCATTGGTAATGACCAACGCTGTAATATTTTGACTGATAAAGTACGCGGCAGCATCTTCAATCGATTTTTTTCCGCTGATCTTCAGCGACTCTTCGCAATCCATAATAAGCACATCGATAAACTGATAGCTTTCTGGAGTATTAACAAGCGGCCAGGGTTGACCGGGATGAAGCTTCTCGTTCCGAAAATCAAAAACAGTGTTCACAACGGTAAGACAACCATTCTGTTTTGCCCGTTGAAGCAATGAGGTTAAATTGTCGTGGATTTGCGGAACGAGGGCCGTGCCACCAAAACAGACAATATCGGCATCGAAGAAATCATCACCTAAAAAATCAGGTGTGTAATTCCATGCAGCCCCGATATTGTTAATGAAAGTCCTTTCCCCGTGATTATTATCATATGTAATGTCGGAAAGGACATCCGTGAAGGGGGTCCACTTCTCAGATATTTTGCGGTAATGATCAATCTTTAACGGTGTCTTTCGGACCATTTCGTAAATCAGTTCAGCGGTATCATCATTACCCGTTCCTCCATAAAAATGAGTCTCAAAATTTTCTTTATTCAATAATTGGGAAACATTAATCATGGAAACAAGTCCCGGACCGCCGATATTGAATGCCGAAGGCGCCTCCCCGCCGGTCAGCTCTTTACATATCTCAGCGTAAGGCATACCGGAGAATTTTTCGAGCTCCTCGGTAAAAACAAGCTTGCCAGGTGTGAGGCCACCGTCTCCGTCCTTATGCGAGAGGTATTTCCGGAAGGCCACAGAATTAAACCTGATTCCCGTATAAAGATAATCAGCAAGAGCACAGCCGGTTCCTGCCACTACGATTTTTCTGCTCATCATTTATAGTTTGGTATTGTAATCCGAAGCAAGCAGGTGCACAGGTTCCTCATCCTCTTCAATAACGGGGAATCTACCTAAGGATTCATAGAAGCAATTATCCGAAGTATCATCATTCACCATACTTACTTCACCGACCAGCACCTTGCCTTTACCGGGTTCACCGTAAAACCGGTGATACATTCCCTGTTCAAGACAAATGCTCTCTCCGGGAGTCAGGACAACTTTCCCGCCGGCACTGACTGAACGTTTTACGCCATCGATTTTAAACTTCACCGGTGTGGTATCAAACTTACCGTCAGGTGTTGAATTATACAATTCAATTACAAGGTTTCCTCCTCCTCGGTTGATAATGTCCTCCATTTTATTCCAGTGAAAGTGCATGGGAGTTTCCTGGTTCTCTTCAACGATCATTATTTTCTCGGCATAAGGTTTTTTATCTACATTAATTTTCCCGTTACGGATCGTAAATAAAAACAGACCCCGGTTGTAGAAATCGCCTGATCCGAAATCTGTGATATCCCAACCCAGCATGTTTTGGATAATTTCCTGAGCATCATTATTATTTTTTTCCCAGTCAGACATGCTCCAATAGGCCCAAGGAGGTAAAAAGAATTGCTTTTCTGCCATAAACGTTTTGGCATTTTCGAGTATCTGATTTATTTCGCTGCGTTTCATATTAAAAGAGTTAATTGATTTTAAATTAAGAATCCAGCAATACCCAGAATTAAGTTTTAAGGCTGTGTTCCCCATGATTTATCAGGCCGGTCAACCATAACCAGGTGCAGTCTGCCTCCCGCCATAATATCGGCATGACTGATAAAAGGTCTGGTTAACGCTTTGCCGTTCAGTTCCGCTGACCGGATATATTTGTTTCTTTTCGAGCAATCGTCGGCATCGATGGAGAATGTTTTCCCATCGGGTAACTGAATTTTTATTGAACTGAAAAATGGCGTACCAATTGCATATTCTCCGCTTCCGGGAGTTACGGGATAAAAACCCATTGCCGAGAAAACATACCAGGAGCAGAGTCCTCCGCCATCTTCATCACCGGGAATTCCAGGGGGACGATCGTCGAACCACATATCCATGATTTCGCGGATCCGGCGTTGCGTTCTCCAGGGTTGACCCACATAATTATAGAGGTAAGGAATATGAAATGAAGGTTCATTTCCCGTTACAAACATCCCGTTCAGTCCGGTAGCATCGGGAAACTGACCCATAAACTGCCATTTAGCAATACGTGTAGGCTCGTTAAAGAGGGCATCCACCCTCTTTACAAATGCATCGTTTCCCCCCAGTAGATTTATGAGATCAGGTATGTCCTGCTGAACACTGAAATTCCAGGTCCATGCGTTGTTTTCGGCATAAAATGCACGACTGCCAATTCCGCCCGACAGCTGGGGATCGAAAGGTTCAATCCACTTGCCATCAGCCATTTTGGGAGCCATAAATCCGGTTGCCGGGTTAAAAACATTCCGATAGTTCTTTGAACGTTTCATAAAATATTCAGCATCGGCCTCTTTTCCCAGCGCTTTAGCCAACTGGGCCAGACACCAGTCATCGAAACTATGTTCGAGGGTCAGTGCCACAGCCTGCCGCTTTTCAAATCCATGAACCATAGGTATGGATTCGGTACTGTCTTCAGGAAGCGCAGGATACCAGCCGTTTTTTAGATAGAAACTATCCAGCGAACACATAGGGCCTGTTCTCCATGGCAGCATGGTCGCCTGGGTTGCATTCTTCCTTAAGCCTTCGTACGCTTTTTCAACATCAAAGTTTGTTGTCCCCTTTTGATAAGTATCCCAAACGAGGGAAGCACTATGAAACCCGATCATTGCCTGAAAATCACCATAAAACTGGGGAAAACCAGGCATCCAGCCGCTTTGGTCATACATGCGGATATACGACTCAACCATGTCGGCCTGCTGCTCGGGATTAAGAATTAACATCAGGGGGTGAAGGCTGCGATAGGTGTCCCAAAGCCAGTCATCTACAAAGAAAGGGCGGCCTCCGTCATCATGTATTTTACCGTCATAACCGCTGAAGTATCGCCCGTATTCCGAAATATTAACCATTCGTTCCATGCAACGGTATAGAGACGTGTAGAAAATTCGCTTCTCACGTTCAGTTCCCCCGTTGACCATTATTTTCCCGAGTTCATCTGCCCATATCCGGTGACTTTCATTTTTAACCGACTCAAAACTCTTATTACCCGTTTCCTTGTGAAGATTTGCCGCAGCCTGTGTCTCGCCGATGTACGATATACCGATGCGAACTTCAACAGGTTTCTTACCGGCAGTAAATCCGGCATATATTCCGACACCATTTCCTGAAATTTCTGTTCCCTCTTTTACGTTATTTGCTTCAAACGTGCCCGAATGGTTAAAAGGACGGCTGAATTCGGCATAAAAGAATTGACGGGTTTTCTCAAATTCTTCCCATCCCTGGATAACATTATTGCCCGTTATTTTCAGCGAAGCTTTGTGGCCGCTACGGAAAATGATGTTGCACGAATCATTGTCATTATAATTAAACCGGTAGATTACACTCCGTTCAGTAGTTGTCCAGTCGGCATCAATATTGTAATCTTCGAGCCATACTTTATGATACCACGGATGAACCTCTTCCAGATCGTGGTCATAACGGGATGCATATTCGTTATTATTGATGTTGAGCTTGCCGCTGGTGGGCATCAGTTCGGTAACATGACCCATTCGATATACCGGCATATTCACCGCGAGTCCGTAAATTTTATCACTCAGGTAACGGTCATTTAATCCGGGTTTAGTGACCGGAAAAACACGAACCATACTATGAGGCCGGTGAACAGTGGGCGTTTTAGTAGTTAGTAAAGGGGCAACACTACCGATATTAGGGTCGACATATTTGGTTACATCTTTCTCTTTGCACGAGCCTAAAAATAAGAGGAGCAGACAAAGCAATTTGCAGAGTTGTTGCATCGGCTGGATGTTTAAAGACAATTAATACATTATAGAATAAAAAAATCGTCGGCACGAAAAACAGGCACCCGCCTGCCAGAAGAAGCTTCCCACCAAAAACAGGCAGAAAGATCAAAAGGAAGGTGGGAATAAATTGATGTCGGTCTCGATTACCGAATTTTCGCCGATTATCACAAACGGAATATTTAAAGTTATTGTAATTAATTTACCTTCAATTTTATGTTTTTGAGGCACAAGAGTTCCATCATATTTTACTTCAACCTTAACTGAATCAGGGTTTACATTATCAGCCAATTCAAATTTCAGTATTTTCACTTTCAACTTTCCATATTTCACTTCAATTTTACCGGTTTGATTTCCGGTGGTTCTGCTTTGAGTGTAAAGGCCCCAACCTTCTGCAGATGTAAAAGCTGCCTTAAAGTTTTCCGGGGTAATTTTGGGAGAGAAGCCGATGATTTGTTTAGGGCCATGATAGTGGAAACCGCAGGCAGCAAGGAAAACACCGTAGCTGGCCATTGCTCGCGCGTAATGATCGCCGCATTCCACTTCGTTCCATGGGTTGCGTTTGGCAGCATGGTAACGGTCGTGTATGGCTTTGGTCACAGCTAACCCTTTTTCAGTCATTCCCTCCCAAACCATATGACCTGCAACCTGGTATTCAAAACCAGTCATGCATTCATTGAAATAATAGTCATAGCTGACCTTTACCCGTTTTGAATCACCTTTGGGCCAGGAACACATCAACAATCCGGCTTCACCTTCCATGGCATAAACGCGACCTGATCCCATCCGATTCCGATATGCCCCGGCATCAAGGGCAAAATTGTATTTCCATAACGATTCAAGAGCGGTGCGTGTATTTTTCACAGGCAATACCCGCTCAAGTCCTACCTGGAATGTCCAGCTCTGACCCAAAACCTGGTCAATTTCGCAGCCGTCGTAAGAACCAACATCTTTGGTGTGTTCGGAATCTCCAACCTGGTAGTAATATTCACCATTGAACAATTGCCTGTCAATATTATCAGACCCGGCAGCCACAATTTTTTTGCACCTCGTGGCAAAATCAGTTTCGCCCATCTCTGTTGACATTGCTTCACCGGCACGAAGAGCCGCCAGGTAAATTGAGCTTAACCATGAAATTCTTCCAAACCAGGGACGATCCAGGGTGTTCATCTGGCCTCCTTCCAATATACCATCGCTATTCAAATCCAGGCTGAATAATGGTTTAAACATCAGTTTGATATTCTTCCAGTTGTTTCTCAAAAAGTGATCGTCCACCGACATCTGGTGCTCCCGGTAAATGCGCAGGATGGTTCCCGACTGACCATCGACAGCCAGGCCTGAATCGTATTCAGCCCTGAAACCACTTACTCCGGTCTCCTGGTTCAGCGCCAGCCCCAGGTCGACACGTTGTCGCATATCACGCTCTATATCGGGGAAGATACGGGCCATCGCCTGGGCATAATGCCAGACATGGGTACAGGTACCGGCACAACACCCAACTCCTTCCCATGCCCAGAACCGCCCGTTTTTATAACGGTAAGCAGTGCTGGTGGCAAGTGTCGAGGTATTGATGAAGGTGCGATCAAGGAACCAGTAAGGCAATGATGAGTCATACCAGGTATCCCGCCACAACTTTGTTTGGGAACTCAGGCGATTGAAGTTTGAATTGATATATTTGGCTACAGAAAGAGCGGAATCAAACCGATTGGCGTAAAACCTGCCCTGGCCGATCTTTTTATCGGAAAGATTCGGAAAGAACCAGGTAACAAGAAAGATAACCGTCACCGACTGCCCCGGGGCGATCGTTAGTTTGCGACCCAATGTCCCTGTTGATTTCGCAGAAATAGGTACCTTGCTGTTAAAGTTTTCAACGATATCTGCAGGATCACCCAGCAGCGCCAAACCCATTGAGCCGTAATCGGGTAAGTTTTCGAAGGCAACCGAAGCAGCCGGGGTATCGCTGAAAGTAATTTTGCCAATGCCGATATTCCCCCATCCACCCTGGTACGAATCAATAATTTCAAGCCGGGCTTTTTTGCCAGTCATATCTTTGACAAAGAAGGACTGCATCGTCATCCTGTTGTCGTTTTTTCCGGTCATCGATTGTACGACCTTGTTGTCGACAACCAGATTGAGACAAGTCTGCCCTTTATGAGCTCCCCCGCCAATCCAGAACCTGACGAAGTTCCTTCCGATAATAAATTCTGAGCTTACCAGTTTACCGGTAGCGCCATCTTTTTGATCAACACTTGTGCCCGGTGAGCTGGCGTGGGAATTGACCACCCGTTCGGTGTCGCCACCCAAATCGCCCATATAAGCGGGTATTCCTGATTTTTTGATCGGACCATTTCCGAAAGCTGTTCCTTCATTAGTCCAACCCTTGTATATTGTTTTATCCCAGTCTTCGAATAAGATATCCTCACGCGGTGCTTCATTATTTTGTTCCTTTTCAGCAGAGCAGTCCAAAAAGGTAAATCCATTACCACTTATGATTTTATTTATACGATTTCCGGCTACAAAGCGATTATTCAGACAGACTGCATTCTCCATCATTCCGGAGAGGATTGTATTTACTGTTTTGGTTGAAGTGTTCTGCACAGTAAACTGCATTACTGTTGCAGGTAAATCAGAATCGACGGTTGACAAAGGAATAAAAGGCGAGTATGCTTCGAGGGTGATTTCCAGAGGAATGACTTCATTTTTATAACTAACCGTACCAACGGGATATTGACCTTTAAAAGAAATATCAGTAAACCCAATACGGTTTAAGGGATATGACTTTCCTTCATAAGTCAGCGAAAAATCCTGTTCCAGCGGGTAGTCGGGTTTAGGCGGTTGGGCATAGTTTTTATCCCCGGTGGACTTCAACTGGTTGAATATATCCCATCTCCAAAGTTTACCGTCACCACCCAGATACATTTGTCCGGCACAGATTCCGCCGACCGGCATTCCAATATAATCGAGCTCTGCACCCCGGTAAACAGTAGGTGTACCGCGTTCATACAGCGATTTCACCCATGTTTCGTCAAGTTTTTTATCGATAGGAACGGCTCCGTTCAGTTCCGATGGGTCGAACGGTCCGGCCATTACAGAAAGTCGCGAAACAGCCAATCCTCCGGCCAGCAGACCCAATGATTTCAGGAAATTGCGCCTTTCAAACTTCAAACCATTTAATGCGTCAGCTTCAACTGGTTTAAGGAATGGTTTTGTTTCCATGGTTAATTTGTTTTTGTTAAAATGAGAGATTTAAATTTGGATTTGCAAAGTAGTAAAAAGTACGATAGAAGACTGCATTATATTTTAACCATTACTTACACCATGTTTTCAGGTCAATAAGTTGTCATAATTTCCTCGCTTTAAGGTGAGACACACGTCCCGGCATCCATCTATTTTCAATTATTCGGTTTTCGGGACCTTTAACCTGTCGCCGGTTCCTTGTATCATAATTCGTTCCCACTCTTTTCCATAACCGGGTTGTAAAGGTTTCTTCGATATATTTTTTCCGTTACCATTGTCCAATAATTTAAATCCTTCAGTGTATTTCACATTCCCGTCTATATATTTCATAAACAGGTATTGGTAAAACCTTTTCCAGTCATTTACCAGTTTATTTCCTGTAAAAACCGAGTATCCCGTGAGGTAATCACAGGCTGAGGCGGGGTTCTGTTTGTAAAGTTCCGAAGCCTGCGTGTCGGTGGCTTTAATCTCAGTTATATACTGTTGTTCCATTATGTTCTGATAGACTTCAATTTCGGGATGTATCAGATTGTAACGTGTATACGCCCAGTGGTTCACCTGGTTAAAAGTCCAGAATGCTGATGTTTCGGACCAGGAAATCATGGATCCATTTCCCGTTTCATAACTATCCGGTATTTTATTAATGCCACAATACATAGGAGAATAAACACATCCATCGGCATCATCAACTCCAAACCAAAAAATACCTCCAATGGGATCGGGTAACCAGTTACGCGACTGAGCCACGAAACTATAACCGGTTTGCTGGGTGGCAGTCGCACGTTCGCAAAGATACATTACACTGTCCACTTCAAATTCCATGGGCCGCCAGCGGTAAGGCAACTTGTAAGGACCAGCCCCCGGATCGTTGCGCATATCCAGGGGTGTATCCTCGTAATGATCACGCATGCCCGCCATAACCTGCTGCAAAGTAACGGGTGAATCAGGTTTAACCCATAAGGGCAGTCGGTTCGAAACAAAACCATTCGGATTTGGCGTATTATCCTTAAACCTGCGATTCCGCATAAACTGTCCCTGCGCATAACTGGTGTAATCTGGATTATTGCGGATTTCGTGGTTAATACTTCTGAAAAACGACCAAACCCTGGCATCGCAAAAACGGGCGCTTCCAAAATTTAAAGGATTGTAAACATCAGAAAAACTGAACGATTCATCAGTTCCTTTATAGAAGCCGTATTTTTTTGCAAAGCTTACAACATCAGGTGAATGATAGACTGTTTGCCCCGGATCGTTCCAGTTGTTGCTTTTTTGGAATGGGAAGGTGGTGATCCTGGCTTGGTTGGCATGTCCGCTTACATAACCATCAGGAATTAAACGGGCAACCCAAACTGCTCCCTTTTCATATTTCCCCTTCCCAATAATTTCCATGATCCATGCTTCGCCGGCATCAGAGATTGAAAAAGATTCACCGCCAGATGCATAACCGTATTGCTCAACCAGACCGGTCATCACTTTAATCATTTCCCGGGCTGTTTTTGAACGCTGAAGGCCAATTCGCATCAGCGATCCGTAATCAAGTATGGCCCCAGGCTGGGAGCTTAAGGAGTCAAGTCCTCCAAAAGTTGTTTCTCCAATGGCGACCTGGTGCTCGTTCATAAACTGAACCACAGAATAAGTATGTGGCACCTCGGGAATAGTGCCTAAAAGCTTTCCGTTTTCATAATGAAAGACTTCACACCTATCACCGGATTGATGGTCGGCAGAAGGATAAAATGCAATCGCCCCGTAACGGGTGTGGGAATCGGCAGCATAAGTGATCATCACGGAGTGATCAAGACTGGCTCCTTTGCTAATAATGAAGTTGGTACAAGCGAAAAGATTGGAAATGCCCGTGGTAAAAAGAGAAACAAGAATGATAGGGATAATACGGAAATTCATAAATTTTCATTTAATAAATCATCACTGAAAGATATGGTTAAAGTCCCGAAATTAATGTTTAATTGCACAGATATGCCGGTTTAATTGTCAGATATAACCTTTGCGGCCCATTTTTTATTCGGGCGATTACTCATTTCAAATATAATTTCTCCTCCATTGGCAATATCACTATGCTTTATAATGCTCTTGTTTAATGGTTTTCCATTAAGCGTTACCCCCCTGATGTAGAAATTTTTTTCTGAAAAATTATTGGCTTT
>JBBRGI010000084.1:0-12779 GCA_038240855.1 Bacteroidales bacterium | reverse complement strand
GGCTGGGATGAATCACTGAGGTTTGCTACAGCAGCATCGGCTATTTGTGTAACCAGGCTGGGCGCCCAACCTTCGATTCCCACTGAAAAGGAAGTACGTGAGTTCCTATTCAGGAATATTGAAATAGTTGAGAAATGACTGAACAGTAATCACTAACAGAAACTATGAGAACTGGGCGAAAAGTTAAATTCCTGGAGAAAAAGTATTTCCGCGAAAATGATGGAGCCTGATCCTGAATATAATACAAAAAGCTAACTACTAATCATTTAATTATTAATCTTATGTTTATTGTCGAAAGTTATTCAATGGCGATTATACTTTGTGTAATTACCATGTTGTGTTGGGGTTCGTGGGGCAACACCCAGAAACTTGCGGGTAAGACCTGGCGTTTCGAACTGTTTTACTGGGATTATGTGATAGGGGTGCTGCTCCTGTCATTGTTCTTTGCCTTTACGTTGGGAAGTATGGGAGAGAATGGACGCGGATTTATTGACGATCTCGCCCAGGCTGATTTAAAAAATATTGGCAGTGCCTTTCTCGGGGGTATCATTTTTAATGCGGCCAACATTCTTTTATCGGCAGCAATAGCAATCGCGGGTTTGTCCGTTGCATTTCCTGTGGGGATCGGCCTGGCGCTGGTTTTGGGAGTAGTTGTAAACTACCTGGGTTCACAAAAAGGAGATCCGCTTTTCCTTTTCCTGGGAGTTGGATTGATTGCAGTGGCCATCCTTATAAATGCCATTGCCTACCGGAGGACCTCTTCAGAAAATAAGAAAGTAACCTCGAAGGGAATTGTTATTTCCATTATAGCAGGTCTTTTAATGTCGTTTTTCTATCGGTTTGTGGCAGCCTCAATGGATCTGGATGATTTCGTTAACCCGGCTGCAGGTAAGATGACCCCATACACCGCCGTGGTTATTTTTGCGATAGGTATTTTCATAAGCAATTTTCTATTCAATACTATTCTGATGCGGAAGCCAATCACTGGCTTGCCAACGAGTTATAAAGAATATTTTAAAGGGAAATTCTCCATACACATGGTCGGTGTACTCGGCGGTATCATCTGGGGTATCGGTAATTCTTTCAATCTTATTGCAGCAGGAAAAGCCGGAGCGGCAATCTCATATGGACTGGGCCAGGGGGCTACGCTTGTCGCTGCATTATGGGGTGTATTTATTTGGAGAGAATTCAGAGGGGCATCCAAAAGTACCAATCTTATGCTAGCCATAATGTTTATCTTATTTGTGGTGGGCCTTGCTTCGATTATTTATGCCGGGCAATAATTTTTAACAAAAAAGTAAAAGGACAATACCCGCTGTATTTCGGCGGGTATTGTCCTTTTCAAAAATTCGTTTGGTTATTTTGCTGATTTTATTTGTTCGAGCTTCGACTTTAATTTTTCCACAATTTGAGGATTTTGTGACGCAACATTTACTTTTTCGCCCGGATCGGAGGGCAAATTGTACAACTGGTCTTTGCCAAGATTTCCAAGTTCAGTATTGGTATTGGGTTGATACGCTATTCCTTTTCCGGGAGCAATATATTTCCAGGTTCCGTCTTCAATCGAGAGGTTGTTAAGTACATTCTGGAGCACAAGCACTTCACGTCCTTTACCTCCTTTGTTGAGCCAGGCATTCAAATGACTTTCACTGTCAGGTGCTGCTCCGGAAGGCAATTTTACATTCAATAATTCGGCAAAGGTGGCAAGCATATCAACCTGGCAAAGCAATTTGTCTGACACACCTGGATTTACTGTTCCAGGCCAGCTCACGATACCGGGAATGCGGGTTCCGCCTTCAAAACTGCTGTATTTTCCACCCCTGAGTCCGCCGGCTGGTTTGTGCTCACCCAGTAGCTCAACAGCCTGGTCCTTATAGCCATCGTCGACAACCGGGCCATTGTCGCTCGATAAGATAACGATCGTGTTTTTTTCGATTCCGAGCCGTTTCAGCGTTTTCAGCACTTCACCTACCGACCAGTCAAATTCAATAAGGGCATCGCCCCGGGGTCCCATACCACTGGTTCCAACGAACCGCGGATTTGGTACGCGCGGCACATGCACATCCTGTGTGGCAAAATAAAGAAAAAACGGTTTGTCTTTATTATTTTCAATAAATGCAAGGGCTTTTCCGGTGATAACGTCGGCCATTTCTTCATCAACCCACAATGCCGATTTACCACCTTTCATAAAGCCGATGCGCGAAATGCCATTAACGATCGACATATCGTGACCATGACTGGGATGCATTTTTAATAGTTCAGGATTCATTTTGCCTGTCGGTTCTCCTTCGAAATTTTTTTCATAGCTCACGGATATCGGATCTTTGGGATCGAGATTAACGACACGTTCGTTCTCGACATATACGCAGGGTACACGATCGCCTGTGGCTGCCAGAATATAGGAATAATTGAACCCAATATCCGATGGCCCGGGAGTGATATGGCCATTCCAGTCCTGGGTTCCCGTTTTATCGCCCAGCCCCAAATGCCATTTCCCGACTACACCTGTCTGGTAACCGGCATTTTTAAACACATCGGCCAGGGTAAATCTTTCGGGCCGGATAATCGAACCTGCATCACCTGTGGCAATGCCTGTTCCCTGCCGGCGCCAGGCATACTCGCCGGTAAGTAAAGCATACCGTGATGGCGTACAGGTCGCTGCAGAGCTGTGCATATTCGTTAAACGCACGCCTTGTTTTGCAAGCAGATCCACGTTAGGGGTTTTAATTGTCCTGGCTCCTTTCCAGCTCAAATCTCCATAACCAATGTCATCGGCATAGATAAAGACAACATTTGGCTTTTTTTCTGCTGCCTCTTTTGCCTGTGATAAAACAGGAAGCAAACCAAGACTAACTACTAACGAAAATTGACCAATAGTTCTCATGTTAAAATTATTTTGAATCGTTAATATTTCGTGAGGATAATTTTCAATGGATAAAATTAAGCATTTCTGCCTTAAAACTCAGCATCTGCAGTTGAGTTATAACCTTTTTGTTGCCGGTTTTTGAATACGTAGTAAAACCCTGTTTAAAAAGTCAAATCATTGATCGCTGACATGGGCTGATTGAATCGATAACCCAATAAAGCGTCTCTGAAATAATTATTCCGGATTTTTACAACAAATTCAAATATTTTTGATATTATTGATACATATTTAAGGGATTTTAAAACAAGGCAGGTAATTGCCAGTTAAGAAAGGATTGATAATGCAAAGGGTTGTACTCGACATACCGGATAACAAAATAAACTTCTTCATGGAGCTTATTAACAACCTGGGGATTAAACAGGTGAAAAGACTTTCTAAAGAGCAAAAAGAGTTTATTGACGATTTAGAAAACTCTTTAAATGAGGTTGAATTGCATAGCCAGGGCAAGATAAAACTACAACCAGCAAGAGATTTCTTAAATGAACTTTAATGTAATTGTCACCACTGGTTTTAAAAAACGTGCTAAAACTGTTGGTAAGAAACACCGTTCCCTTAAATCAGATATAGGGGATCTAATCGATTCACTGGAAAAAAATCCTTTACAGGGCGAACCTTTAGGTAAAGACTGTTATAAGGTGCGTATGGCAATTACTTCCGAAGGCAAGGGAAAAAGCGGCAGATCCCGGATAATTACCTGTGTTAAAGTGGTTGATAAAGATGTTTATCTACTTACTATTTACGATAAATCCGATAAAGATAAAATCTCCGATAAAGAACTGGATCGGCTGCTTGTAATTGCCGGTTTGCTAGTGTAGAGTTAGGCGCGCACTTGCCGGATATGAAAGAGGAAGAAAAAGTCATTATTTTCATGCTGTTTGAGACTTTCGTTTCTTAAAGCGGTTTAAAGAATATTGTTGCTTTATAAAAACACAAGCTCAGACTTACCGGATTTTGTTTTTGATTATCCATTGAGTTTCCTAATATATATCGCACCAAAGGCAAAAAGAGCAAATGATAATATAACGTACAGCCAAAGAAGAATTGTATTTGTCTTTCTTTTTTTTTGGTGACTCTTTTTTTAGCTCTTTTGTAATTAACCTAAAATTACCTTTATGGATGAAAAGAAAATAATTCACGACAAATAGACTTAACATTATTAATACAATTTCCTTTTTTGGCAGTTCATTACGTAAAAAAATATTTACTCCAAAAAGTTGTAATATCAGCCCAAATAAACCCAAATTAAGGAACATTATAAAAGACACTCCAAATAAAGCATTGCATTGAGGTAAATCATTCTCTCCCCAAGTCTTAAGATTCCATGAGTACAGCCTACAGTATAAATATCTGAACATTTTTATCATCGCAAATGTATAGGCTCATCTTTTTTTATTAATTTTTTGCGTATCGTAAGCCGCATTGGGAAGGGGTAGTTGTGCATTCACTTCGTTGAGCCAGTTCTTTAACAGAAGGTTAAACTCCTGTATTTTTTCTGGATTTTGAGCGGAAATATCATTTTTTTCTGACAAATCGGCATCAAGATCATATAACTCGGTATGATTGTCTTCATAGAAATGATAAAATTTCCATTTGTTCATCCGCACAGCACTGTACGGAGTGGCTCCCTGCGTGTGATAATGAGGATAATGCCAGAACAACGGCCGGTCAGCCTTTGTCTTGTGTCCGTATAATGCCGGGAGCAGACTTTTTCCATCCATGCCGGCACCTTGCTTTGAAATATTTGCAAGATCGAGAATGGTTGAAAAAACATCCATGGTAATCGCAGGATCATTCACAATTTTTCCTTTCGGAATTTTTGGACCGCTGACAATAAGCGGTGTGCGCGTCCCCCCTTCATAAGCTGTTCCTTTACCTTCACGTAACGGGTAATTGGTGGTTGCCTGCGGACGCAATCCCCCGTTATCACTCATAAAAAAGATATAGGTCTTAGTGGTGAGTTTTAGATTTTCAAGTTCCACGAGTATTTTTTCCATGCTTTGATCCATACTTTCGACCATGGCCGCATATACCGGGTTGGGTTTTGTGTTGTCGGGATCTGTTTTGGCTTTATATTTATCGATCAGTTCCTTTTTTGCCTGGAACGGGGTGTGCACCGCGTAGTGTGGCAGGTAAAGGAAGAAAGGCTTTTCCTTGTTTTCGCGGATAAATCCAATTGATTCATCTGTAAGACGGTCAGTAATGTATTCTCCCGCCGGACCATCTTTCATTCGGGGATTTTTATAGGGGCTAAAATAACTGTTGGGTTGTCCTTTAAAATATCCACCTACATTCAGATCGAAACCCTGATTTTCGGGCCAGTAAATCGAATCTTCGCCCAGGTGCCATTTTCCGATGCTGGCCGTCCGGTACCCATGCTCTTTTAAAATTTCGGCAATGGTAATTTCTTCGGTTGGCAGAAACATGGTCCAGTCGGGTATATTCAGTATTGGATTGGCTTTTTTATGACCGGCAATCCAGTCGGTGATATGCAGCCTGGCCGGGTATTTCCCGGTCATCAGTGCTGCCCGCGTGGGTGAGCAAACTGTGCAAGCGCTGTAAGCATTGGTAAAACGAACTCCGTTTTGGGCAAGTTTGTCAACTGCGGGAGTTTCATAATACCGGCTCCCGTAACAGCTCAGATCCTTCCAGCCATAATCATCCACGAGAAAAATCACGATATTTGGTTTTTCTACCTTGGCAGAAAAACCTAAGGCCGGAAAAAGCATGGCACCGGCAATAAGATTCAACATTTTATGGCGCATAAGGATGAGTTACTTAATCTGTATTGTAGCTTCTGCTTTTATTAAACCCGGTGATTGGGCAACAACCTTCATTTCCCCTTTCGATGCAGTGGATTGAATAATTGCCATACATTTCCCGTTAAAGGCACTGCGCACAGGATATGCAAACGATTCAACACTGGTGGCATCGCCATTATCAGCAGCCCTGATCTTTCCGGCACCCGTAACACTCAGGGTAATTTTATTTGAGGCTCCCGGACACACCACGCCTTTGTCATCAACCACTATAACTGTCACAAATGCAAGTTCATTTTCAGCGTACGAGACCTTTTCCCGGTCTGTTTTTAATATAATCCGGGCCGGTTTGCCAGCGGTTCTTATGATCTCTTCTTTAAGTGGTTTATTGTTCGCATTCAGTGCAACAACTTTAAGTTCACCGGGTTCATAGGGCACTTCATCCCATACCAAACGGTATTTGGTGTAAAGTTTTGAGGGATCTTTCATTCGGATACCCCTGCTTTTCCCGTTTACAAACAGTTCAGCCTTCTGAAAACTGGTATAACAATGTACCGGGATTGGCTTTCCTTCCATTCCTGCCCAGTTCCAGTGGGGCAGAAGGTGAAGCACTTCCTTTGTGGTCCATTTACTTTGATAAAGGTAAAAACGGTCTTTTGGAATTCCGGCCAGGTCGATAATCCCGAAGTAGGAGCTACGTGATGGCCACACATCATTAAAAGGTGTGGGTTCACCCAGGTAGTCAAATCCTGTCCAGACGAATTCGCCACCCATAAAAGGGAAGGAGTCCTGGGCTGCAAATTCGGTATCGGGTGAAGTGGCCCAACCGGGATATTCCATGTCGTAGGATGAACATTGATAAGGAACTCTTTCCTTGATTACTTTAGCAACAGCAGGAAGAAAGTATTCACCCCTTGAGCTGACCGTTGAGGCTGTTTCGCTCGCGTACATGGTCCATTCCGGAAATTTTTCATGGATATAAGCATACTTCTGAGGTTTGTAATTCCATCCCGGAACATCAACAAGGTCGGCAAATCCGTTTTTAATAGCGCCTTCCCACTGGTTGAATCCTGCAGTGGTGGGTCGGGTCGGGTCTTCCCGCTTACAGATATCAACGAGAAATTTGCAATAGACATCTCCCCCTTTCATCGACTGTTCCCTGATTTCATTTCCGACACTCCACATAATTACGGAAGGGTGGTTGCGGTCGCGGTGAATAAAGGCCACCATATCTTTCTCAGCCCACTTATCCCAGAGTGTGTTGTACCCGTTCTCGCATTTCGCATTTTTCCATTCATCAAAAGCTTCATCAATTACCATGAAACCCATCGTATTGCAAAGTTGAAGCAATTCGGGAGCGGGAGGATTATGGCTTGTGCGTATGGCATTGCATCCCATTTCCTGCAACATTGTCAACTGCCGTTTTATCGCACTGGTGTTAACTGCTGAACCGATCGCACCAAGGTCGTGATGCATGCAAACCCCGTTCAGTTTCAGGTTTTTGCCATTCAGGAAAAAGCCTTCGTTTTTGGTGAATTTAAAATAGCGAAACCCAAAAACAGTTTCATATCGGTCAGTTTTTTTTCCGTCAACTTCAACCACCGACTCTGCCCTGTAGAGATATGGATCGGATACTGACCACAGATGAGGCTGCTTAACTAAAAGCCGCTGTAATGTTTTACTGCCTTCCACCGGATTTATTATGGTTGCAACCAACTGATTTTTAGCATCGAAGATGTTGGTTGTAAGCTTTATGTTTTTGTTCCCCGGCGCTATTCCTTCCAATGTTGTTTCTATCGCAACAGTCCCGTTCCCTTTATCAATATCAGGTGTAGTGATGTAAGTTCCCCATTGCTTTACGTGGATTGGATTCGTTGCAACAAGCCGTACATTCCGGTAAAGACCCGCACCCGGATACCAGCGTGAAGAATTGGGTTTGTTTTCAAGCCTGACGGCGAGAATATTTTTGCCTCCGAAAGCAATTTTATCGGTAAGTTCAAAACCAAATGAAGCATATCCATAAGGCCATTCACCGATAAATTGGCCATTGAGGTAAACCTGTGCATGGCTCATGGCTCCGTCGAATTCGGCAAAAATTCTTTTCCCCTTCCAGGTTACCGGCACATCAAGCGATTTGCGGTACCATCCAATGCCAACATGTGGAAGGCCCCCCGTACGACCCGAGCGTCGTTTAGCTACCTTTTCTCCATCTTCGGTCACCTGTACAACCTGTAAATCATTGTTCTCGTCGAAGGGACCTGAAATCGCCCAGTCGTGGGGCACTTCAACCGTCTGCCAGGCAGTAGTATTCAGATCAGGTTTTTCTCCTCCCTGAACTTCAGCATTAAAAAACTTCCACCCGGAATCGAGTCGTTGAATAATTCGTTTTCCGTCATTTTGCTGACCCGACGCATTCATTCCAGTCATTATTAAAATGAAAAGCATCAAAGTATTTCTTGAAAAATTCATAAGAATATGATTTAAATAAAATTTTAAGTTCTAAACGATGCCTTGAATCACTTTTAGATAAAGGAAGTTGTAAGCCGAAAAAGTTAAAACCTGAAAATATTTACCCGCTTAATATTGATTTTGATGACGAAAATCGCTGTTGCGGTATCCCTGATGTTTTTTTAAAGGAATCTGCATCCCATCGGTCTCCTCCATCCACTTGTTTAACTCAAGGAGGTGCTTTTTAATTTCGGGCTGAAGCTCCTTTTTTTCGATCAGGTTATACATTTCATCAGGGTCATTGGCAATATCATAGAATTCATTCCTGTCCCAAATCCCCTGGTACCTGATGTATTTATATTTATCCGTACGAATACCAAACATGGTTGGTGTCATCGGGAAATCGTATTCCCAGTAGTACTCGTAAAAAATCCGGTCACGCCAGTTCGTTTCATCACCTTTAAGCAACTGAATAAAGGAATACCCGGGCATATAATCCGGCTTTTTTAATCCCGCTACATCCAGACAAGTGGGAGCAATATCCACATTCTGAACCATTTTAGTGATTACCTTTCCCCCTTTGAACAATTGCGGGCAGCGGACCAGGAAAGGAACCTTGACTGATTCTTCATAAAAATGCCGTTTATCAATCAATCCGTGTTCTCCCCAGCTAAAGCCGTTATCGCCCATATAAATGACCAGCGTCGATTCATCCAGTCCCTCTTTTTTGAGAAAATCCATCACACTCCCGACGCTTTCATCCACTCCGAGCAATGTTTCGCAATAGTCCTGGACCATTGTGTTTAAATCATTATTGCCATTGTACATATAATCAACGCCATGCCAGCTAACCCGCTGCTGCGCAACCCATTCTGGCCATTTAAGATCGCGGTAAGCGCCGGTTTTCGATTGGGCGTAAGTGACAGGAAGGGTGTATTTCTTGTCTTTATACCTTCCTTTATGTCGTTTTGCAGGCATAAATCCGGCATGAACCGCTTTATGTGAGAGGTAAACAAAGAATGGTTTGTTCCTGTCACGTTCCTTGAGCCAGTTGATGGTATGTTCCGTTAGCAGATCCGTAATATAAGTCGAGTCGTTGTACGCAACACTTTTGCCATCAATATTTAAAACCGGATTGTAATAAACACCCTGTCCTTTAAAACTTTCCCAGTGCGTGAAACCAGGTCGTGGCGCATCGGTTTCTCCGCCCATGTGCCACTTCCCGAAAAAGGCGGTCTGATAGCCTGCCGCTTGTAAATACTGTGGAAAATAAGTCAGGTTTCCCGGATCGGGTGCCTGGTTATCGACGATGGTGTGGGTATGTGAATACTGTCCGGTTAAAATCGAAGCGCGGCTGGGTGAACACAGCGAAGTTGTCACAAAGGCATTTTTAAACCAGGCCCCTTCGGCCGCCAGTTTATCCATATTGGGGGTTTGAAGCCACGGCACTTTGCCTGTAAATCCCATAAAATCATACCGGTGATCGTCGGTAAGAATAAACACAATATTCTGTGGTTTTACGCCAGGTTTCTTTTGAAGAGGTTTAAATCCCGTCTGGGGATTTTGCGAAAAACCAGCAAATTGGGAGCATATGAGTGATGCTCCTATAAATATTTTCTCAATGGATAACATATATATCAAATAATTAGTATAAATCCTACTTTATTATTGTTGGAGATTCAAATTTGAATGTAGCTGATTCGGTGCGTGCCGCATCCATCAGTGCACCTAATTCCTTTACAAGTTCAGGATTTGCTGCGGCAAGATTATTTAGTTCTCCCATATCTGTTGAGAGGTTGAATAATTCAATGGTTGCCCGATCGGGTTTCCGGACGTTGTATTTTACCAGCTTCCAGTTGCCTTTTCTGATTGCCTGCCTTCCGCCAAGTTCATGAAACTCCCAGTAAAGGTGCTCATGTTGTTTTTGTCCCTCTTTCCCGAAAAGGGTTGGAAGAAATGAAATACCATCTATTTTCTCAGGTGCTTCGATCCCTGCAAGATCTGCCAGGGTAGGCATAATATCCCAGAATGCGGAAATATGATCAGTTTTCGATCCCGCAACAATTTTCCCTGTCCACCTGGCAATCATAGGTACCCGGATTCCTCCTTCATACAGATCACGTTTATTCCCTTTTAAAGGTCCGTTGCTCTCAAAATAATCGGGATCTGCTCCACCTTCCTGGTGAGGCCCGTTGTCGGAACTAAAAATGACCAGTGTATTTTCTTCAATTCCAAGTTCTTTAAGTTTATTCAAAACTTCACCAACCTGTTTGTCGAGCAAGGTTACCATAGCTGCAAATGCAGCATGGCATTCGGCCTGCGTTCCGTAATTTCCGTTCCTGAACCCTTCGTCACCAGGTTTGGCGCCTGCAAAGTTTTTTTCAGGCAGAAATTTCCCCCTATATTCCTTAAGATTCTTTTCAGGTAATAGTAATTCTGCATGTGGAATTGTATTCGGGTAAAACAGGAAAAATTGTTTATCCTTATTTTTATCAATAAATTTTAAGGCACGCTGATGGATCAGCTCAGGTGCGTATTGCCCGAATTTATCCCCGCTGTTTCCCTCAAGAATAACTTTATTCTGATTATCCCACAAATGGGCAGGATAGTAATTATGTGCCAGACGCTGGCAGTTATAACCGTAAAACTCATCAAAGCCCTGCATGTTCGCATCACCTTCAGAGCCGGGATATCCCAGGCCCCATTTTCCGAAACCACCGGTTACATATCCCGCTACTTTCAGCATTTCGGCAACCGTGAATGCTTCCGCAGGTATCGGCCACTGTCCTTCAGGTTTCCACTCCTTGTTTCCGCGGATTGGAGTATGACCTGTTGTCAATCCTGTCATTAACGAGGAACGCGATGGTGCACAAACCGTACATCCTGCATAATGTTGCGTGAATAGCATCCCTTCCTTAGCCATCCTGTCCAGGTTCGGTGTAGAAAAATGTGTTTGACCATAACAACTCAGATCTCCATAGCCAAGGTCATCGGCAAGAATGTAAATAATGTTTGGCTTTATTGATTCCGCTACTTTTGCTTGATTCTGGCAAGCAGCCGACAGAAGCAAAGCAGACGGTAAAAGGATGTTTATTTTCTTCATCGTTTAAAGTTTTTCAAATGTAAGCAAAGTCAGCGAAATGCCTTTAGAAATAAATTTTGTTAGGGTGGATTTATCTGATTTTAGTAAAGCCATGCTGGCAAGTGAAAAATTGATTCCATCGCTGTTTAATGTAAAGGATTGAGCCTCTTTAAATTTCAGTTCAGGAAATTGCTCCATCCGGAATTCCGTTACGATATCTTTTGAATTTTTATTTAGAATACCAATCCTGACTGTTTGAGTGATTGGATCTTTTACCACGATTGAAACCATCCCATTACAGGTTTGGGTAATTTGAGAACCAATTAGCTGACCTCCCTGCATCTTACCAAAGAATTTGAATAGCCCGTAATTGGGGTTGGCCGTATTTGTTGCCGTATTAACAAAGCTCCGCACTAAAAATGATTCATCAGGCCAGTGTATTGGCCAAAACGCGGCCATATCGAGACCTCCGGAAATAAACTGCATCATCATTTCCGATTGAGTCAATGCAGAACGACCGGTTGTAAACGTTCCGGCTTTGGGGGGACCCGAATTCCATTCCAGGCTCGCCAGTTTGATTCCCGGGAACCCCAAATCTTTTACCATCTGACGGAAGTATGCAATATCTTCGGTATATGTGTCGCCTGTCCATTGTTCCATGGGTGTTTTTTCAAGCCATGATTCCCACGAAGGGTTGTTCCAGTTCCAATACCAGTGCACATCGATTACGTCGATATTGGCCCCGGCCAGCCGGATTAATTTTTCGTATTCTGAACGTTTATTTTTAAATCCTGCATTCCAGTTTACAATAATTTTGATATCCGGATCAAAAGCCTTCATCAGGGGTGCATACATAATGATAAGTCCGGCATATTCTTCGGGAGTTTTTGCGCCTCCGTTACTATCGTGCTGGTAAGGTTCATTATCGAGAAACCAGTATTTCACTTCGAAATTCTTATTCCTGCAATATTGCATTAGTGCCAGCGCTTCTGTGGTTCCATCGTTGCTTCGGTTCCAGCGGCGTCCCGAACTTATGTTTATTCCGACCAGCGGCGTAGCGCCGGTGGATTTTACCAGCGTTATGTATTCATCAATATTCATAAATTCGGATGATGCTTTTGCCACTACAGGATTCTCGGGATCCCAACTGTCTTTCCATCCTTCTCCGGTGGGTGCATTCCAGTGATAGAAGGAAGTCACTGTTCCTCCCGGATAACGTAAAAATGCCACCTTCACATCTTTCAGATAGCCTGCAATTTTCCCATCCTGCCAGATTGCGTTTTTTTCGTGCGGGTAAACCAGGTTAAATCCCATCAATTTATCACTGACAGTGGATGTTTTAGTTTTATCAGGAGTGATCGAATATTCACTCGCGGGAACGGGTTTTTCATCGCTATCCGGATCTCCTGTTTTTTCTTTGCCACACCGGGCCGATAAGGAGGAAAATAAAAGTATTAAAAGCGAAAGCCTGTAGAATTTTGATTCAATATTTTTTGAATAGAAAGTGCTTTTCTTCATGAGTTAAATTTCCTTAATTTTTCAGGCACGTGTAGGGCCCATAGACGTT
>JBBRGI010000083.1:0-12801 GCA_038240855.1 Bacteroidales bacterium | reverse complement strand
TATCGTAAACAATAAGAATTTTACAAAATTGTTCTTTGATAAAAATGCCAGATAAAGGAAAACACTGAATGCAGTAGCTGAATGTCCCGAAGGAAAAGTATGAAGGGAAGGAGGAATATAACCTGTAACAACACGAATGACTTCCGACGTTCCAAAATACGCAACAGGCCGGAAAAGCTCTGGAAAAAATACACGTTTCAAGATTGTGACTATTATTATAATCAACAAGGTTATTGATGCGAATGATAAAAACTCACGGAACGAAACGCCAAGCAATATGACTATAAGAATGAAAGGAATTAGTCCATCACCCAAATAGGTGACATATGGGAAGAATAAATCAGCAAAATCTGAATGAAGCTTGTTAAAAAAGAGGAACAAACCTGAGTTTCCAACGACAATTAAGAGTATGGAAAAGAAAGAAATTAAAAGAAAAAATGGGATCAGAAAAGTTTTATTCTCTCCAAGAACTTCAGCAAGAACAGATCTTTTACTAATTTTCAGACTCATTTTGGATAAGTTTTTGCGTAAATATAGATTCTTCGGATGTATATCTTCGGGCGTATTTTACCAGTTCGTTTTGATTCAACAAAAATGCTATTTTGCTGTTACATTTATGTTTCAGAAAAAATACAATGCAATTAAAATGATTTTTTGCTTACAGGTGCGGACAAATACGTATTAGCCGGTACGAAATTTATATATCGTCTGATATACGTTTTACCTATAAGTATGTTTTTTATATTCTGGAATTTAGTTACTCAGACAACATCAATTTCCAAATGGGACGAATTGTCCAGTGAACTCCTTTCAGTACTTCCCTTAAATAATCAAAATGAAATACTTTCCTCGGCATTTCTTCCTGAAGTGAAATTATTAATGTTATATCCTCCTGTCCTTTAGCATTAAAGCCGAATACCAGAATAATAAAAATGAGTGTGTACTTTGTCATGAAAACCCGAAACTGAATAAAGCAGTATTACTCAATTTGGGGTGAAGAATGCTGCATGAACAGGAGTAGGACAGGAGCTATTTAGTCCCTGTCCTACTCCCGGTATACCTGCTAAACTGGCTCTGAGGATAATGTAAACATCATGAAGATGTGCCTTGACATCAGAATTTGTTGAAATGCATTCCGGCAGAATTTGGAAAATTAAAGCCCATCATTCCAGCCTGTGTTTTGTGTCAAATTCGGATTTAAAAGACGTTCACTTATCGGAATCGGATAAAAGTAATCTTTGTTTTCATCAAAATTTCTGGAAATATTCGGATTAATCAAAATATTACCTCCTTTATTCCCATTTTCCAAAGTGATATCACCATTAAGTTTTAACAACTGAACATTATTAGTGGTTGGTTTTGTACCTTCATAAATTACTACATCCACAACTCCGTCGCTGTCAAGATCGAAGCTACCCAACCCGGGAAAGTACATTCCTTTGAACTGCTTTGTTAAAATTGAACCTTCTTTCCACCTCAGAATATCATTCCATCTGAAACTTTCCATAACCAGTTCGATCCTTCGTTCACGACGAATTTCAAGAATTACACCTAAATTGGCGCCTTTTACATGTGTATTCATTTCAATCTGATAGGGATCAGGAGTGCCATTTGCCTGAACGAGATTTATGTTTGGCATAGTAATTCTGTCACGAACCAGTTTAATTGAACGATCCAAATCGGCTTGAACCAGTGTTCCCCTTTCGGCTTTGGCTTCTGCAAAATTTAATAAAACCTCAGCAAATCTGAAAATTGGCATATCGTTGGCTGATTTGCCAAATGTATCCCACTTTCTTTCTGCGACATATTTAATAAGTTGATAGCCTGTAACCGTTGCCCCAAATTCCTGAACAAGTTTGGTCGTTTCGCCAATTCTGGCATATCCAGGTGTACGGATTGTTTGTGAAAGTCTCGGATCACGGTTTTGCACTTCAGCATAAAACACCATTTTGTCGTAGCCAGGAATATCTGTAAAGCGGGTACCATCTTTCATCAGATAACTGTTTACTAATTTCTTTTCGAGACCCGGACGGCCATAAGATGCAGTCATTGTGTAATAATTCAGATTGTGATAAACCTGCAGTGCATCACTGAAGTCACGTGCCAGAATTATTTCATCGTTGTTGGCATCAATGGTGGAAAATAATTTAAGGTATGCCGTCTCGGGCTTGTCTGTGTATATTTTATAAGGACCAGTTTTCATTATTTCGTCTGCTGATGCAATTGCTTCATCTAAAAATTTATCAGCGTTGGGTAAACTATATTCCGGATGGTATTTTCTGAATGTGCCCTCAAACAAACAGATTCTGGATTTAAGCGCCAAAGCTGTCCATTTTGTAATTTCATTCACTCTCCGGTCGGTGCCAAGTTTTGTAATTGCATAGTTAATGTCTGCCAAAACAGAATCCATTACTAAAACTCTTGGGTCCCGAGGTTTTGTAAGGTACATCTCATCGTTGGGATCTATTGGTTTTGAATACCATGGGATATCACCAAACCGACTCACCATTTGGAAATAGAAATAAGCTCTGAAAAACTTTGCTACTCCGTTATATTTTGCAACAGCCATGGGATCGTTACACTTTCCTGAATTCATCAAAAAATAATTGATATTCCTTAAGTTTGTCCAGGTCCAGCCGCCACCAGAGGTTGGTACAACCCGGGTTCCCCTCAATTCGTCAGCAAGATTAGTGGAAACAACATTGTCAACCTTTTCGTTATAAACATCTTCGGCACTTGGCAACATATTATAAAACGAGTTGGTATATAATCTCAGATCGTTTTCAGTATTAAAAAAAGTGTTTGGTGAAATTGAATCCAGGGGAAGATTGTTTAAATTGCATGAGTTGAAAAACAATAACCCAAATATTAATCCGAATAAACTATATCTCTTGTTCATATTAATTTCATTTAATTGTTAAGTTCTAAATATCAGAATGAAAGATCAATCCCAAATGAATAGGTTTTGGACATCGGGTAGGTCCTGCCATTTGTACCATCGCCATCCAACTGCTCCGGATCAATATACCTGGTTCTCATTGGCGTATAATAACCCAGATTTTCTCCGCTTAGATAGACCCTCAATTTTTCGATGTTAAATTTTTTCATCAATTTTTTTGGCAATGTATATCCTACAACCAGGTTTTTAAGTCTGATATAACCCGCATTCTGAATATACTTGTCATTCGGACTGTTTAGATCATTACCACCATTCAAAGCAGTGTAACCCCGCAACATTGGGAAATAGGCATTTGGGTTTTCAGGAGTCCAGACGTCTTTTTCAAAATCTTGAGGAATAAAGGAATAATAAGGACGTGAATATGGTCCCCAGAATTTGTCGGCATTACTACCCGGATACCAGTCGCGGCGTCCAATTCCCTGTACAAACGATGAAAAATCTAAACCGTTCCAGTTAAATCCTAAATTCAGTCCGAATCTGTATCTTGGAGTTGTATTACCGATAATTTTTCTATCACCCGGATCATCTAAAGTATTTTTACCTGGAGTGATTTTTTTATCATCATTCAAATCAATAAACTTTATGTCCCCTGCTTGTAGTTTGCTCCAGACGCCAGGTGAATTTATCCTTTGCTTATTAATCAGACTTTGATCAATTGTGAAATTTTGTGCTTCCTCGTCCGACCTAAAGTAACCATCAATTGCATAACCCCAAATCTCACCAATTTTTTGTCCGATATAATAATTACTTAATAAATTGGTTGGATTGTCATATTTAGTAATTATAGATGTATAATCTGAAACACCTAAAGAGAAATTAAAATTAAATGGCTTGCCAATCAATGCAAATTGATCCCTCCATGCCAATGAAACTTCAAATCCTTTTGTTTCTAAATCTCCTGCATTTTCGGTTGGGACAGCCGCTCCAAATACAGCAGGAAGCACTGTGCCCGGGACCAGCATATCACTTGTTTGTCTGATATATGCATCCACCGAAAAATTAAGCCGGCTTTTAAAAAAATCAGCATCTAATCCAATATTTGAAGTTTTAGATTCTTCCCACGTTAAATATGGTGCAATTGGCCTTGGACTACTTACATATTGCAGTTTCTGACTGTTTGAAATCCAACTTGATAAAGATGTGGGCATTAATGAAATATAGGGATAAAAGTTAGCTGAACTTGTACTTGAAGGTAATTGGTTACCCAACGAACCATAGGAATACCTTAGTTTTAAGTTGTTTACAATTCCTTTAATCGGTTCAAAAAATGATTCTTCACTAAGACGATAGCCAAACGAAATTGATGGAAAGAAACCAAACCGCTGACCTTCTCCAAAACGGGAAGTACCATCATAACGCCCATTGACTTCTACAAGGTATTTTTCGTTGTAATTATAATTGCCACGAAAAAAAGTGCCAAAAAGTGTATACTCATAAGCTCCTCCACTGGTTTCCTGATCGCCGGTGCCTAAGTTTAAATCATTTAATTGTTCACTCAGTAAATTTTTTCTTAGACCATATAATCTGCTGTAGTCTGTATATTCATAGTTTGCTCCGGCAGTACCTGATACATGATGTTTATTAAAATCCTGATTGTAACTTGCATAAAGGTTCGAAACCTTCATTGGTTTTAATATACGGGTTTGTTTCAACTGATCCGAATTAAAATTTGGAACTTCCTGCATGACTCCCGGTTCGATTGAATATTTGGTTACCGTAGTCCGGTACCAGTTGTCGGTCAGATAAAGGGTATATGAATAATCTCCAAGGATTTTAAGATTTTTGTTCACATCAATGATCATTGATGATGTAGTAACCACTTCATGCGTTGTATTTATCCCACCTGCTTTACCCTCGAGCAGCAAAGCATAAATGCCATCACCTATTGAATAGTTATTTTTCAAGGTATTGTAAGTAGGCGTGCCATCCGGGTTTATTGGTGCATATGCGGGAAGCGCGTGTACAGTGACATAGACAAAGTTTGGATTTCCACCACCCTCAAGTCCCTGGTATTTGTATTGCGAATTGTAATATTGTGTATTATTACTCAATTTCAACCATGGAAAAACCTGGGCACTTACCTTACTTCTAAAAGTGTATGAATTAAATTTATCAGGATTAATCTTCATAATACCATCTTTTTCATAATATGATCCGGATAAAAGATAATTAATCTTTTCATTGGCACCTGAAACGTTCACATTGTGTTGCTGACTTGCTTGTACATCAGAAAACACGGTATTCCACCAGTCATAATTGCCATAGTAGTTATAAATATTTTTACCTTTAACATTTTTTACAATAATCCATGGACGTTCCGGATTTTCAGTTTTGTCGTACCGGCGGGCTTCAAGCTCATTATAGTCTTCTTCTGAATAACGGGTGTAAGTATTCCCTGTTGATCTGAGAAAGGCTTCATCATTGAGTTTAACACTTTCGTAACCATTGGTGATAAAATCAGTGCTTACAGTTGGTGAGGACCATCCAAAATTAGTGTTGTATGAAATCGCCATTTTTCCCGCTTTTGCATTTTTTGTTGTAACCAAAACAACTCCAAACGCACCCCGCGCTCCGTAAATTGCAGAAGCTGCGGCATCCTTAAGAACAGTCACTGTTTCAACATCATGCGGATTGATTCGGTTTATATCCCCAGGAACTCCATCAACCAAAACTAACGGACCGCCCCCGTTAATTGAAGTTGTTCCTCTTACATTTAAACTACCCCCAACGCCCGGCTGACCCGTCGAAAATGAAACATTCAGATTTGGAATAGATCCCTGCAGAATTTGGGTCATATTTGAAAGGGGTCTGTCTTCAAGATCTTTTGACGAGATTTGACTGATGGCACCTGTGAGATTGACTTTCTTTTGAACGCCATATCCCACAACGACTATTTCATCAATACCAATAGTTGCATCTTCAAGAATTACATTTATTACCAACTTGTTACCAGCTTTTATTTCCTGGATTTTCATACCTACAAACGAAAATTGCAATATTGCATTTTCTGCAATATTAGAAATTGAATAATTTCCATTGGCATCAGTGATTACCCCTTCAGTAGTCCCTTTTACCACCACCGAAACACCTGGCAATGAGCCTCCCGAAAAGTCGGTTACTTTACCTGTAACCTTGCGGTTCTGCTGCATGACTATTGTGGGATCAGCAACAGCACTTTTTTCTTTTACCGGGATATCCCTATCCATTATGTTATATTCTTTGGTTGTCAAAATCAGCCTGGCGCTATCGGCGTGAGTGGTGGTACCCATTGCTGCTAAACTTCCGAGCAACAGAATAAAAGTCAGTTTCATATTTCGGAAATTAATTCTCCACAACGCAATATCGCCATGGATAAATCGATACATTTTCATAAAATTGAATGATTTTAATTAACAATATAATTTTGCTTCAACTGCAGTGATGATAGTAAGTTCATCTTCACTGAAAAATTCATAAACACTGTACATCAATTGATATTCTGAGGGCAAAATTGACCTATTACTGTTACATTTAAGTTTCAGAAAAAGTACAATATGATTAAAATGATTTTCATGAAGTGAAATTGCTGATGTTGAATCCTTTTGCCCTTTAGTATTATGACCGAATAATTAGGATAAAAATAGTGATCGGATACTTTGTTATTTATGGTTTCAGATTATAAACATACCTTCTCTGTTTCCAGAAGAAGCATATTCAATCTGGTGTGAAAAATGCTGCATGAACAGGAGCAGGACATGGGCTATTTAGTCCCTTTATTGCTGCCCAGATCACCTCATTGAACAGGGCATCATTGATCCTGTCTTCCTTACTTAAATCGAATTTTTCGCTTAGTCTTGAAAATTTACTCTGCTCCGTGTTTTTAAGGTTTAAATCAACAAGATTAGCAACCGATTGAAAAGGTGGATGTGTTGCCGTTGCATTAAAACATCTCCACATTGGTTCCGCAGCAGCATCATATTGACTCATTGGGGGTAACCCCAGAATCAGTTCAATTGAACGAAGAACCGAACTGGTTGAATACATAGTGTGGTCAACAAAACCCTGCTTTACAAACCCACCCGCGACAAAGGTGGTTGATCGGTGAGCATCAACATGATCAGGACCGTTTTGAGCATCATCTTCGACAATAAAAACAACGCTTTCATTCCAGATCGGAGAATGGCTGAGATATTCAACGAAAAGGCCAACGGCAAGATCGTTGTCGGCTACATGGGCTTTTGGCGTAGGTCTTCCAATTTTTAGTCCTTCAGTATGGTCATTTCCAAATCGTAAAGTGTTCAATCGCGGTACTTCACCTTTAGCAAGCAGCGTGTCAAAATCACGTTTCCATGTATGAAAACGTACTGTATCGCGGATGGTCATATCCCATCCGGAATAAGCTGCACAGAAATGATCTTTTAGTACCGGGATATTGGGTGTATTTGAATCAGAGATAAACTCACCATAACTTCGGTAGGTCACGCCATATCTTTTACAGAAATCCCATAAAAATCCATTTTTATTATTTGCAATTTCACGACCCCCTTCTCCCGGATAAGAACCTCCTCTACTGCCATAACTGGTTGGCCAGTTCTTTTCCAGGTAGTCAGTGGCATAGGCTCCCATTGTCCAGTTATGACCGTCGGCACTTACTTCCCCATCTACGTAGAAATTGTCGAGTAAGACAAATTCTTTCGCCAGTTTGTGAAGGTTCGGTGTAATATTTTTCCCGAAAAGCACCAGGCTTGAATCTCCGTTTCCTTCCGGAACATCGCCCAATACCTGATCGTAGGTTCTGTTTTCCTTGATAATATAAAATACGTACTTGATTGGCGATAAATCACCGACCCTGGAAGGAGTGGGATTCCCTTTCTCGCCAGAACTATTCATCTCTTTTTCTTTGGAATATGGCGTATTGTTGTATACTGATTTTGAATAAATACCCAACTGATTCTCATCGGGTTTCGGAATTGCCTGGAGGGTTCCGGTAAACAATCCGCCTATGTACTGAACCTTTTTATTTTTTAGTTCCGCATGATGGGCCACTGCTTCTTCATTGCTGACCGGACTCGGCCCGAAAGGATTTGCTTTGGAAGTCAGGCCCTTACCATTGGTGACAAATATGGTGTTTTCTATTACACGCACACAGGTCGGATACCATCCCGTAGGAATAAATCCTTTGCTCTTACTGTTACCTGGATTACTCACATCAAAAACAGCCAAGCAATTGTTGTCTGCATTTGCGATATAAAGCGTTTTTTCATCTTCACTCAGCGCCAGGCTATTGGTTGTTGAACCGGAAGGAGAACCCGGGTAGAGAGCCGTATTTAAAATCTCAATTTCCCTGTGTTGTTCTGTTGATATTACAGAAACAGAATTATCATTGGCATTGCTTACAAAAAGGTATTTGCCATTGTGAGTGATGCATAAGTCGTTCGGATTATCCCCGACAGGAATCGAGCCTTTCACCTTTTGGCTTTCGGTGTCAAACAAAACAATTTTGTTACAACCCCAGCAGGAGATAAACAATGTTTTGTTATCATCTGACAACAAACAGGTATAGCCTTCACCCCCTAATGAAATACGATTTATAATTTTCTTTGCTTTTAAGTCGAAAACATACAGCGAATTGTTTTCTTTGCTAACAGTATAAAGAAACTGTTGTTTATCGTCCACAGCAATGCCTGCAACAGAAATCTTTTCAGGCCAGGGTTTGCCGATTACGAGAGTATCATAAGGAACAATCCTGTTGTTCTTAATCTCATATCGCATGATCCAGTTGTCGTTTCCACCTGATGCGTACAAATATTTTCCATCTTTTGAAAAAGTAAGACCCAACCACCCTTTGGCAATAATCACCGAATCGAGAAGCTGCATTTTTTCCGCATCAATCAGATGGATACTCTGGTCACTTTGCCCATTATTCGTTACTGCTATCATATTTCGGGATGGAGAAACAGCGATATTTAACGGTAAATCTCCAACAGGTAGCATTTTCCCGACAGGTGTCAGTTTCCATCCATTGGGCAAAGATACCCGACCCGATTCAATCTCTTTCAATAACTGTGCTTTTACTTGTAATGTATACAACAATAGCGTGTTAAAGCAAATAAGTGCAAATGCTATTTTTAATCTGGAAGTTAACATATAGTTCTATTTTAAATTTTATTGAAAATTGTCTGGTTAAACAAAATTGATCTTTCGCTATTACATTACTGTTTCAGAAATAGCACAATTTGATTAAATTTACTTTAATGGATAATCGATTTTCTGAAAGCTTTTTTCAGGATATCGATTGCTGACCCTACAAAGAGTTTGGACATGATTAAGACTGTCAGTTAAGAATTTATCATGCTTTTCTTGGGTCAGCTTAGGTGGGAAAAAAATGTCAGATTAGTTATTGAATCGCTGAAAGACTATTAAAGATACAGGTTAATCCATTATCTGATTAACTTTGCCGGTTGTTTAGATTGAAGAAATAACTTTGGTATGATGGTTTATATTGCAAAAAGAAGATAATGGTTCGGCTCGAATTTCTAAAATATATGGCTACTCTGGCTGCAATGTGGCGCGCTAATCCTGTTTTTGAGAATATTGTTTCCGATCCCGAATTTACGAAGTCGGATTTTGGAGATGATTTTTATTGGGGTGTTGCGACTGCAGCTTACCAGATTGAAGGGGCCTGGGATTCCGACGGGAAAGGGGAGTCGGTATGGGACCGGTTCACAAGTATACCACGGCATGTAAAAGATAAAACCAATGGTAACCAGGCGATTGATTTTTATAACCGCTATAATGGTGATTTTAAGCTGTTAAAAGAGCTGAACTTTGAAAATTTCAGGTTCTCTTTTTCATGGGCAAGAATACTGCCTGATGGAACCGGAAAAGTGAACGAGAAGGGAATTGATTTTTATAACCGTATGATCGATAATTGCCTGGAACGTGGCATCGAGCCATGGGCAATGCTATACCACTGGGACTTACCTCAGAAACTGGATGACCTCGGGGGATGGACAAATCGCGATATCGTTGGCTGGTTTTCAGAGTTCGCCGATTTATGCACGCAAAGATTTGGCGACCGGATCCGTCACTGGATGGTTCTCAATGAACCTGCCGGTTTCACCACTTTGGGTTATCTTTCCGGTATGCACGCACCGATGCAAAGTGGTGTGAATAAGTTTCTGGCTTCGGTTCACCATGCTTGTCTCTGCCAGGCGGAGGGGGGGCGGATTATTCGCAACAATGTAAAAAACAGCCACGTAGGAACTACCTTTTCCTGCTCTTATACCGAACCGCATAAACCAAAAGAAAACCATCAGCTAGCTGCACGGCGACTCGATGTAATGTTGAACCGGTTATTTATTGAACCATCATTGGGAATGGGTTACCCGCATCAGGAGTTGCCATTTCTTCAGAAAATAGAAAAATATATATTACCCGGCGATGACGAAAAGCTCAAATTTGAATTCGATTTTATTGGGATTCAGAACTATTTCAGGATCATCAGCAAACCTTCCTTAATCCCTTTCATCTGGGCCAACCGGGTTAAACCTAAGGGTCAGGCAGAAATGACGGATATGGGATGGGAAGTAAACCCTGAAGGCATCTATAATATTATCAAACAGTTCGCCAAATACCCGATCAAAGAAATTATTGTGACCGAAAATGGGGCGGCTTTCCCCGACCAGTTGATTGATGGAAAGGTGCATGATGTACAGCGGATCAATTTTTATAAGCGTTATCTTCAGAATATTTTGAAGGCTAAAAACGAAGGAGCGAATGTGACAGGCTATTTTGCCTGGACATTTATTGATAATTTCGAGTGGGCTGAGGGTTTTCGACCACGATTCGGGATTGTGTACAACGATTTTAAGACCCAGCAACGTACTGTGAAAGATTCCGGACTTTGGTTCAAAGATTTTTTGAAGTAAAAGAAGCCCGGAAAGATTGTCTTTCCGGGCTTCTTGCAAAAATGCAATCTTTTAATTGCTGCGATATTACACTATTTGTTTACAAAAATCGGGTTGGAATAGAACCAAAGATCAGCAAAAGTTTTTTCTGCTGTATTTGGTGCCATCAGATCATCGGCCAAAGGATTACCTGATCCATCTGTTTGAGAAGTAACATTTAATCCAATATTTGAGCCCCGAAGCCTGAAGTACATTTTTCCGGTTATTTCAGAGGAGTCGAAACTGATTTTTTTCCAGCCATTTCCTAAATCCTCCCAACGGCGGCTAACAATTCCTTTGATATCTGAAATACTGCCAACAGCATCAAAACGGGCTATCACATTGGTGGTTGAAGTAACATCATCAACTGAGTATTTCGAATCTGTGGGAGCGATTTTTCCGGTAACTTTTCCGGAAATTACATCAATATGATTTAATTCAGGGTTTGTTAGTGTTCCATAAGTATTATTGTTCGGTGTGGATGGATCGTGTACCATAATTGAGATGGAGGCACTATTGCCTGTAATGGTTGCTGTTTGTCCCATTGTTTTACCATTGATTGTGAAATCAAGCGCATCAATCAAATCACCGGTAACCACAAAGACATTTCCAGAACGCATCCCATCCGTAATTGCCTGGGCATCTCCTTTTTTTGTAACATAAATATAGCTTTTCTGATATTCACCAGGGTAAAAATCACCGGTGATATTGTGGAAATCGGAATTTGCAAAAAGCCACCAGTTCCGTCCTTCGCTTAACATGGCATACCATAATCAACCAACTTTTGCCGCCATGGCTCCTGTTCCGCCGTAGGTGCAAGTACCATATGTGTTACTCGAAGCTTTGTATTCGCCACGTTCCGGCGATTTCTGATGACCAGGCATACTCTCAAAACCAAAACAAACATCTGGTCCGGCATTGTTCATGTCGCGAAAATCTGCAATAGTATACAATTTCTTTCGTTCGGGATGGGCTGGAATGATCCAACCAGCAGTTTTATAATTGGTTTGCATCCAGTTGATTGCTTCAATTGTTTTTGCATGTCCGGTTTGAACACTCTTTACCCAATTGTTACCTCCACCCGTATCGTCTGCATCGTTGCCATCGAATTTGTATTCAAATTCAGCAACAGGATTAGCATTCGAATTTGCAATAAATTGGTTGGTAATAATCCCTGTGCTGGCGTGTTCATGACCAGGAACATTCCATTCCATACCCTGAATGATTGTCTTCGTTGGATATAGCGCTCTGGCTTTTAAAATCTCAAGATAAGAATATTCTGCAATTGATTGCCAACGCCACATATTTCCACTATTTACCTTCCCTTTCACAGGATTTGGGGTATAGCTTGACCAAAGAACCGAAACCCCGTTTAAGTCAAGACCCGAGACAGCAGCATTCCTGGTGAACCCCCCGCCATGTTCGCTATTCGCCCAAAAGTCGAGTTTGTAACTATTATTCTTGGCCATTACATAACCAATCGACCACGAGCCATCTGTATAGGTGGTGTGCTGATGGAAGTCGCCAGTAACATAGTTTTCGTTGATTTTTGGAGGATCAATGGTCACAACTGTTGTTCCTTCTGAATTTTTGCAGCTCATTAAAAAAGTCGCTCCAATAAACAAAACAAATAAAAATCCAAACAAGTTTTTCATAACATTGAATTAAAGGTATTAATAATTAGAACTATATGTATTGTGAGAAGATATCGTACATCAGTAGTGAGAAATGTCAGGAAGCTAAATCGACGACACTGGCTAAAGGTGCAATTCTTCGCATTGTTTCGATGCCAAAATTCCGATGTTCTGCTGTTTCGTAAAATTTACTGTTTCCTAATATTTCACCATGAACAGATTTCAGCCGGAAATAGAACTTCCCGTCAAATGTCTTTTTGTACTCGTATTTCAGGTTATC
>JBBRGI010000082.1:0-12911 GCA_038240855.1 Bacteroidales bacterium | reverse complement strand
ACTTGTTACTCCAAAGAAATCCGAATGAGTTTTGTAAAATAAGCTGAATTTTTCTGTAACGATTTTAGAGAATTGGCGTCTTACATGAATAAGTGTCCGGGAACGGACAAACGATAAAACAAAAATAAAATGATACAGATTAATAATCTGCATAAGTCGTATGTGATGGGCAGTAACAGCCTGCATGTTTTAAAAGGGTTGAACCTGGAGATTGAAGCGGGAGAATTTGTCTCCATCATGGGATCTTCAGGCTCAGGGAAGTCGACCCTGCTGAATATCCTTGGAATACTCGATGATTACGACCAGGGAAGCTACTACCTGGGCGGCAAGCTTATGCAAGGATTGAACGAAACCAAAGCTGCGTTGACCCGCAATGAGATGATCGGATTTATCTTTCAGTCATTCAACCTGATTTCGTTCAAAAACGCGATGGAAAATGTGGCATTGCCGCTCTATTACCAAAAAGTCAGCAGGAAAAAGCGTAACCAGATTGCACTCGAATACCTCGACCGGCTTGGGTTAAAGGAGTGGGCGCACCATTTGCCAAATGAACTTTCGGGCGGACAAAAACAGCGGGTTGCCATTGCACGTGCACTGATCTCAAAACCAAAGATCATCCTGGCGGACGAACCTACCGGTGCACTCGATTCAACCACCTCTTTCGAAGTGATGGACATCCTCAAAGAGATCAATGATCAGGGAATTACGGTGATTATTGTTACTCATGAACACGACATTGCGTCGATGACCAAAAAGATTATCAGACTCAAAGATGGGGTAATTGAAGAGATTATCAAAAACGGAGAATTACAACTGTTCAAGGCTCGTGTACGAACCGAATAAAACCAACTGACATGTTTGATATAGATGTCTGGCAGGAGATTTTCTCCACCATTAAAAAAAATAAGCTACGGACTTTTCTTACAGGTTTCTCTGTTGCCTGGGGAATATTTATGCTCATGATCCTGCTTGGCTCGGGAAACGGACTTCAGAACGGTGTTAAAGAGCAGTTTGCCGATAATTCGGTTAATATTATGTGGATGTGGACCGGCGAAACATCCATTCCTTTCCAGGGATTAAAAGAGGGAAGACCCATCAAATTCAACAATGATGATTATACTTTTCTGAATGAAAAAAGCGAGGACATTGAACTGGTCTCCTCGCGATACTATCTTCCGGGCAGTGTGATGTATACCTACAAAAACGAGTATGGTTCGTTCGAAACCTCCTCCTGTCACCCGGCATTAAAAGAGATGGAGAAAATAAAAATTGTCTCTGGCCGGTTTATAAACGATTTGGATATGAGCGATTTCCGTAAAGTAATAGTGATTGGCGATAATATCCGCAAAGCCTTATTCAAGGATGAGGATCCGATTGGTAAATATTTGAAATTGAACAATGTCCCCTTTAAAGTTGTAGGCGTGTCATATGATAAGAAGAGAAGGGACGAACGCACTGCCTACATTCCTGTTACTACGGCACAACGCATATTTAACGGGGCCGACCGCGTTCATTCTTTCGCACTTACGACAAAAATGGTGAAGACGGTCGAAGAAGCCGAGGCAATCACCGAAAATGTAAGGCAGGAGATGGCGCTGCGGCACAATTTCGATCCCAAAGATAAAAGGGCTATGGGTTCTTTTAATATGCTGGCAGAATATATCCGTACGATGAAAATCTTCCAGGCTATTAAAATCTTTGTCTGGATTATTGGAATTGGGACGCTGATTGCTGGAATTGTAGGGGTTAGTAACATCATGTTGATCCTGGTAAAGGAGCGGACACGTGAAATCGGAATCCGCAAGGCCCTTGGTGCCACCCCGTCTTCAGTAATTGGTCTTGTTCTGCTCGAATCAGTCCTGATCACAACGGTTGCCGGATATACTGGATTAGTCATCGGGGTGAGTATCATGGAAGGAATCAATTATTTCCTTGAACAGATGTTCGCATCGGGTGGAGGAGATGGAATGTTTTTCCGTAATCCTACGGTCGAATTTACAACAGCCATTGCCTCAACGCTTATCCTTATTATTTCCGGGGCGATTGCCGGGTACTTGCCCGCACGCAAAGCCGCTAATGTAAAACCAATCGAAGCATTAAGGGAAGAATAAAACCAGAATTCATAAATTGTAAGTCATGTTTGATATCGACAAGTGGAATGAAATTTGGAGTGCCCTGGCAAAGAATAAGATCCGGAGTTTGCTCACAGCTTTTGGGGTATTCTGGGGTATTTTTATGCTTATTGTAATGGCCGGGGCCGGCAAGGGCCTTCAAAATGGAGTTTCGCAGGGAATTGCCCGGTTTGCAGCCAATTCAGCTTTCTTTTGGACTGAACGGACAAGTGAGCCATATAAAGGCTTTAAACGTGGGCGTGCCTGGAATATGGAGGCCGAGGATCTTCAGTATTTAAAAAATAATGTACCGGAAATTGAATACATCACCCCGAAAAATTTTGGAGGCCGGTTTAACGGTGGCCCCAATGTGATGAGGGGGAAGAAAAACGGGGCATTCAATATAAAAGGCGATTATCCGGATTATATCAAGATCGATCCAAGTACCGTGCTCAAAGGTCGTTGGATCAACGAAATGGATATTCGTGATAAACGCAAGGTGTGCGTGATTGGTGAAAAGGTTTTTGAATCAATGTTTGATGCCTCCGAAAACCCGCTAGGCCAATTTCTGAAGATTTCGGGTGTTTATTACCAGGTCGTTGGTTTGATCAGACCTGAAACAAAAATCAATATCAATGGCCGTACGGAGGAATCGATCTCTCTGCCATTTACTACCATGTTACAGACCTATAATATGGGCAACCAGATTCATTTCCTGGCAATCACTGCAAAAAAAGGGGTGCCGGTAAGTGTTGTTGAGGAGAAGGTTAAGGAATTAATTAAAAAGAAACATACCATCGCGCCAACCGACCTGCAGGCATTGAACAGTGTGAACATCGAAAAAGAGTTTAAACAAATGAGCGGACTTTTTCTCGGCATTCAAATACTAACGTGGATAGTGGGAGTTGGGACGTTACTTGCCGGGGTAATCGGGGTCAGTAATATCATGCTGGTTATAATTAAAGAACGAACCAGGGAAATTGGCGTTCAGCGTGCTCTCGGGGCTACGCCACGGGTAATCATCTCACAAATCATGCTCGAAAGTGTAGTGCTGACCACCGTGGCCGGGTACATTGGCTTATCGCTTGGGGTCGGATTACTCGAACTGGTAAGCCGGACACTCCAGAGTTCAGCGGCAAATTCCGGCGAGGAGGTCTTTTTTACAAACCCGGAAGTCAGTCTGACTGTGGCCCTTTCGGCGCTTGGGGTATTGATCATTGCCGGATTGTTTGCCGGTATGATTCCCGCTACAAGAGCCATACAGATCAAACCGATTGACGCATTAAGAGAAGAATAAGACACTGAATAAAATAGTATTAACAGAATATAATTGAATAGTCATGAAAAAGATTGCAAAAATTTTCGGGTTTTCACTACTTGCTGCCGTGTTCATTGGTACGCTGGTTTTCCTGTACCAGAAATCACAGGCAAAGCCGGAAGAATTTGAAATTCAAAAGGCACAGGTTACCAATATTGTAAAGAAAACAGTTGCAACGGGCTCAGTCATTCCCCGGAAGGAAATTGAGATCAAACCACAGGTATCGGGTATTGTGGAAGAGATCTTTATCGAAGCGGGTAAGAAGATTAAAAAAGGTGATGTAATTGCACGCGTTAAAATTATCCCCGACATGGTCAACCTGAACAATGCAGAATCACGAGTCAACAGGGCTAAATTAAATCTCGAGGATGCACGTATCGATTTCGACAGACAATCTTCATTATTTGAAAAGCAGGTTACCTCGAAAGAGGAGTTTCAGAAAGCACAACTGACTTATAATTCGGCAAAGGAAGAGTCGGAGGCTGCAGAGAATAACCTGGAGCTGATTCGCAAAGGGGTAACTAAAAATTCTGCCACTACCACCAATACATTGATTCGTTCAACCATTGACGGGATGGTGCTTGACGTTCCGGTCAAAGAAGGATTCTCCGTGATCCAGGCCAATAATTTTAATGCCGGAACTACAATCGGGATCGTGGCCGATATGAATGATATGATTTTCCAGGGTAAGGTTGACGAAACTGAAGTTGGAAAAATCAGGGAGGGAATGAATATTGAGCTGACTATCGGTGCCATTGAGACCGATAAGTTTAATGCCATATTAAAATACATTGCCCCAAAAGGCCTTGTTGAAAATGGCGCTATTCAGTTCGAAATAAAGGCTGATGTTAAGTTGAAGGAAGGGCAGTTTATCCGCTCGGGATACAGTGCAAATGCCAATATTGTTCTCGAGAAACGCGACAGCGTGCTGGCCATTCCTGAAGGATTAATCAAGTTTGAGAAAGATTCTGCCTTTGTGGAGGTTGAATCACTTCCACAGAAATTTGAGAAAAAATATGTTAAAACAGGTATCTCCGACGGGATTAACATGGAAATTATTTCGGGGATTACGAAAGAAGATCGTTTAAAAGGATTGCTGATTGATCCCAAGAAAAAAGAGGGAGAAAAAAAATCATAAAACAATAAAATAACAACGAAACGTTTGATAATTTTGTAAATCTTCTTTAACAATAAATAACACCTATGATACGGACGATATTTACTATTACCTACCTGCTCTTTATGGCATTGTTTGCCTCCCTGCATGCGCAGGAAATATGGAGCCTCCAGAAATGCATTGACTATGCCCTGGATAATAATATCAGCATCAAACAAAAGTTAATCACAACTCAATACCAGCAAAATCAGTTAAAAGAAACGAAAAATTCGCGGTTGCCAGATCTTAGCGGACAAGCTTCACATAATTTCAGCTATGGTCGCACGCTTGTATACCCTGAAAATACCTACAGGGATATTAATTCTGCGCAAACCAATCTTGGATTAAACACTTATGTTCCGATATTTCAAGGTTTTCAGATCACTAATAATATAGCGAAACTCGGGTTAGATTTTCAGGCAAGCGTATCAGATCTTGAGAAGGCAAAGAGTGATATTTCCGTAAATATTGCTTCTACTTACCTGGAAATTCTGTTTGCCAAAGACCTGGTTAAGGTTTCGGAGGATCAGCTTACGGTTACCAATCTGCAGATTAAACAAATTAACGAAAAGGTGGAAGCAGGGAGCCTTGCCCGGGGAAGCCTGCTTGAAATCCAGGCACAGGCGGCAGGTGAGGAGTTAAATCTTGTAAATGCAAAAAATCAACTTCAACTGGCCAAACTCTGGCTTACCCAATTGCTCGAACTTCCTGTGACGGATAACTTCGATATAGAGGTCCCCTTGCTTCCCGAAATTTCGGCACAGGCCTCCATAGTTTCATCCGTCGAAGTTTATAAATCAGCATTGCTGACACGGCCTGAGATTAAGGGTGCCGACCTGCGTCTTAGAAGTTCGGAATACCAGTTGAAAATGGCAAGAGGGTCGCTTTATCCAACTATCGGACTTTATGGAAACCTTTATACGTTATATAATGATCAGGTTGACATCTCATTTTCCAAACAATTAAAAAACAACCAGCGCAAAGGTTTCGGAGCACAAATTAATATACCGATTTTTACACGGTTCCAAAACAAGTTACAGATCGACAATGCCAGGCTTGGGGTTTTGCGCACAGAACTTGATCTTGAAAGTGCCAAAAAGCTGCTTCGGTCTGACATCGAAACAGCCCAGACAAACGCTGTTGCCGCGTTGAACAGGTATCTTTCCAACCAAAAGGCTGTTTCTTCGATGAAAGAGGCTTTCAGGTATTCGGAAGAAAAATTCGGCGTCGGCCTGGTCAATGCCGTGGAATACAATACATCAAAAACCAAGCTGGCAAAATCGGAGTCTGACCTGCTCCAGGCAAAATATGAATTTATTTTCCGCACCAAGATTCTCGATTTTTACCGCGGACTTCCAATAACACTCTAGTAATTTCCACCTTTATATAAATGGCCGCGGATTCTTCCGGGGCCTTTTTTGTTACAAGATTTCACACGTTTCGATAAACTCACTGAAAATGACAATATTTCAACACCAACTTATCAGCGGATTAATAACATAAACACCCCTCTCGACTCTGCTGAATGCCATTTTGCAGTTCGGGAATTCTGCCCGGCCTATTTCGTTCGAAGACAGAACACTGTTGATGTATTGCCGCTTCTTACGGTAGGGAGGCAGTATTTCATCAGGGACCATTTCGACATAGTGAACCATGTGGTCCATCATAAAACAGGAGATTCTTTTCTCATCCGGAGTCCCTTTTTTGAAAAGCGCTTTTCTGTTATGCATTTCATCAACACAGCGCATTAAAATCAGGAGAAAATAGACCATGCTGTGCGAACTGGCCTGAAATTGCCTGTTATAAGTCTCGTAGGTGATACTAATGGGCTGAATTGAACTCCAAAAGTGCACTACAGAAGAGAGCGGTATACTATTTGGTTTCTTTTGACCTGCATTTTTTATGACGACGGCAAGCAAATGATCGATAGCCATTTTGCCCAAATTGTCTTTTTGTGAAAGTGAAGCGTGCTGCTGGATAAATTCAGCCACCATCTCACTTTGTCCGTATTGAAGTGCAAGCATCAGGCCGGTAACCCCTTCCTCCTCAACCCTGAAGTCGATGCCATATTTTTTGACAAATTCGAAAGCTTCCTTTTTGCGGCCTAACCTGATATTTTTAGCGTACTCTTTTTTGTCATGCTTGAGTTCTTTCATTAGCAAGATGGCACGTTGAAATTGAAGTTGGGCCAATTGCTCAACCCAATCGTACTGCTGATGGGTAACGGCGTACTGAAAGAGTTGTTTGCGTTCTTTTTTTACTTCGTGCTCCTTTTTGGATGAATCGAGCGCCAGTTGTTTGATCTGTTCCAATTGGTCAGGACTCAAATATTCATAGCCTAAATATTTGGCCCGAATTTGTTCGGCTTGCTCCAATTTACCCTGATCTTCCAACCTTTGAGCTTCGGCAAGCCACTCCTTCAGTGTTGATTTGGCTTCTGTAACTTTTAACTCCTCTTTGTTCGCCTGCATTTGGAGAAGTTGTAAAGCCGGGTGTCGGGGCTGTTTCTCAAAAAGATAGATGTTTTTCACTGCACGCGTAATGGCCACATAAAACGAATTAATATAAAACTTATAGATTTCAGCATCTTTGTCGTGTTTGTCTGATGCCCGGTTGTACACCAAGTCCTCTTTATGCAAATCGCTGGCAGTAACGCCTTTTATAATTTCGCGAAATTCGGTTTCGTTATTCGAGACAAAGTTCATTAAAATAACATTTTCGTACTCCAAACCTTTGGCTTCCTGAACACTAAAAATCAATGGCGTTTTAAAAAATCGCTGTGCTTCATTTTTCTGTTCGTTGTTGGGAACAATCACAGCATAATGTGTACTATTTTGGGTGCGCCGGTTGAGTTCACTTTTCTTTTTTTCATCGTCGGGGAAGAGCAAAACTTCGCCCTTATTTTTGCTGACAGTGCCAATCAGGTAATTACTCTCCCTATCGATCGATCCAAAACGGTTGGTCTTTATTTTGAGCAGATTATTCCCCAACTCAACAACACTTAAACTATTCCGGTAATTGGTTTGAAGTATTTTAATCTGCTTTTCATTATCACCGGCTTCGTAAAAATAGCTTTTTACTTTACTCCATGAAAAAAAGTTGGGATGTACAATCTGGTTGCTGTCGCCCGTGAGAATAAAATGATTTTTGTGTTTAAGCGATTGCAGGATAGATTTCAACTGAATATTGGTAATGTCCTGCACCTCGTCCACCACAACATAATCGTAGCGCGGTTTAATTTTCTCCAGGTATTGGTAACACAAAATGTTGCTGTCATACAAATTACTTTCGTTCAGCCATTCTAAATATTTCAGAAAAACCGGATAAAGCCGTTCGCGTTCGACAGTCGAAAAAATAGATTGTTTTACACCCAGTTCCAAATATTCGGCTTGCGATAGCCAGGCCGTATGCACTGGCGAACCGGTAATTACACCTTTAAATTCCTCGTATACGCGATATGGCTCGTTAATACGCACAGTTTGTGCATATCGAAAAAACCAACTATTGAATTGCCGGAATGTGACTTCTTTACCTTTGGGTTTTTCCCAACCCGACAAATAATTATGAAGCGATAAAAATTCAACTTCTTGTTTTTCATTATCAAAACCGCTTGAATAATAGATTTTTGAAGCATTTTCGACCAGGAATTTGGATAACGAAATATAGGCAATTTCGCCTGGCAACTCTTTAAGTTTTTCGAGTACTAAAGCGGTTTTTCCACTCCCGGCCGATCCGACAATAATCAGCGGCGGAAAGAGCGAGTAAATGGAATCCTGTAAATGATCGAATGATATAAACTTATTGAGCAAATGTATTTTACGCGACTTAGGATTAAGAAAAATCAGTTCATTCTCCTGAATTGAAATTTCATCGGGTGATTGAACCCGAACAAAATTGTCCTCATCGGGAACAATAGCTCCCCGTAGAAAACGGCTACGGCTGTAATTATGATCTTTAATAACTTCGAGCAGAAGCAAATATTTTTGGTTTTCGAAATTGGCAAAGGTGAAGAGCAACCGGTCGCGAATATCGAGCCGGGCGCGATAGAAGCCTATAGCGGGCATTTTTCGTACATCGGCACTCTTGAAATCACCGTCCTGCAATTGTTTTATGGTTTTTGAAAAGGTTTTTTCGACCGATTGAATATTTAAATCATTGAGGTATAAAAGGGGTAACTTCATGCTTAATCACATATTGGATTCATTTCAGTGCAAAGGAAAGGAGATTTATTGAATTCGAAACTATATAATTGTCAATTCTGAAAAACGTTAAAAAATGTTTTTAAACATTTTCATAGCTCAATAACTTCATTAAGTATTTTACTAACTTTGTCCCAATTCATGATATCATTAACTTAGTTATGGCCAAGGCGAAGGAAGAACTAGAAAAAATGGAACCATTAAACCAATTAATTTCTGTAACTGACATGAATAAAACAAGGCAGAAAAAGAAGGTGCTGAGTTTACTTCATACGTATGGGGATACTTCAGCCCCGGAACTGAGTAAATTGCTTAAAATAAGTCTACCTACCTGCATTGTGTGGAAAACGCGGCTGTCTTGAAACGATCGCCTCGTCGAATACATCATTGAACCGTTTTTGCCTCGAGAAGATATCAGGCAACACAAAAATTCTTGTTTCAGACATAGACGATCAGTCGGCCTTGCTGGGGACCTCAGAAATGATTTTTCAGAAAGTTTTTAATGAAATGAATATCACATAACTGATTTAATTCATTCCTATTCATTCGGGAGAAAGCAAATTGCCAACTTTGGATGCCTAAACTTAGGGAAATAATTTACATCATAAAGAGTATAATAAAAATACCGTTCTGCTCGACGATGAAGTCTTGTTTCAGTACACCCCCTGGAGAAGTGACTGCGCCACCTTTCGCGCATTTAACCCAGCCTCCGGAAATTTCTGGAACGGCGTTACATCCAGTGATGGCAGCCGGTCGGGTTGGTGTCCGGGTACAGCAACAAATCCTGTATATTTTCCGGTTAAAGCAATCAAATGCGGGTTTACTCCTCAGTATGGCGGATTGGAGGACCTGCATAGAAAGTACAGCGAAAAAGGGTTGGTTATTCTCGGATTTCCATGCAATCAGTTTGGCAATCAGGAACCCGGAACTCCAAAAGAAATTTCGGAAGGATGTCTTGTAAATTATGGAGTCAGTTTTCAATTGTTTGAGAAGATCGAAGTAAATGGTCCGGGCACTCATCTCTTGTTTGTTTACCTGAAAAAAGAATTACCCGGGTTTATGGGACGTTGGATTAAATGGAATTTTGAAGGAGATCATTGTCAAATTAAAAAACGGATTATCATGATGAACAAACCAAAATCGAAAAAAGCGTGGAGGTGGAAGGCGGCGGCCTTTCTGCCACTGCTTGCCCTGCTGTTGATAGCGTTTGGCAGACCGGGCGGAAATACACTGGCCAAAAATACCGGGCAACAGCGAAATCAATTGGATACCCTGATCAATGGGAAAAGATTGGTGATAAAAGACACCACTAAATATTCCTCCTCTTTTATAAAAAGCCTTAAATCATCGTTTTATTTAGGAAATGAAACATTGAAAGTTATTGATGATAGTTTTATTACTACATACAGGCCAAAAAATAAACCCGATACATTAGTCACTTATAAATATACCATTCCGACAAATTTGGAGCTAAACAAGGAGACCCGGTTTTCGACAAGGGATAAGGACAAATCTTTTACCTTGATTTTAAAGCGAACAAATTATACCAATATTGAATATCAGCTCAAACAGGAAGGAAAATCAATTAAATCGGGAATAGCCGAACTTCAGAGCACATTTTACCTTGGCGATGAAGCTCAGGATGATGAAAAAGGTAAATCAATATATTTGAACCAATATTTGGATATGGAGAGGTGCGGAGCATATATCAAGGTCGAAATAAAAGAGGCTAAAATAGCGACAATCACTTATTGTGTTAATGAAAAAGCTGAAAAATGGGAACATTTGCCGGTTTTTAAAAGGGAATAAACATGTTATCAAACTACTAACGCAATCCGAACTCATTGGCTCTGCTAAAGTTTACTAATGTCCCATTTCTTAATCCACAATAGTCCCTGTTCTATTCTCCTGTTTGTTAATCGCTCGCGTATAGGAGCGAAGAAATACACCAATAGAATCATTTAAGGCTCTGGTGTGCTTAGTGAAGCATTCACTCTTAGCGAGTTGAATATCAAAGGCATCACTCAGAGTGAAGGCTTCACTTTTATCGATATCTATCTCAACCGTTTTTACGAACACCATTAAATGAAAATGATTTGGCATTAAACACCAGGCCAATATATCAGCAAAAGGCAAAATGTGTTCGCGGATTTTCTTTAAAAAGTACAGATAATTTTGGTGATTGAAGAAAATCTTTTGGTGATTGTTACCCTGGTTGTAAATATGATAGATATGATTAGTTTCGAAAAACATAGTTCCATTTTTTGATTTAGAGGACAAAGTGAAGCTTTCACTAAGAGCCGCCGTTTAAGCTCAGAGTGAAAGCTCAAAGTGAAGCCTTCACTAAGAGCCGCCGTTTAGGTCAGAGCCAAAGCTTAAAGTGAAAGCTTCACTATACCAACCAAAGTTAAGGAAAATCAACGAAGTTATAAAATGTCGTTCCTTCATCAAATCGATAGCCCCTGTTCCCCCAATGCAATAAGATTCAGACAATTCTGATGATTGCGTTTGATAAGATCATCATCCCAAATTTGTAAATCAGGCAGCGATACGGCAAAATAATCAAGCCTAAATTCATCATTGAGGTGGAGTTTCCCGAAACTGATCAGTTTTTCAAAACGATCTTTGGCAGCTTCCGGTTCTCCAAGTTTGATTAATGCCAGTCCCTGGTAATAAATGGTGTCGGGTTGCTGATCGTTGTAGAAAATAGCCGGAGCAGGTTCCTTCAAACCTTTGGATGCCATTTGCCAGTTTTCAGTTGCCTTGTCAGCAAGGCCTAACCCTTCGAAGGCACACCCTAACCAATAAAGCAGGGTATTCTCCTGCGCTCCATACAATTTACCTTCACCCAGATTCTCCGGATAATGTTGAGCCCGATTCAGTAAATCGATGGCTTTTTCAAATTCTTTCGTACCGATCGCCTGTTTCGCCATTTCTGTCAGGCAAAACACATACTGACCGGTAACCTTTCCTTCGCCTCCTTCCCACGGATGAAATTTGCGGGTCAGAATCAGCTCGTATGCTTTTTCAAAGTTGCCCATCAGATTATGAAGCGTAACTTGTTCAAGGTACAGATCGTCTCGATAACCAACCAGCCCGGGGTATTTTTCAAGATTTCGAAGTCTTGCTTTCGGGCCGTAGTTGAATCGTTTATATAATTGATCGAGTTCCATAAGGATTCGGGCATCTGCGGGATCAAGTGAAAATGCTTTTTCGAGCGCATCTAATGCTTTTTCAGGTGCATTCTGCTTATTGAAATAGGCGAGCGCCAGGTTTCGGTGAACGGTCGGAAACTGATCGTCCAGTTTTGCCGAATGTTCCCAGTTGGCAACAGCATCAATATATTGACGCGCATTGTACCAGAAATTTCCCAGGTAATAAGGAGCTTTGGCATCTGCAGGATTTTGCTGCATTACCCATTCCAGAACCATCACGGCTTCGGTTTGGTTCGGAAAACAATAATCGGGGGAAGATCCGGCAGCTTTTATCAGGATTTTTGCCGAAGCGGAATGATTACCATTCTGAGATTCAAACCAGGCTTTGTAGTAAAGTGCCATCGGGTTAACTGACTCATTTTCTTGCTGATTGATGCCTGTGGTGATCAGTTCAGAAGCCTCATCAAATAATCCTGCAAAGGCATAATCCAATGCAAATTCGATAATGGTGTGGAGGTTGGGATAATCAACCTTTTCAAACCTGACAGGTATTTCAAACCTGTCAGGTTTAAGTAGATATTTTTCAAATAAAATCCCGAAGTTGAATTGATCCAGTGCGAGTGATTCTTCAATCAACAGTTCCCGTTCTGAAATACGACCTAGTTTCCGAAGAATTATCACTTTAAGATGACGTGCCTTGTGGTGATGCCAGTTTTTAATCAGCGATCGGTCGATTAAATCCAATGCCTCGTCCCAGTTTTTCCGTATACATTCGAGTTGAGCCAACTGAAAATATCCCCCCGACATACAGGCATCGTTCCAGACTGATTTGTAAAATGCTTCGTAAGCCAGGGTGTATTTTTGCTGAAGCCGGAGTGCTATTCCAAGATTGTAGAACGGCTCACCATCGATCGGATTCGGATTCCGCGCGGTGAGTGTAGTGATCGCTTTGCGAAACCAGTCCGCGGCTTC
>JBBRGI010000081.1:0-12955 GCA_038240855.1 Bacteroidales bacterium | reverse complement strand
TATTAATAATATAATTGAAAACAACGGGGTAAATGGCGAATCTGCCGGGTTCTACATTGGAGGCGAAACACGTGACATTAAAATTGAAAACAATACGATTCGTTCAACCGGCAAGGGTAACCAATCAACTGCGATCATCGTGGGGAAAAACTCCTCCGGCATAACTATTTCGGGAAATAAGGTTTCAGGGTCAAAAGAGGTTATATATGAGCTTTAAAGATCCAATAAAAATGAAGAAAATGCAACCATTGACTACTATTAACTAAAATTAATAATGACATGAAACAAATCAACAAATTGACCAGGCCTTTAATCTTTGCAACCTTTTTCTCAATTTCCTGCAAAAATATAGCAGGAGAGAAAAACGAACCTGAACGACCAAACATCCTTTGGATTACCTGCGAGGACATCAGCCCATATCTCGGATGTTATGGTTTTGGGCAGGCCAAAACGCCGAATCTTGATAAACTGGCCGAAAGCGGGATTCGTTATACCCATGCATATGCCAATGCTCCCGTTTGTGCTGTGTCCCGTTCCACCATTCTTTCAGGAATGTATGCATCGTCCATTGGCACCCACCAAATGAGAAGTTGTATTCAGTTGCCAGATAGGATACCAGTATATCCCAAGATTTTGCGTGAGGCAGGCTATTACTGCACCAACAACGTTAAAAAAGATTATAACTCCAATTACGAAACAGACACCACTCTTTGGAACGAGTCAAGCAAAGAAGCACATTATAGAAACAGAAAATCGGGTCAACCGTTTTTTGCTGTGTTCAATAATATGGTCACCCATGAGAGTCAGATTAGTGGCGACAGGATCAAAAATTATATCAAAACAAAACAAATTCCTGCCCAACCGCGGGTTAAACCTGCCGACATTCAGCTTCCTCCCTATCACCCTGATTTGCCCGAAGTAAGGGAAGATTGGGCAAGACTGCACGACCTGATTACATTAATGGACAGTATGTCGGGTAATTTAATTAAGGAACTTGAAGAGGAAGGGCTTGCTGACAACACCATAATTTTCTTTTATTCCGACCATGGAGGCCAACTTTCTCGCGCTAAAAGATACATTTATAACGTAGGAACACAAGTGCCAATGATCGTCCATTTACCAAAAAAATGGCAACACTTGTCAAAAATAAAACCAGGAGGAGATGAAAATGATCTGGTTAGCTTTGTGGATCTGGCGAAAACAGTGCTTTCTATATCTGGTTGTCCCATCCCCGAAAAAATGCAAGGCCGGATATTTTTAGGTCCCAAAACTGAAGAAGCTCCCCAATATGTGCATTTTTACCGCGACCGGATGTCGGAAAGATATGATTTTTCGAGGGCGGTGACCGATGGCCGATATTATTTTATCCGCAATTTTATGCCGCATCGCCCGTTTGGTCGCGACACGCGGTATGGCTATGAGGTTCAGGCCAATTGGAGGGCATGGGAAAATTATTATGACGAAGGGAAATGTAACGAAATCCAATCGCAGTTTTACCAGCCCAAACAAACAATTGAACTTTTTGACACGCAGAAAGACCCATGGCATGTTGACGGAATCGCTTCGCTCCCCGAGCAACAGAAAAGGCTGCAAACTCTTTCGTCGGAACTGGACCATTGGATGGTTAAAACACGTGATGTTGGGCTAATCCCAGAACCCATGTTCCACGACCTGGCGGGAGAAACAAGGAAATACAGAACCCTTTACGAATTTGCCCAAAGCCAGGATTATCCGGTAGAAAAGATTTTGGAAGTTGCAAATAACTCTAGTTCAGGCGAAAAAGATCAACTCACAACTTATCTTGGCTATATTAAAGATGCCAACCCAATTGTTCGTTATTGGGGGGCTTATGCCCTTTCCCTTGTCGGTTCCACAGAAATGCCTGGTCAGGTTGCATTGACGGAAATGTCAAAAAACGACTCGTTTGCTGCCAACCGTATTATGGCTGCCCAAGCACTCGGAATTTGTGGCAACCCCGATATCGCTTTTAAATCAATCATGAAAGAGGCAAATGTAACATCCCAAAATTATGTATTTCTCCAGGCATTGAATGCTTTCCAATATAGCAAAACCGATGATCGGTTGACACTTGAAGACTGGGAAAGATTCAAGGATAAGAAATTTCCGAAGAACGACCCTGCGGCCCGGCTCGGATATCCAAACCGTATTATCGACGACGCCATTGAATTGTGGCCTGAAAGAAGAAAAGTTTATTGATTGGATTATAAAATAAATTATAGACACATGAAAGTTCCAATATTAATTTTTGCATCGGCCCTCGCGGCACAAGCTTATGGCTGTTCCGGCAAGCAACAGGAACAAAAGCGACCCAACATCTTGTTTGCCATTTCCGATGATCAGTCGTTTCTGCATACCAGCTTGGCAGGAGCCAAGTTTATAAAAACTCCGGCTTTCGACCGCGTGGCCAGAGAAGGGGTGTATTTCAACAATTGCATTGCCGGTTCACCCGGCTGTGCCCCGTCGCGAAGCACTATAGTGACTGGGCGTTATCATTGGCAAAACGAACAATCGGGGCAGCACGCCTCATCGTGGATGAAAAAATACATCCCCTTTATTGATTTGCTCGATGCCAACGGATATGTTACAGGTCGCACAGGTAAGGGCGTTGCACCGTTTCAGTATGCCCGCAACGAAAAAGATTCGCTTTGGCGTGCGACCGATGCGGGAGGTATTGAACACAGCAAAATTAAATACGAAAAAGGGAAGCCTGGCGATGAACGCACGGCGGGAGGTATCGGTCCAGACAACTATTTCGAGAACTTTAAATATTTCATGGAAAACGTGCGCGGCGACAAACCTTTCTTTTTTTGGTATGGGGCAAACGAACCGCACCGAAGCTACGAACAGGATTCATGGAAAAGAAACCACAAAGACCTCGCGGATGTTGAAGTGCCCGGATTTTTTCCTGACAATGAGGTCGTGCGTGGCGACATGCTCGATTATGCCGTTGAAATCGAATGGTTCGATCAACACCTGCAACGGATGCTAACGTATTTAGAAAAAACAGGAGAGCTAGAGAATACCATCGTAATGGTCACCGCCGATAATGGTATGCCTTTTCCACGCGCCAAGGCAAACGGATACGATTATGGAGTGCATGTGCCATTTGCTGTGCGTTTTCCCAAAGGCTTTCCCGGCGGCCGCATCGTTGACGACCCGGTGGGTTTTGCCGACATTGCCCCCACGATCCTTGAGCTAACAGGCACAAGCCCAAAAGGCATGCTTCCCATTTCGGGAAAAAGTATTTTAAATATTTTGCGTTCTAAAAAGCAGGGGGTTGTTGACCCTTCAAAGAAATACGTCTTTGCCGGCCGTGAGCGTCATTCTTCGTCTCGATATTTGAATTGGGGCTATCCTGAACGAATCATCCGAAGTAAAGATTTTCTTTTGGTTTGGAATCTTAAACCCGAACGCTGGCCTGCCGGTAACCCCCAGGCATTGGATAAAGACGGAAAACTGTTGCCCATGTATGGAATAGACAAAAATGGGAAGCACCTTTCTGAATGGGCTTTTACCGATATTGACGATGCTCCTACCAAATCGTTTATCATTGAGAACTGGAAAGATGAAAGTATCAAACCTTATTTTGACTGGGCACTTGCCAAACGACCGGAATGGGAGTTTTTCAACATACAGAACGACCCTTTATGCCTTAATAATTTAGTTGGGAAAGAAGAATTTGCCCAAATTGAAAAAAAGATGAAGAATAGGCTGATGGAAGAATTGGAAAAAACACGGGATCCGCGAGTGGTCGGCCCCGATAAAGAGGTGTTCGATTCCTATTTGCGTTACAGCCCGATACGGGATTTTCCCAAACCGAATTAGGTATTGTGAATGATGGGGTATTTGTCATTTGAATCAAGCAATAAAGAGACATTACATTGATGACGGGACATTTTATAAACATTATAATTTTCTAAAAAATGAAAAGCAAGAGGTTTATTGTTATGTTGGGCTTTATGTCCATGTTTGCTGCCTGCGTACAACAACCGGGCGCTGATGACCACGGTTGGGCTACGGTAACGTCTATTTTGGAAAGCATAGTCCCGCCAAAATTCCCGGAAAATGAATTTTCAATTTTGGAATTCGGAGCTATACCCAATGTTAATGCCGATAGCAAACCGGCCATCGAAAAAGCGATCGAAGCATGTGTTTTGGTTAGCGGCGGAAAGGTAATCGTCCCTTCTGGACATTACTTTTTTAAAGGTCCCATTCATCTCCAAAGTAATATCCATCTCCACATTTCAGAAGGAGCTTATCTTTCCTTTAGTCAAGAACCGTCTGATTATCTTCCAGTGGTGCTAACCAGCTGGGAAGGTACCCGGACGTACAATTATTCTCCCTTTATCTATGCGTTTGGTAAATCAAACGTAGCGATTACAGGAACCGGAACTATTGATGGCAATGCTGGGGGCGTGTTTAATCAATGGCAAAAAGGCCAGAAAAAGGATCAGCAACTTTTACGGCAGATGAACAATGACAACATACCTCTGGAAAAACGTGTGTTCGGAAGCGATCATTTTTTACGCCCCCAATTAATACAGTTTTATAATTGCAAAAATGTATTGATGCAGGACGTGACCATTCTCGACGCCCCCTTTTGGTGTGTCCATCTCGTTTTTTCAAAAAACATCGTTGTTGACCACCTTACTTTTGATTCACAGCAACTGAACAACGATGGTGTTGATGTAGAATCGTGCGAAGATGTCCTTATTAAAAATGTGTTATTCAACAACAACGACGACAATATATCGATCAAAGCCGGGCGTGACCGTGAAGGTAGGGAACTCGGCAGGCCATCCCGTAATATTGTCGTGCGGAACTGTCAGTTCAAAGGGCACAATGCCTTTGCCGTCGGGAGCGAAATGTCAGGTGGCGTTTCTCAGGTCTTTGTTGAAAACTGCAATTTCAGGGGCAAGGTGAACAACAACGGTATTTACCTGAAATCCAACAAAGATCGTGGGGGCAAAATATCAGACATATATGTGAGGAATGTCACGTTTGGACAAGCCGGAGCAGCTATCCTGATCGATTCCGATTATAAAAACGAAGGAGAAGGGTTACCGCCTCGTTTCGAAAACATTCATATAGAAAACATCTGCGCAGAAGAAGTTGGGCGGGCAATCCAAATCAAAGGTACAGAAGAAGAGCCGGTGGATGGGGTGTTTTTGACCAACATTGTCATTCAGAAAGCCGGGAAGGCCGTTTCTATAGAAAATGCAATAAACGTTAAAATGGATAGAGTGACTATAAACGGGCAGATATATCAAAATAAGACCATTCCCTCTGTGAATTAAAATCTCGATTTGGCATTGACAGAGTGCTCAAACCCCTAACATGGATAGGTTGGCTGAAAGTGGTGTGGCTTTTACCAATGCCACTGTCCAAGCCCCCTTATGCAATCCGTCCAGAACCAGCTTTCTTACTGGATTTCGCCCGTCCACCACGGGGGTTTACTCTCTCAATACATGGTTTCGCGACTTGGAAAAGTATAAAGATATGGTCACTCTTCCACAGTATTTCGAGCAAAATGGATACGTTACATTGACTACTGGAAAAATTTTTCATGGTGCTTTCCCTCCCAAAGAAGCTCGGAGAGATGGACCGGAATTCATAAAATGGGGTTTTTTAGGAGGCTATTCGCCACATGATCCTTGGGCAGGTACTTTAAAATCCTTGCTATCCCTGCAAATGCCCAGCCATTTCCCCTGGACCACAGTACTTTTTTCCCCAATGCCGTAACCTGATTGTTCCCTTTCCAATTCGGATCGCTTACTCTTTGAGACAGACAATCAGGGAAAAAACGATCATCGCGGTAAAACAGGTTTTCTTCGATATCATACAATTTTCCGTAGACATCCCAGAAACAGGTTTCCATCCATATTAAATATTTCTCATCCTTAGTAACAGAATATAGCATTGCCAGTGCAGGTGGGCCTGTAAACAAACCGTCTACATAGCGCCGTCCACTTTCAAAATACCATTCGAGCGGTTTGGAAACAGGATTTCGCAGAGCAGGATTTTCCAGATTGGATATAATGGTTTTAATCTTGTCCTTATTCTTTTTAGCCATATAACTTTCAAGCCAGGTTTGGCCGCAGGTTAATAAATTTACGCCACTCCCTTTCGAGTCAGGTTTCAAAGAAGGAATTTGCCAATTCAACTTGTTCCCCAGCGCATCACATTGTTCCAGGTATTTTTTATCGCCGGTAGCCTGGTAGCAGGCCATCACCCCTGTGTAATAGGTTCCTCGTATCCAGTTGTCATCAAACTCTTGCCAAGGATTCTCAAACTGGTACTTGTTTACTTTGTCCATGACAGACTTAACTGATTCTTTGTCAAAGACAGATTGAGCATTGGTAATCAGACAAGTAAATAAAAATAAAGATAAGTATAATGATCTCATTTGTTACAATTATTATTTATAGTTTAATCTGTGATTGATTTAACGGATTTTTGGTCATTTCTTGAGAAAACATTCTATAAAAATTCGTACTGTCAACAAAGGCAAAGTTAATGGAGCAATATTGAATTATTCTTTCTGTTTTTAGCTGATTATGGGAAAATATTAGCATTTTTGAATTTAATGGTATAATATGAAAGCAATCCTGGTAAGAGAACGAACAACCCTGAACACATCGATTTCATTTGATGGTGATGAGTATAATCACTTTTATAATCCCTGGCATTTTCATCCTGATTGTGAATTGACATTGATTCTAAAAAGTTATGGGCAAAGGCAGGTCGGAGACTGTATTGAAAATTTCGGACCGGGTGATCTTGTCCTGGTTGGCAGCAATCTTCCACATGTTTGGAAAAATGACGAAATCTTCTTTGATGAAAAAATGAATATGAAGGCACAAGCAATAGCTGAACATATTGGCATGAATAAAAACGCTTTTTGTCGTTTTTTTAAAAAAGGAACCCGCAAAAGCCTTATATCAGTGGTAAATCAGGTCCGTATTGGCAAAGCATGTCAACTATTGAAAGAGACAGATATGAATGTTCTCCCATCGGGCGTGTACTGGTATTTTCCCGTCTGAATATGGGAAGAAAATTTTCCGCTTAACTCCATTTTTCCCGAAGCTGCCACCTTGGGAGGCATTTTAAAGACATCTGTACCTGTTGATCTGAATATGAAAGATTATCTTTATGGGAATTTTAATATAATTGCATTAAGAGATGGGAATTTTATACGCCATAGTTATCCTGTTATTTTGGGGCATACATCAGATTTATATTCTTTTATACCAGCAAATCGACCCCGCTGATTTAGGGTTCTGGTTGCACCTGTTATTACAGACCTGGCTGTTTACGGGACTGTTTATTACCGCTCACGACGCTATGCACGGTACCGTCACGAAAAATATTTTCATCAATAATGCTTTGGGTTCCATTGCATCATTTTTATATGCCGGACTCTGGTATCCGAAATTGAAGGCAAAACATTACCTCCACCATTTGGCTCCGGGTACGGCAAAAGATCCGGATTATTCAATCAGGAGTCAGAACTTTTTTGTGTGGTGGTTCCGGTTTATGCGTCAGTATATTACCATTTGGCAAATCCTGGTTATGGCCGGACTTTTCAATATTGGCCTCGTTTGGTTCAGCGAGTTACAACTAATTGTCTTATGTATCGTACCCTCCGTTTTATCGACTTTTCAACTGTTTTATTTTGGGACCTTTGTTCCCCATCGATTACCTCACACCGATTCAATGAAACCGCATAAAGCACGCTCGCAGCGGCGCAACCATTTTATGGCGTTGCTCACTTGCTATTTCTTTGGTTATCATTACGAACATCATGCTTCACCCCGTACGCCGTGGTGGCTGCTTTACAGGATCAAACAGTAATCGATCCGTCAGGCCTTGTCAGGTTCCAAAACCTGTCAGGTCTGGGTCTAGGTGTGCTTATCCCATTTCCGGATGGATTCACTATTCCTGACGTTGATAATTTCTTTTGCTTCAGGGGTATAAATAAAATCCATCTCCGGATTAAAATATTCTATGATTTTTCCCCGAACCATCTTCAGGGTGCTGTTCAGTAAATGATTCTGCTCAGTAAAAGCTTCCGGTAGCACAACTACCGCAGATGGCAGCCACCTTTCGGGAAACATACCATCGAATTTGCCCCCTTTGCGGTAAGCATCAATTTCCTGCTTAATAATTTCAAGCGACTTGTTGATTCCCTCTTTGCTGCCGGGAGTCAGGCCATGTTTGGCTAATGTCCGGTTAATGGCAGAAATATTGGGAACGATAAATCCTGTTGTATAAGCGTTCTGATTATTATAAAGCATCGCCTGATCGATATACGGCGACTGTTCAACAATGGCTTCCTCAATCCCTTCGGGGCTGTATTTTTCACCATCGTTCCCGATCAGCAGACTTTTAAACCTTCCCAACACGTACAGGTAGCCGTCGGATGATAAATATGCGGAATCACCCGTATGAAGCCACCCGTCTTTAAGAGTTTCCTCCGTGGCTTTGGCGTTTTTCCAGTAACCTTTCATCACATTCTCACCCCTCACCACGATTTCACCTTTTTCTCCGACCGGAAGTGTTGCTCCGTCGACGTCACAAATTTTCACGTCGAGGTATTTAACAGGTTTACCGGAAGACCCAAATTTAACGGCAAGTGGTGAATTTGCCGAGATAACAGGTGCCGCTTCTGTAAGGCCATATCCCTGGAAAACCGGGGTGCCAATTGCAAAGAAAAAGCGTTGTAGTTCTGTATCGAGCAATGCTCCGCCTCCGATGAAAAATTTAAGGTTTCCACCAAATCCCTCACGAATTTTCGAAAACAGGATTTTATCAAACAATGCATATTCGGGTTTTAGCAACGCACGCCATCCCTTGCCCCGGTTCCATCCATCACCATTGTAGAGATAGGCAACCTGTAGTCCATGGTTGAATAGCATTTCAGTAAACCTTCCCTTTGCCTGAATTCCCTTTTCGATATTCTTCCTGAAACTCTTCGATAATGCGGGAACGCTCATCAGGATATCGGGCTTGAATTCCCTGATATTCACAGGTACATTCCGGAGTGTCTCCATAGGAGTTCGCCCTGTCTGAACCGACCCTATCGAGGCTCCTTTGAGCATAAAAGTGTAAAGGCAGGCCGTGTGAGCGAAGGAGTGATCCCATGGCAGAACAGCCAGTGTTTTATAATGTTCCAAAATTTCCAGTACGGTGTTTGCCTGAATGACATTCGCCGTATAGTTCAGATGAGTAAGCATAATTCCCTTGGGATCGGCCGTAGTCCCGGAGGTGTACGAAATATTTGCAATATCATCCGGCTGAACATTTCCCAGGACAGCTTCATACTCTTTTTTATTTGCCTCTGAACTCAGAAATTCACGTCCCCGAACCAGGATATCGTCAAAAAAAAGATCTTTGGATCCGGGATTAACAATAGGGTCCAAATGGATTACATACTCTATTCCGGGAAGCTCATCGATAATTTCGGCAATCTTTGGCGTCTGCCCGTCCGAAACAATGATCATTCTCGATCCGGAGTGAGCAAGTCTGAACTTTAATTCTGTAGCTTCGAGTTTTACAGAAAGCGGAACACTAATCGCACCACAGTAGAACATGCCCAATTCGCTAACCAGCCATTTATTTCTCCCTTCCGAAAGAAGTCCGACCCGTTCGCCCTTTTTGAGCCCAAGTGACATTAATCCGGCTCCCAAAAGATAAACCTGTTCCCTGATCTCAAGATATGAGCTTGGGATATAATGATCTTTGGGCTTTTCCCATAATAACGGATTATTCGGAAACTTCGCGGTACTGGATTCAAATAGTTCGATCAGTGTTCTCATTATGTGATTTTATATCCGTTGGTTCAGTTCTTTAAAACAAAGTCTGTAACCGGGAGCTACAGACTTTGGTCATGCGGGATTCAGGATTTGACGCCGAATTTGTAAATTGTTTTCGATTTAAATACTTCGCCGGGATGAAGGGCTGTAGATGGAAATTCCGGATGGTTCGGTGAATCGGGATAATGTTGAGTTTCGAGTGCCACACCCGCGTAACTGCCAAATACTTCACCCGATTTTCCAACCATTTCAGGAATCCAATAGCCTGTATATACCTGTATTGCAGGTTCGGTTGTGGATATTTCGACCGTTCTGCCTGTCGTTTCTTCCGACAGCATACCTGCTTTGACCAGCTTTTTATTCGGATTGTTCAGAATAAAATTGGTATCGTAGCCGTCAGCCAGACCATCAATCCGTGATCCGATGGTGACAGGTGTGGTAAAATCGAAAGGTGTTCCAGCTAATTCACTGATTTCGCCGGTAGGAATCATCTCATTGTTAACAGTTCTTGTTTTGGCTGCCAACTGCAGGGTATGGCCAAGAATGTTCTCTTTATTTCCCGTGAGGTTAAAATAGGAATGATTGGTTAAATTAATAACTGTTTCCCGGTCAGTTATGGCTTTGTACTCGATGTGCAACTCATTCTTATGATTAAGTGTATAGGTGACAGTAAGATCGAGGTTCCCCGGAAATCCTTCCTCCATATGGACACTACGGTATTTTAATTCTACTCCAACAAGATCAGGTTTTTCGATCTTTTTAGGAACCCAGATCACTTTATCGAAACCGGTAATGCCGCCATGCAGGCAGTTTTCACCATTGTTCACCGGGAGTGTATACTCTTTTCCCCCGATCGAAAATTTGCCTTTGGCGATCCGGTTGGCATATCTTCCTGTAATACAACCGAAATAGGGGCAATTCTCAATATAGCCATTGGTCAGGTAGTCTTCCAGGGACTTAAATCCCAGGACGATGTTTGCTTTTGTTCCACGTTTATCGGGAGTTTTAACCGAAGTTATGATTCCCCCGTAATTGGTGATTTTAATGGTGACTCCATTGTCGTTACGCAGTGTGAATATATGAATCTTCTCACCTCTGCGGGCATTTCCGAAAACATCTCGTGTTAGTTCCATAAAATGAAATTTAGTTATCTGTGCACAAACGTAAAGATAAATATAAAAATAACATATTTTTATGGCTGAAAAATCCATCCTGTGAACCTGGCAAATATCTTTAATATTGACGAAGCGGCGGGAATCCCGAAATACAGACAGATTGTCAATTCTGTCTGTATGGCTATCGAACAAGGCATCCTTCAGAAAGGCGATAAAATTGCGTCAATCAACCAGATTTGCGGGGCGTTCTCCTTGTCGCGCGATACAGTTATGCTTGCTTTTAATGAACTGAGAGCGCTGGGAGTGGTTGTTTCAGTTCCCGGAAAAGGATATTACATCGAAAGAACCGACCTTAACTTTGCCAAACAAATTTTTCTCCTTTTTGACGAATTGAATGTTTTTAAGGAGGATTTGTATGCGGCTTTCCTCGGTCAGTTAGACAACCGGATAAATGTTGATATTTTTTTCCACCATTTCAATTTCAATGTTTACAAAGAGCTGATTGAAAGTTCTGCAGGAAAGTACAGTGCTTATGTGATTATGCCGGCCACTTTCACCAATTCGATCGAGCTGATCGGGCAACTTCCTGCTGATAAGGTTTATATTCTCGACCGGCTCAAGTCTGATCTGATGGATTTCCCAGTAATTTACCAGGATTTTGAACAGGATGTTTATGATGGGATGAAGGCCGGAAGAGAACTCTTTTGCAAGTATCAGAAATTGATCATGGTTTTCCCCGGTGGGAAAGAACCCGAAGAACGGGTCCTGGGTTTTAAAAGATTCTGTAGTGAAAATGGCATGGAGGCCGAAATTATCCGATCAGTCGACAAGCGGAATGTCCAAAAAGGGGAAGCCTATCTGGTTGTATCCGATCGTAACCTGGTCAGGATCGTGAAAAATGTGGCGGAAATGAATCTTAAGCTGGGTGAAGATGTCGGCCTGGTTTCGTTTAACGATACAATGCTGAAAGAGGTTGTCGCGGGAGGAATCACGACCATATCAACCGATTTCGTCCGGATGGGAAAGGTATTAGCCGATATGATATTAAATCACCGGAAGATAAAATTTCGCAATCCTTCGAGGTTGATTGTCAGGAAATCGCTGTAGAATGAATTAATCTGTTTTTAAACATTTTTTACCTCCTTTCTTTACCATCAAATTATTATACATTTGCCCCTACCAGTACCCACCAGTTAATACTCTAATTTTTATAGATATGACGATTGAACAATTAAAAGCAAAGTTTATTGAAAAATTTGGTGAAGGCGACGTAAGTGGCTATTTTTCACCGGGTCGTGTAAATCTGATTGGCGAACATACCGACTATAACGGCGGTTTTGTTTTCCCGTGTGCCCTTAGTTTCGGCATCTATTGTCTTGTTCGCACCACTGAGCGTAAATCGGTGCGGTTTACCTCTCTGAACATGCCCTTTGAGGCAGAGGTAAAGGTTGAAGATCTTAACAAGGCGATCGGTAAAGAATGGGTTAATTATCCCATCGGAGTATTTGCTCAGTTTATGAAAAAGGGATTAACCTTCGATAAGGGGGCCGATATGTTGTTCTACGGTGATGTTCCCACGGGTGCCGGTCTCTCCTCATCTGCAGCTCTTGAAGTAGTAACAGGTGTCCTGATCAATGATGTGTATGGCTTCGGAATCGACAGGGTTGAACTTGCCAAAATGGGTCAGAAAGCCGAGCATGAATTTGCGCTTGTAAATTGCGGAATTATGGATCAGTTTGTCTCTGCTATGGGTCAGAAGGATCACGCGATTTTCCTTAATTGTGATACTTTATCTTACGATTTGGTCCCTGTAATACTCGATGGCATTAAAATAGTGATCAGCAACACCAACAGCCCTCATAAACTGGATTCAGGTAAGTACAACGAGAGGGTTGCCGAATGTCAAGCTGCCGTAAAAGCAATACAACCCTACCAGCAAATTTCTGCTCTGGGCGAGATATCATGGGAAGATTTTCTGAAGGTTGAGGATAAAATTGAAAATGT
>JBBRGI010000080.1:0-12964 GCA_038240855.1 Bacteroidales bacterium | reverse complement strand
TATTCCTGTGCACTGATGCATCTTGGCAATATTTCATACCGCCTGGGCCGGACACTTGAATTTGATCCGGTAAAAATGGTGTTCCCGAAGGATCCCGAAGCCAATGCAATGCTTACAAAGCAATACCGGGCGCCATTTGTTGTCCCGGAAAAAGTCTAGGGCTGATTAATTCTACAGAACTCCGGCCTAAAAGTCTCCGAATCAATATCGTCCGGAAACACATACTCACACCCAACAATATTTTTTATCTTGAATTCATTAACTCTTTTGTTGACTTTATCTTGACACTCTTTCGTGTATTGCCAAGAGCTAGTCCGACCTTTGGCGGATGATCTTTAAGGTGATACTCATAAGAATACCCACCCGCAGATTTAGTGACCAATCCTTCGTCGAACAACAAATATTTGAGTCGATAAACCTCAACATTGTTCTCAATTATCGGACTGTAAACCATATTTCCTGCATAATACTGATAAGTACCTTGTTTCATTTTCTTCGCCAGTTTTTCGCCAGCGGCGGAGTAAATATAGGTTTATTAGACATAATTTCATAATTATCAATAGGCTTTATATTTTGTTGTATTCTGACAACTGAAAACAATAATTAAACACAGAAATATCAGCTAGAGTCAGAAATTTGTAAATGTGTTAATTTGTCAATGTTTTCAGATTGGAAGAAATTCGTGCAATTGTCCCCTGAATTTAAAAATTGTATTGCAAAGGATTAATTTGGACAGTAAAATTTATTATTTTTGCTGACACACAATTTTTAATCCCGTTTTACCTAAACAATTAATCAATAATTTAAAATTATGGAAAATCTCTGGACCGTAGTTATTATTGCTGTAATCGTGTTTTTCTTTCTGGGCATCCGCATTGTTCGTCCGACTCACCGTGCGTTGGTTGAACGCCTGGGTAAATACAATCATTTTGCTGCGTCTGGTTTTAACTGGATCATTCCTGTCATTGACAAGATGTACCAGATCAATGTCACCGAAAAAATGATTAACGCCGATCCGCAGGAAATTATCACCAACGACAACCTGAATGCCCGGGTTGATGCCCAGGTATATTTTAAGATTAAGTCGGATGAAGAAAGTGTCAAAAATTCGCAATACAATGTGAACAACATCGAATATCAGATTGTGAATCTTGCACGTACTACTTTGCGAAATATTATAGGAACATTAACACTTAAATCGGCCAACAGCGAACGTGGCCGCATCAACAAGGAACTTCATGGAACATTGCTGAATGAAACTTCTCACTGGGGTATTGAAATTGTGCGGACAGAACTTAAGGAGATCGATCCACCCAAGGATGTACAGGAAACGATGAATAAAATTGTGAAGGCAGAAAATGAGAAAATTGCTGCTATCGACTATGCCACCGCAACAGAAACAAAGGCCGATGGCGAGAAGCGTGCAGAGATTCGTCGTGCCGAAGGTATAAAACAAGGCGCCATTCTGCGTGCTGAAGGAGAGGCACAGGCCATCGCGCTCGTGAACGAAGCGGCAGAAAAGTATTTCGTCGGAAACGCGCAGATGCTTCGCAGAATTCAGGCAATGGAAACCGCACTGAAAGATAATGCAAAGATAGTCGTACCAACCGGATCCGATCTGGTGAATGTACTTGGTGAGATGACGGGCATTATTCCTTTAAGGCCACCGAAAGATCCTTACGACAAAATGACCCCTGATATCCGGCGATAACAGACCAAATCACCTCTTGCGCAGAATAATTATTTGTCATATTTTTTACATTTCCGCAGAAAGTAAAAAATAATCAAAACCTCAAAGGCTGGAACTTTTGAGTTTTTGATCAAAAATAATATCCCGACTGTAATTGGCCTGCTTTCTTATCACTTTGCGGCTCGTTGTATGGAGTTAAACAAACACCATTTTTAACCATTTATAAATATTTTGAAAAATAAATGCCTTTTTCAACACTCAGAAAGGCATTAAATAAATTAATTGTCAAATGTTGTAGACTTTCTCAACACGTGTTTAAAATCCTTACACTACCTATATCAATCTGTTTATCTGGCACTTATATGCTTTAAAACATAAAAGTGTATATTTATTCAATACTTCATCCGTATATTTATTAAACAATACGAGCCATATACTGCTGATATACTGTCGTTTACCGCCTCATTTTTGTGTTGGCATTATAATTGAATACCCTGTAACATCATCAATTAAATGGAAAAATCATGAAAACCAGGGTCTTATTTTTCATCGGAATTTTACTGTTAAGTTACAGTTTTACAAACAGTAAGGAACTGCCACAGGGCACTAATCCCTCTCCCGGGGGTTCTGTAAACGTATACACTTCTCCTGATTTATACAATCTGACTGTGAAGTGGAGCAATGAATACAGCACTATTAATCCAAAACTGAAAATTAATGTAATAAAATCGGCAGATGACAATGTCGCAGCGATGCTTAAGAAAGGCGATGGAATAGGCTTCATTAATGATCAATCATTTGCCACAACCGACAATCAAAACGGATGGAATATGATTGTTGGCCGCGATGTGATAGTGCCGGTCATGAATGCAGCCAATCCCATGCTTGACGAAATAACCCGGAAAGGACTCTCACAGGAAAGACTTGCAAAATTTCTGAAAAATCCGATGGCTCAAAACTGGGGAACACTAACAGGTAACTTACAAAATGCTTCAGATAAGAAGGTAACTATCTATTTGATGAATGATCCTGAAATCTTATCCGGAATTGAGCGTTTTTTGAACAACGACCAGCTTAATATTGAAGGGATAAAAGTTTCCAATCCGCAGGAAATGATTTCAGCCATTCAAAAAGATCCGGGAGCTCTCGGCTTTTGTAAACTGATTCAAATTATGAATCCGGATAACCAAAATCTGGCGGAGAATATCAGACTTGTTCCGCTCGATAAAAACGGCAACGGCAAGATTGATTATATGGAAAACATATATGAGAATCCTGAGTCCTTCAACCGTGGAGTTTGGATCGGAAAATATCCAAAAGCACTGGCAGGAAATATTTATATGGTTTCTGCAAAAAAACCAATAAAGGAAACTGAACTTGCCTTCATGAACTGGGTGCTCACTGATGGTCAACAGTTTCTGAATAACAATGGGTACAATGATCTTGTTCTCAGCGAGAGACATTCTCAACTGGATAAGATCAATGAACCTGTACAATATACAGCTAAGCAACCAAATGAATTCCTGCCTGTCCTCAGGATTATCCTCATGGCAATATTTGCATTTGTAATTATTGGGATTTTGATAGACTTAATAGTCAGGCGAGTTGCCGGTAAAAAGAAAGTTGTTGTCAGTTCCACTTCAGGATTACTGCCTTTTTTTGATGAGAATTCGGTTGTCATTCCCAAAGGACTATATTTTGATAAAACGCACACCTGGTCCTTCATGAAAAAAGATGGAACGGTAAAGATAGGTATCGATGATTTCATACAACATGTAACAGGACCACTTACCCGGATTGAGATGAAGAGTGCCGGTGAAAAAATAAAAAAGGGAGAACGCCTGTTCACTATTATTCAGAAAGGCAAGCAGTTGAATATTTACTCCCCCATTTCGGGAACGATTACCGCTAATAACGATAACCTGATCTCCAATTCATCACTTCTCAATGATTCTCCGTACGCTGATGGTTGGATCTATACAATCGAGCCTACCAACTGGTCACTTGAAATTCAGTACCTGACGATGGCTGAAAAATACACCTATTGGATAAGAGATGAATTTTCAAGATTAAAAGATTTTCTTGCAAGAGCAGCCAAATCACATGCCCCTGAATATGCACTGGTTACACTACAGGATGGCGGAGCAATAAAAGACAGTGTACTTGCAGACCTCGGACCCGAAATATGGGACGATTTTCAAACAAAATTTATTGATAAATCCAAAATATAATCAAATCCTTAGATCATACTATTTTTTAACCTGATAAATTTTAAAGCTATGGGCATTCAACGAAGAGGCTTTCTTAAGCTGCTCGGCGTTACCGGAATGACAATTGCCTTGGGAGACACTGCTAAAGCTGTACCAGCGGGATCTGGCGGCGTTGCCGGGGAAGTGGAATTCAATGGAATTTTGTACGATGCAACGCGTTGTAAAGGTTGCCGGGGATGTGAATATGATTGCGCGGATGCGCACGGTTTACCCGAACCAAAACCATCGAAGGAAATTGCAGCAATCCGTAAAACAGACGAAACCTGTAATACGGTAGTGAATACATACAAAACCGATAAAGGTGAAGTATTCATAAAACGGCAATGTATGCATTGCAATGAACCTGCCTGTGCAGCCGCATGCCTGACAAAGGCGCTTTGCAAGACAAAAACAGGACCGGTAACCTGGGATGCCGACAAATGCATGGGATGTCGGTATTGTATGGTTTCCTGTCCTTTCGACAGTCCAAAATTTGAATACCACAGTGCAAATCCGAAAATTCAGAAATGTGACATGTGCTTTGAGAGACTAAAAACGGAAGAAAGTCCTGCATGTGTATACAACTGTCCAAATGAGGCATTGATGTACGGGAAACGCCGTGATCTGATTAAAGAAGCACGCCGGAGAATTTATGAAAAACCTGATTCATATGTCGATCATATTTATGGCGAACATGAAGCAGGCGGAACAGGCTGGCTATATCTTTCACCTGTACCGTTCAATCAGCTTGGGATGAGTACATCATTGCAAAAATCCTCCTATCCCGCTTTGACAAAAGGTTTCCTCTACACTGTACCGTCTGTATTTGTACTGGTCCCAACCTTATTACTGGGAATTCATCAGGCAACAAAAAATAGAAAACTAAACGAAGAAAAGGAAGATGAACAATAACCGGCAATTAGTATTGGATAACGATGGCAAATCCATCTGGAAGTTTCTTATCAGGGAACTGAAGCCCAAGGGTAAAATCTTTACCATATTTAACATCATTTCATTTCCGATTATCCTTGTTGGAATAGTACTTATTGTTCTTCGTTTCTGGAAAGGAATCGGCGAAGTATCCAATGTGACCCAGGAAATTCCCTGGGGATTGTGGAAAGGCTTCAATGTGGTTACCGGTGTTGCATTTGCCGGAGGAGCGTATGTACTTACGTTTATGGTTTACATCCTCAATATGCGCAAGTATCACTCCATCATAAGAGTCACGGTGCTTAACGGATTCCTCGCCTATGCGTTTTATGCAGGAGCACTGGTGCTTGACCTGGGCAGACCTTGGCATATCTTCAATCCGATAATCGGGAACAGTTTTGGGGCAAGCTCGGTTTTATTCCTGGTTGCATGGCATTTCCTGCTGTATATGGTAGCCCAGCTCATTGAATTTTCACCCACCATTGCAGAGTGGCTTGGAGCGCGACGTGCCCATAAAATTCTTTCAGGAATGACTCTGGCGGCTGTTATCTTCGGGATAACACTGTCGATGCTGCATCAATCGGGACTGGGCGCACTGTTTTTAATGGCCAGCGAAAAGATACATCCGTTATGGTACAACGAATTTATCCCGGTTATGTTCTTTGTCTCCAGCATTTTTGCCGGACTCTCCATGGTCATCTTCGAGGGATCAATCAGTCATAAAGTCTTTTTCGACCAGATCAGCGAAAAAAACAATCAGGCTCAGAATAGCATAATCCGTGGTTTGTCTAAAATTTGTGCAGGAACCATGTTTGCCTACTTTTTCCTGCAGTTACTCATTTTTATTCACGGACAACACTGGGACCTGCTCAGCACGGGCATGGGTCAATGGTTTCTGCTCGAGATGCTAGGATTTGTCCTGGTTCCGATGATCCTGTTCTTTATCAGTTACAGGAACAATAACATTACCCTGATAAAAATAGCAGCCATCATCACTATACTAGGTGTCATTCTGAACAGGCTGAATGTTAGTATCATAGGATTCAGATGGGATGCTGCAGTACGATATGTTCCGTCATGGATGGAAGTCGTGGTTGCCATGACCATAATACTTGTACAAATCTGGATATTCCGTTGGGTGATAAACCGTATGCCGGTTTTACGCGATTCACCTGCATGGGCAAAAGATCACAATTAAAATAACCCGCTGTCTCCTCTTAAGGTGATTGCATAAAAATAAACATTATGGACGAATTTAGTTATTTTGATATTTTCGCGACCAAAGGAATTGAATACCTGATCATCATCACTTTCCTTGCGTTACTGGTTCCTTTCTGGCTCTTGCTGAATAAACAGGTAAAAATTACCGGTCAGATTAAGAGGGCTTTAGGCTTTATCTCTGCCGGCATATTAAAGATTCCACAGGGATTGTTTTACTCCAGGAATCACACCTGGATGTTTATGGAGAAATCGGGAGACGCCAAAGTCGGTCTTGACGATCTGCTGCTTCATATTACAGGTGAAGTAAAGTTCATGCTGCATAAAAAACCGGGTGAAATGATCAGCAAGGGAGATTTACTGACTGAAATTGCTCAAAACGGGAAATTACTCCGGATATTATCACCCGTCTCCGGAAAGATTATAAACATAAACTCGATAATTAATGAAAACCCAGGTATCCTCAACGAAGACCCTTATGGCAGAGGTTGGATATATAAAATTAAACCATCCAACTGGCTTGCAGAAACAACGACTTGCTATTTTGCAGAAGAAGCAACAACTTGGTCCGCACATGAGTTGGAAAGGTTCAAGGATTTCCTGGCAGGGTCGATGAAGGTCTGCACGCCCGAACCCTCCAGGCTAATATTGCAGGATGGTGGCGAATTAACCGATCATTCCCTGTCTACTTTTCCACGCGAGATATGGAGTGATTTCGAGAAACAATTTCTTGCTCTGTAATAGCCTGTAAATTAAGATACTGGCTGGGAAAGCCAGTGTGTTGCCGCTAAGAAAGATTATTTAGTGATGGTGTTCCTGCACCTGATTTTTTTGTATTTTGCAATGAATTATAAAACCTGTTGGTAATTATAGCTCCTCGCCAACATCTCTAACAATATGATAATATGTTTTTCGGAAACAAGAGCAAAAAAAAGACCGGAAGCGCCATTTTTAAAAATTACATTAAAATCAGGTCTTCCATATATGGCCGGGTAGTTTTTATTATTACAGTTCTATCTTTTTTCCTTTTTGTATCGTTCAGTGTAATTTTCAGGTCAGTCAACGAGAACTATTTGAATACCGTCATCCGCCAGAGCGGTAACAATATTGGTTCCATCGTTGAAGGGGCATTGTATCGCTCGATGCTCGAGAACGATAAAAGTGCTTTACGCAATACGCTCGATATCATCAATACATTGCCCGGTATCGATGAAGTAAACATGTATGATGGAAATGAAAACCTGGTTTATTCATCCTTTGCAACCGATTCAAACAACTCCCACAGTGACCCGAACTGCATTAGTTGCCATCCGAATATCAGAACCATGTTTCCACCTAAAGAGAAGTCTTACAAAATAATCAATGTCAACAGCGATTGTGAGATGAATCAAAACGATGTCGGGAGCAGGCATCTGTTGATCAAATCACCAATTCTAAATGAAAAATCGTGTTACACGAGTTCGTGCCATGCGCATAAGGAAACAGATAACGTGCTTGGTTCGCTGGTGATCAAAATTCCGCTCGATGCTCAGGATGCTGCCATCGAAAAAGCGACAATTGAGTTCTTTCTGCTGGGTATACTGGCAACATTATTACTTGTCTCCTTCTTATTATTTTTCACACGAAGAAAAATCAAGGATCCTCTTAACGCGCTGGTAAGGGTAAGTCTTGCTGTTACAAATGGCGATAAAAGTACGCGAGTTGAAATAAAACCCAATCAGCTCGATGATATGAGGATGGTATCCGAAGCGTTTAACGATATGCTCGACAACCTGCATACAGCCACGACAGAACTTGAAAACTGGTCGCAGCAGCTTGAATATAAGGTTCAAAAGAAGTCTGAGGAACTGGGAGCGGCTCAACATGAATTAATGCATGTTGAACGGTTGGCTTCACTTGGAAAATTATCCTCATCGGTTGCTCATGAAATCAATAATCCTTTATCAGGTATCCTGATTTATACCAAACTGTTGTACAAACAAATAAGCAATCCTGAATTTTTATCCGCCCGGAAAGAGACGATGCTCAAACATCTTAAGCTGATTGAGAATGAAACGAAGCGCTGTGGCGATATCGTTAAAGGATTACTCGATTTTTCACGCAAGGACCAGGACGATTTTGAGCCAAAGCACCTGCACGAAATCCTGCACGAAACATACGAATTAATGACACACCCGATCAAAATTGCAAACATCATCTTTCTGACAGATTTTTCAGCGGTATCGGACTTAATCTATTGCAGTCCCAACCAGGTTAAGCAGGCGTGTATTGCCCTGCTGGTAAATGCTTCTGAGGCCATCATTGAAAACGGTGAAATCTTCATCAGGACCCGAAACAGGGATACAGAAACCATCACCTTTGAGATTTCAGATAACGGATCAGGAATTGCCGAAGAAGATATCCCTCATATCTTCGAACCTTTCTTTTCAACAAAGCAAAATGCAAGCGGTATCGGATTGGGATTGTCAATAGTACACGGAATTATACAGAACCATAAAGGGAAAGTACAGGTAAAATCAGAACCGGGTAACGGAACTGTCATATCAGTCACCTTGCCATTGATAAAGGCATAACCATAAACCATTCCAAATCATGCATTTCCGGCAACTTATGCCCGGATTACTAAGTATGAAAGATGTAATAAACATACAAAATTGTATAACATTCCGTCAGGAAATCACACGCACCTTTGCAGGTGATATTTAAACTCCTTAAATGAGGAACAATAAAAAGTAATTTAAATAAAAGAAAAAACTATGAAATTTCTATTTTTATTAATGACGGCAATGTTGATTACAGGCGCCGCAAGCGCGCAACATGGGAATGAACCTAAAGGACATATAAGTATTGGAATTAAAGGCGGGGTAAATTTATACAATATCCATAATGACAACAATGTAACGTATGACCCAAAAGTAGGTTTTAATGTTGGATTACTCGGACACATCCACCTCTCTAAACAATTTGCACTTCAGCCTGAAATACAATATTCCCTCCAGGGTGCGAAATTCGATATTAACAATAATACTACAAAATATAACATGAATTATATAAATGTACCGGTATTGTTGCAATATATGTGGGACAACGGATTCAGATTACAGGCTGGTCCGCAGGCAGGTTTGCTGATGAGTGCAAAATCGAAAACCAACGATACCTCTGTAGACATTAAAGATAATTTTAAACCAATCGACTTGGGAGTAAGTTTTGGTGCGGGTTATATCCATCCGTCAACAGGTATAGGTATTGATGCAAGATATAACCTTGGATTGACCAATCTGAATGAAACAGGTGTAGTGAATTCATACAACAGGGGATTTCAACTGAGCTTATTTTACATCTTCAGCCATAACAGTAAAATAAGGCTGAACTGATTTAACTACAAACTCAAAAGCGAAACATTTTTCTCGAAATCATAAAAAGTTTTGCGCATAATATCTGCAAGATAAAGTTTATAGTTAATAAAGGCATCTAACCTTGTGATATAAGCCGTATTAAGCCGTTCCCGTTCAAGTGCCATAGATTGGCTGTCTATATCACCATTTGAGTAGCGCTGCCGCGAAATCTCGAAGCTTTTCTCGGCAATCACAACGGTTTTTTCAAGCAATTGCAGCCGCCTGAGATTGCTCTGTAGCCGGTTAACCGTCGTGCGGACATCACGCTCGATATTAATTTTATCGCCCGATAACTGGATCAGGTTCTGGTTTAAGGTGGCTTGCGCCGACCGCACTCGTGCCCTGTTTTCGCCCCAGTCAATAATGGGAATATTAACAGTGAGGCCAACACCCAGATTGCCGGGTCGCCGCTGTAAATCACTCCATGTATCATTCAGCGAAGTTTCAATGGGGAGGGATCTTGAACTTTGATTTACACCCTTAAATTCATAATTAAAAGAGATATCCCCATTTATTCTTCCTTCAGCTTTACGCCGCTTAATTTCCATACTGTTGAGCTCGATATTTATTTCGTCCTCTTTAAGTTCGAGCCGGTTTTCCATCGCCAGACTGACTGCTTTTTCGGGATCAACAGTCACTGTCTTATAATCGAGTTCGGTTTTAATTGTTACACTATCGCTGAGTTCCATGCCCACCTCCTCTTTGAATAAATTCATCTGGGCAAGGTAATTGACATTTGCAATATCATAACTGTTTAAAGCATCACCGAGATCCACCTCCATTTGCAGCGCCTCTACTTCCCGGATAAGACCCGCCTTATATTTACTTTGGGCAATTTCATAAGCCTCCTCCTGCCGTTGCATAGTAAGACGGGCAATGTTTAAACGCTCATGGTATGAAAGTAAGGTAAAAAAAGCCTGGCTTATGTTATAAACAAGGTCAAGTTCAGCCCTTTTGAGCTGTTTTAAGGACCGGTCGTAACTCAGTTTTGCCTGTTTATAACCCATGGCAATATTGTTATAGCCAAAAAATGCTTCAATCGGCTGACTTAAACCAATTATGGAGGTCAGTTGTGAATTGCGTTTCCCGTAATAATAATCCGTAATATTTTCCATTCCTGAACGAATAAACAGTCGTCCATCCGTCGGCAACGGCTGATTGATAGTCAGGTAGCCATTTAGAACGTTCTGACTTACAGGATAGAAGTACAAACCAAGACTATCTTCGAATTGTCTGATTGTTTTGGAATAACGAGGCGCTACCAGGTCAAGATCGACATGGGTTTTGAACCTGCTGGTTGCCGCTTTAAGGTCATATCCAACTCCTTCGAGGCTTTGTTTCAATCGTAGCATCGTCCGGCTCTTCTCTTTTGCCATGCTAATACTTGATTCAAGATCGAGATTGAAGATGGGTTGGGCAGTGACTAATGATGTAAACAGTATTGAAATCAACAAGGCGATGGTGGGCTTTAAAATAGTCATCGGAATAGATTATTATTGATTAGTTTGAATAGATTTTGTTAATTTATCACTATGTATTATTCCATCCTTAAGATAGATTATACGCCTGCAATGAGCGGCTATATCTGTTTCGTGAGTAATTACAATTATGGTGTGACCTTCACGGTGAAGTTTTCCGAAAATCTCCATAATTTCTTCACCACTCTTTGAGTCTAATGCGCCTGTTGGTTCATCAGCCAGTATAATACCAGGATTATTTACCAGGGCCCGTGCAATGGATACGCGTTGTCGTTGTCCGCCGGATAATTGAGCCGGCTTATGATGAACCCTGTCAGCAAGCCCAACTTTTTCGAGTGACAGCAATGCCAGTTCTCTCCGTTTGTTCTTTTCGACACCTGCATACATCAGTGGTAACTCAACGTTGTGAAGTGCACTCATTCGGGGCAGGAGATTAAACGACTGAAAAACAAAACCGATATTCTTATTGCGGATTGCTGAGAGCTCGTTATCATTCAATAAGGTAACATCTACTGAATTAAGAAAATATTGTCCTTCAGTTGGTGTATCCAGGCATCCCAGGATGTTCATCAATGTCGACTTACCCGATCCCGACGGCCCCATAATCGCCACATACTCATTTACGGGAATCTGAAGGTCGACACCACGAAGTGCCTGTACCTCAACCATCTCCATCGTATAATCTTTTTTTAAATTTCTGATATCTATGATCATAACTTGCTGAATGAATATTACTTATTAGTATCGTATGGAATCAACCGGTTTTAATTCTGCTGCCTTTTTTGCCGGCAGGTATCCGAAAGTTATGCCTACAATCACTGAAAAACCAAATGCAATAAATATTGAATATAAGGTAAGGTTTGTGTGCACTGCAGTTCCGAACGAAATGACAATTGAAAGAGTAATCCCCAGCAGCACACCAATTAGCCCCCCGGTGACACTCATTACAACTGCTTCTGTTACAAATTGATTCAATATATCAATCTTGCGGGCACCGATCGCCCTGCGGATACCAATTTCGCTGGTACGCTCAAGTACCGAGGCAAGCATGATATTCATGATGCCGATGCCTCCAACGATTAATGAAATTGCAGCTATCGAAGCCAGTAAAAGGTTATAAATCCTGGTCTCTTTCTCCTCCTGTTTCAATAACTCGTAGGGGATTATTATACTGAAATCGGCATTGTTGAAATGATGTCGGTTTAAAATACTCCGGATTACCGCAGCCGACTGCGCCAGCTTGTCCGAATTTTCAAGTTTAATGGTTAGCTGCTTAATTTCGCTCGTGAACCGGTTTTCTTTAGCAATGCGTTTTGTGAAGGTTGAGAGTGGGATATAAATGTCGCTATTCAGGTCGCGAGATGCCAGTTCACCAACAGTTTCCGTAAACAGCGACTTGGTTTGCATAACTCCAACAACCTCGAACCACTGATCATCCAGCTTTACACTTTGGCCCACAGGCTTTTCGTATCCGAATAATTCACGTGAAACACTGGCGCCGAGAAAGCAGACTTTTAACTGGCGATCGTAGTGATCATTGTTGATAAACATACCACTTCCAACCTGGTAATTCAATATTTTAATCAGTGAAGGAGTAATTCCGATCACGGTTGCCTTGGAAGATTTATCCCCGAAACGGGCATCGATTTTTTTCTCACTCTGAGGTGCAACATCAATGACCCCCGGAACTATCTCCTGGATAACCTGGGCATCTCTGAGGGATAATCCCTGCGAAAATTTCATCCTAACCTGTTCAAGTTCGGTTTCGGTCATATCCTTATCCCGTATAATTATATTACTGATACCCATATCCTTGTATTTGGCAATAGCCTGTCTTTTGGCCCCTTCACCGATCGACACCATGGTGATCACAGATGCTGTACCAAAGATAATTCCGAGCATAGTGAGGAAAGACCGGAACTTATGATCAATGATGCTAAGTGCTGCTATATTTAGATTTTCTTTGAATTGCATAGTCTTTTAATTTAAAGTTGTGAGTTCATT
>JBBRGI010000079.1:0-13240 GCA_038240855.1 Bacteroidales bacterium | reverse complement strand
AGGTTGTAGATGAAGCGTTGAGGCAGCTTAAGGAAGATCTTGAAAATTATGAAACATTCACGGCCACGGAGTGTTACCGCAGCATAAGTGAGTATTTTGTTTTGCCTGAGGAAGGGATTAAAACCGAAAAGCGGGTCAAATCACTCATAGATGAGATAAGGGAGGTTTATTACGACAAGTTGAATAACCGCATCGATGAAATCCGCAAAACAATTACCGATTTTCTTGGTAAATTTAGCGAATATAACCTGTTTAAATTCACGAAGCAATTGACAGACACGAGGTCATTTCTTGATTTTGCCGAAATGCTCTCCGATTTTGTAGAGGAGAATAAAATTGAAAGAATTGAAAAAGAGGTCAATGAACGCTTTGCTTTGATCATTACCACGATTGGAAAACAAACAACCGATTTGGTTTCCGAATCAGGTAAAATTCAAAGTGTAGTGAATAAAATCAATGATGATTTTGTTAAACGGAATTTTGTGGGAGTGATCAGGAAAATTGAATTGAAGATTGATCCAAGCAAAAATGAAGTGGTGCAATTGCTGGTCCTGATTAAAAAGTTCAATGATGAAAACAATTTTAACTTAGGCGCAGCTAACCTGTTTTCATCGGAGAGCCAGGAGAAGAAAAACAAGGAAGCCATTGACCTGCTAAAGCAATTTGTAAAGAAAATTGACGATTCAAAAAGAGATTTTGTTGCACTGTCAGATTCTTTTGAATTGAAATTCAGGATCGAAGAGAATCAAAACGATACAGGTTGGGTGGAGAAACTTTCGAACGTTGGTTCCGACGGTACGGATGTTTTGGTGAAGGCGATGGTGAACATTATGCTGCTGAATGTTTTTAAGGAAGGGGCTTCCAGACGGTTTAAAGACTTCAAACTGCATTGCATGATGGATGAAATTGGGAAGCTTCATCCCAACAATGTACGTGGAATACTGAAATTTGCCAACGATCGGAATATCCTGCTGATTAACAGCTCACCCATTGAAAATGATGCACTTGCATTTAAACACATCTACAAACTAAAGAAAGATGATAAGAGCATCACACGAGTCAACCGAATTTTATCTCAATATCCTGCAGAATGAAGTTACCTGTTCCAATTGCTGAAAAGCTTATGTTATTGCTCAATGGAGAGAAGATTCCATTCAGCAAATTGAAACATGAAGTGATCGACTTAATGATTGGAAATGGCATCCTGCATGTTCAACTGCAGGGTCGGAGTAAGAAACAAATTTTCCTTCCAAATAAAGATCTGCTCGCACCTTTTCTGATCAATCATTTCGGCATCGATAACCTGGCGAATTATGTTGATGGATATCTTAAGGCTGAACTAAGCCGTTCTGAAGCTGTAGAGATCTCGTCCAATTCAAAATTAAGAGCGGTCAGAACTTTTAAAGGTTTCCTGGTGAATTGTTATGAACCGTTTGAATGTGTGTTAAATAATCAGCCCATTACAATCAATCCCCGGGAAGGGACTTTTACCTTTATTTACGACTTTGAGACATTTGTACCTTCTCGGAACATCACGATAGTTGGCATTGAGAATCCTGAAAATTTCCGGCAGATCCAAAAGCAGGTGAAATTGTTTGAGCGTATCAGACCTCTCTTTGTTTCGAGGTATCCGCAAAACAAGGATTTGGTGAGATGGATAACAACAATTCCAAATGATTACCTGCATTTTGGCGACTTCGATTTTGCAGGGCTAAATATCTACATGAATGAGTATAAGAAGCACTTACAGGATAAATCGAGTTTCTTCTTACCCGCCGGTATTGAAAAACTACTTTCCACAAGAGGGAACCGGGATATTTACACCAATCAGAATGTTCAGTTTGACGTTCAGATGGTTGATGAGGAAAATGTCATAATCCTTTTGCGGCTGATCGAAAAATACCGAAAAGGGCTGGAGCAGGAATTGTTAATCCGATAATTGTATTTTTGATCAAAGAGCAAACTGAGCGGCACAGGATCCGGCTTGAAAGGCGTAATACAACGGCAGAAAAATTAATTTCTGTTCCGGGAGTATGGAATAAGGTGCGCCAGAAAAAACTAATCCATAAGGACATTCATTATAATTTTTGAGTAGTAGGTGCATACTTCGTAAACGCCCTGCTGCTCCACTTTTTATTTCAACAGGAATGATGCGACCATTGTGACTTAATAAATAATCGACCTCTGCTGTACTGCTTTTTTCTTCTCTCGACCAGTAATAGAGTGAATCGTTTCCTGCTGCAGCAAATTCCTGTCCTGCAAATTGCTCTGCCATAGCTCCCCTGTAAATAGCTAAGAGGTCATCTTCGCGGTATTCCACATCGGCAGGCATACCGCTTAATTGCTGCATCATACCAATGTCGAGCATAAGGGCTTTGAATTTTTTTTCAGATGCCGAAGCTTCCAGTGGAAGACCCGCCGGACTGGCAGCTGGTAATTTTCGGATAACTCTCGCCTGGCTTAGCAATTCAAATGCTTTTTTTATGGTTGGTATTGAAAAATCGATTGACAAATGGGAATACTTAATTTGTTTTCCAATATTTTTAGCTACTGAGGCAAAAACAATATTCAGACAACGTTTATCTGCATATGGAGCATATTTTGAAAAGTCCTGACGAAATGTGTCAACCAGGTTTAGGTGAAGATCAAAGACATCTCTAATACTTTTAGTTTCGGCATATCGTTGAACACATTCAGGCATTCCGCCGACAAAATAATAATTCTTCACCTCCCTGATGAGTGCCTGATGGATAGGATCAACTAGTTTTTGGGGGGACATCATAACTATTTCGGCTAATTTTGATTTGCCCGTTGCAAGTAAAAATTCAGGGAAACTCATAGGAAACATGTTCAGAAATTCAACCCTCCCCACTGGAATTGAAATATTCTGAAATGCAAATTCAAGTAAAGAACCTGCTGAAATAACATGTTGCTCAGGCATCTCCTCATAAAAATAACGCAAAGCTTTGATTGCTGAAGGGCAACTCTGTATTTCATCAAAGAAGAGCAAATCTTCACCTTTAACAATTTTTGTGTTTAGAACGATCTCTAATTCTGTTACAATTCGTTGTACATCAAAGTTTAAATCAAAAATGGAATGCCAGTCAGGATGTTTCTCAAAATTGATTACATGGATTTTCCCTTTAAAGTAAAGTTTACCAAATTCATTAACAATCCATGTTTTGCCGGTCTGCCTTGCGCCCCTTAAAATTAGCGGCTTTCTGGAGGTGCGATTTTTCCAATCAATTAATTGGTCCGTAATAAACCTTTTCATTATTTTGAGACTATTTAGAAATACAAGGTAAAAATACAAAATACTTTTAAGAAATACAAGGTAAAAACACAATTGGTTATAGTTTTGCTTAGTCAATAAATTCTTCAATCATTATTTAAATTTATCTATTATTAAGTGGAGTTCATAAACCACTCTAAAAACGGGGCGTTACCGAAAAGCCTTATGAGTAGGAACAAACCTAACGAAATTAAGAAAAAATGGAAGCACAAAAAGTCGACATGTTTATTATGAACAACGCCAAATTTTTTGAAAGCTATCATATGAGAGGAATCAGAGACAGGCTTGTGGCTATTGATGATTCGAAGTGGGTGATGATCACAACTGTACAATTTAAAGATACTACCATCAGTCTGATTATCTGATGGTTTGTTGAACTGGATATGGAATATCTGTAAAGGATACTGAATCTCAAAAATATATATTTATCCTTTGTCAATCAGGTGTTTCAGAAACTTAACCGCGGAATCAACATCGAGACGTTTGGCAATTATGTGCTTTTTGGCGTCGAGGATGTAAATGACCGGAGTACTGTAAACATCGTAAAGCGAACGAAAATTTGAAGTCACAGCCGGGTCCCACACATTGGTCCAGTCGTAGATCTTGTATTCATTGATGGCCTTCATCCATTCCTCCTTTTTATTCTGCGTACAGACGGCATAGATATCAACGCCTTTACCTTTGAGCGGAAGATATAAATCCTTCAGGAGAAGGGGAGTGGTTTTCTTGCAATGACTGCAATCGGGTTCCCAGAAATATAGTATTGTATATTTTGAATTCATCTGGCGCAAACTGTAATACATCCCTTCAGAATCGGGAAGTTTAAGTTCAGGAGCAAGATTGCCGATGAGATTTGGTTTAATCACCCTAACCTTTTCCTTCACCGTGGCTTGTGCAGCCGAATCGAGCCAGGCCGCTTTTCCGTTAAGAAAATACCGTTCCGCAAGTTCAACAAACATTTTATCCATTCCCATCACCTCCGAATTAATGGCATCGTTGAGACGTTGCAAGGATATATAGTGAAACATTTCATCATTGGCTTTTGATTTTTCAATTAGCGCGAATGTAGGACGTAAAAATGAGTCAGGAATCTGGAGGAGCGTTTTCTTGAAATAATTATCCAACCTTACATCAATCAAAGGTGATCTGATAAGACCAGGTTGCGCAAAGTTGAAATTATCCCAGTAATGGTCTTTCATAAAATTATAATTCATTACCCATTTCAGGGAATCGGGATTTTTGTAATTGTCAGGAACAATAAAGGTTGCAGGCCGGGGATAAATCATCGAGCGGAGGAAATCAGCAAAAAATGTTCCGCGATATTCAGACGATTTCTTCTCCCAATAGCCTTCCATCTCAATATTCAGTTTATCGATTTCGGCGGTAATTATTTTTACAGAGTCGGGATTGTTCTTATGCGCCTCATACTCTTTTTGTAAATTTAGTTGCTTGTTTCGCTGCAGAGACAGGAATTCCTGGTATTGCTGAAACATTTCTGTTTCAACGGCATCTTTATACACACGTTTTGCATGAGGTTCAAACGAAGTATGAATGGAGAATTGCTGATCGGCTCCGATCATGAAATCGAAAAAATTGTCTTTATCAAAGTAGGTTACATAAATTCCTGCGGGGCGTAACTCCTTGTATTTAAATGTAGCCGTTCCTGTTTTATCCAGCCGGGCTGAATCAATTTTAAGCACCTTGCTTCCATAATAATGGGCCAGGTAGATATTTGTGTCTTTTAATCCATCAAGAGTGACCTTTATCTGGAATGGCTGAGCCCGGGAAACCGGGATAAAGGCAATGAGTCCAAATAACAGGAAAACTATTGTTTTAGCAGCAAACTTCATAATGCACGATTTTTTTCAAATTTAAGAACTACTGCTTAAATCGCAATTTTTTCATTTGTTATTCTTTATCAAACACTAAAAAAAATCGGATTCCCGATTGTATGTAATCGTTCGAAGGTGATAATCCGGAGATCTAAGCCTGCGTCAAACACACGAAGAGGCCGGAGAAAATCCGACCTCTTCAATGCTGTATTTTAAGAATTCAGGAATAGGGTGGCCTACGTGAAATCAGATCATGGGATCAGGTTGACATTGCCATAGCTGCTTTCTATGCGGACTATTGCACTGGGGTTTGCGGCATTCCCGATAGTTCCGTTAACCTCGTAACTGGTATTTTCGCGCATCTTGTTTAGTTTTCCCTCGGGATGTTTGATATTGCTGTACAGGACTTTACCATTGAGTTTATAGTCAGCATCCGAAGCAATTCCAAGTTTTATTCCGGCATATTTACTTTCGATAGTGATACTTTTGAACCCGGCTGGAATCTCCTTGATGGTGACGCCACCATATCCGTTGATCAGGCTGAGTTTTTGATTCAATTTATCGACCGCAATTCCGGTATACATTGAGTTTAACACCAATGAATCAATGTTTTTTATGTTGTAATCGTCATATTTTGAACTGGCATCAATTTGTTTGCAATTGCCGATAGTCAGGCCCGAATATTTGGTTTCAATTTTCAGGTTATTTCCCTGTCCCAGTTTGAGTTTTGAATAACTTAATACCAGCGAAATGTCTTTAATTTGTTCAATATTTACCTTACTATAGGCAACGTCCATCGAAAGATCAGGAGAAAGTAATTTCTGTCCGTTTAACTCCCCGTATTTGATCTCAAAAATTCCTTTAGCGGTCAGATCCTGCATATTTACGGCGCCATATTTCTGCACGACGGCGAGTTCGCGGGCAGCGGGTACCGAAATATGATAATCGATGCTAAACTCATTATTGCCGCTCATCGTATTTTCAATATTAGTTACCGCCACAACGGTACTGCCGCTCAGATTAACTGTGACGTTAATATTGTTCAGCAAACGCCTCGATTTCTCAGAGGTCCCCTCTACCCAGATATCGACTGACACGATCACCGAGTCAGTCCGGTTGTTTTCGATATAAATGTTGCCGTATTTATTATTCAGATCAAGTTTGTGAACAGCATTTACAGGATAGTTTTTATAGATACTCTTCGAGATTCTTTCGGCATTGACATTTGTAGCAATCAACAGTATCAATACTGCTAAAATATTATATTTCAGCGTTCTCATGATTTTTTATTTTTAATTGTTGTTTAACTTTTTCCAGATCTGTTTTTATTGTGTTCACGATATCGAGCTTTGTCTGGTAATATTCAATCATCGCATTGATGATCCGTTCGTCATTTGGATTGATCTTGTAATCCTTCTGCAGACTTATAAACATACTGTCCATTTCGGAAAGCTCATGTTTAATCTGGAGAATCTCCTGCTGTGATCCGATTCCCTCACTGGCCATCTTTTCAAGGTCGCGGATGCCGTTATTGATGCTGTTAGTATAGTAGAATGAAGCTTCATTCAGCTCATTATTGATCGCTGCCGATTCTTCGCTCCCTGGTTTCACAGTCCTGAGTGTGACAATCAGGTTAGCGGATAGCAGTATTATTACAAGCACTGCTGCGACTTTCAGAAATCCTGATATTGGATTGCTTGGTTTTAAACTACTCTTTTTGAGGCGTTGCCGGAACCGGTCAAGGTGTCCGTCAAGTGGTTCCTCTTCCAATGCGGCGCGATGCCTTGTTAATATTTTATCTATATCATTCATAAATTCTCTCCTTCAATTGTTTTTTCCTGTTCTCGGTCAGAATCTCCCTGAGCCGCTGTCGTGCCCGCGAAAACTGGGTTCGTGACGTAACATTCTTTATTCCAAGTATTTCACTTACTTCTTCATGATCGTATCCTTCGAGAAGAATCAGTGAAAGTATTGTCCGGTATCCATCGGATAATGAATTTATAGCTGATTTCACCTCCTCAGCAGTTATTGTATCAGTTTCATGTTGTTCCTGTTCTTCCATCACGGGAAGTTCGGCATGGATCTCTTCAAAAATCACCTTTCTCTTCCTTAAGGTATCCAATGAACGATTGATCACAATTTTTTTCAGCCAGGCTCCGAAACTTACGTCCCCTGCGTAAGTGTAAAGATTTCGGAATGCGGTAAGAAACGATTCCTGCATAATATCTTCTGCCTCTTCGGGTACACTTATAATCCGCAGGCACGAGTTATACATCGACTTGTAATAGAGCCGGTAAATCCCGAATTGTGCTTTCTGGTCGTTTTTCAGGCAACGATCGAGCAAGTCCTGGTGAATATTGATGTACTTGTTTCCCAACTGATCTGTTTTCTGTGTAAAGGACGAAGTTATAGTTTCTTTGTTGCATTTCCCTGCAAAATATTTGTTGAGTTGAGGGGCTGTCAGGGGGGCGGGGGGCTATTGAAAGGAAATCAATGGTGCCGTTAGGTACCAAATATTGGTAGAAATCATGGGTCCATTGTCGGCAGCGTGCCTTTAGGTACGCAATAGTAAGAAAAGACAATGTTGCGTACCTAAAGGCACGCATATTGCACACGGCTGTCGATTTTCTACCCATATCAAATCCCTACGGGACAATTTTTGGTAAACGTACAGATATACAATTGATTAAAACAGACAATTGGAGACAGCGTAGTTGTATTTATTGATAAAGTTCTTTTCTGATTTATTTTCGGCAACTTTTCGAAGAGATTACGAAACAATTGATAAAAGTAAATGTTGAATTATGAACATTTGGAATTCGGATAATCCGTATCGGATTTACCGGGTCAAATAGTGTGATATAAACGACTATCAATTAAATGAAATGATCATGGAACACACAAACTATTCACGCCGCAAATTTATCAAGGGAACCGTTGGAGCTGGTTTACTGCTTGCTGGTTCAGGGCTTTTACCATCATATTCCCTATTACGCCGGTATTCAAAGTCAGATGCTGTTTACGATGCAAAAGGTTTGCCTACAGCAATGCTGGGCACTACGGGTGTCCGTATACCCCGAATTGCAATCGGTTTGGGCAGCCGTTTTTGTGCCATTGAAAGTGCTGAAGAAGCATTCAATATCCTTAATTATGCACTCGACAATGGTTTGTATTACTGGGACACTGCCTGGGCTTATGATAATAAAAAACTAGGTTTCACCAGTGAACAACGATTGGGCGAAGTGTTAAAGACCCGGCGAAACGAAATCTTCATTTCCACCAAAATAGCCAGCCGGGACCCGAACGAAGCCATGCGACAGGTAGAAGAAAGCTTGAAACGCCTCCAAACAGATCATGTGGATATGCTAAAAATTCATGATATACGATCGGCCGACGTGGACAAGCTCAGTGAAAAGGGCAGCCTGATTGATGTTATCCGCAAATTAAAAGAACAGGGTGTTACCCGCTTTATCGGATATTCCGGACACACAGAGGCAGAAGCCATGAAGATGATGGCCGACAAAGGGGTATTCGATAGCATGTTAATGGCGATGAACCACTGGAACATTGCCACCAATCCCCAAAACCGGCAGGAACTGGCCATACCCGCTGCAAAAACTCATGGCATGGGGGTGATGCTGATGAAAGTGGTTCGCCCGCGCGAAGCCATCAAGGAACTTGATCCCAAAGATCTGGTCCGTTATGCCTTGTCGCTGAAAGGCCCCGATGGTATTGTTCTGGGAATGGACAGCATGGAGGTGGTAAAATCAAATCTCGAAATCCTGCGGAATTTTAAACCGATGGACGATACCAAAATGAAACTGATGGCCATGCAGCTCACCCCTTTCTATAATCACCAAAACCTTCCCTGGATGAGACCGGGTTACTGCGACGGAAACTGGGTGTAGCACTTATTAATGAAGAAAGTTTACCAAATCTTTGAATATTTCCCCCGTTGTTATTTCTATTCCCCGGAGTAGCCAATTATAGGCTTGATACACAGAAAGAATATAAACGTATGAATAACATTAGCAGCATTAAAAAGGAATTGTCACCGGAACAAAGTGAAGAACTACTCAGCGCATTGAAAGTCCGTTTTGAAAAAAACATGAATCGTCATATAGGTCTTGAATGGACTAAAGTACAGGCAAAGTTGGATGCGCCGGCTGGCAGTGAAAAGCTGTGGTCGCTCAATGAAATGGAAAGAACCGGAGGTGAACCGGATGTTATTGGTCTGGATGAAAAGACGGGTGAATATATCTTTTATGATTGTTCAGCGGAAACTCCTAAAGGTCGCAGAAATGCATGTTACGATCGTGAAGCACAGGAATCGAGGAAAGAATTTAAGCCCGAAAATAACGCATTGGATATGGCTTCAGGCATAGGCATTGACCTTTTAACGGAAGAACAGTACCGTGAGTTGCAGAAACTTGGAAATTTTGATTTGAAAACTTCGAGCTGGATCAAAACACCTGCTGAGATTAGAAAACTCGGTGGCGCCCTCTTTGCTGATCGCCGGTACAACCATGTCTTCGTGTATCACAACGGAGCACCTTCTTATTATGCTGTCAGGGGGTTCCGCGGCTCGTTAAGGGTCTGAATTTTGCACTGACTTTCATTCTTTCATTCTTTAATTGCATCATTCAAAACTTTCAGACTTCCGGACCGTAGTTCTGCCGTGAAATAGCTATTTTTAGCGAAAATCATAAAAAGCGATGAAGAGTTACGATCCTCAGATGCATACGGCAGAACATATTCTGAATCAGACCATGGTGAGAATGTTTGGCTGCGAAAGGTCTTTTTCGAGCCATATCGAAAAGAAGAAATCAAAATGCGATTATCATTTTGACCGCACTTTAACAACCGGTGAGGAACTTGAACTCGTAAAACAGATTAATGTTGTTATTGGGCGAAATCTTGAAGTTCTGGAGCAATACCTGCATTTGGAAGATGCTGCACAGATATTTAATCTGAATCGTTTACCTGAAGGTACGGGTGATGAAGTCCGTATCATCACTGTCGGCGATTACGATGTATGTCCGTGTATTGGTCCGCACGTAAAAAATAGCTCCGAAATTGGGCTTTTTCAATTGGTATCCAGTTCGTGTGAAAACGGAATTTTACGTATACGCTTTAAACTATTGCAATAGGACTGCCTTTCACTCTTTCATTCCTTCATTTTCTCCATGTCTTCACTCGAAATCTACAAAGCCTCGGCCGGATCAGGTAAAACCTTCCGGATTGTGCGTGAATACCTGAAAATGGTTTTTCAACGTCCCGAAGCCTATAAAAACATCCTGGCAGTAACCTTTACCAATAAGGCCACTGCAGAGATGAAAGATCGCATTCTAAAAGACCTCTCAGCCCTTGCTTCGGGAAATCCCTCTGGACACCTCGAATATTTGAAAAGTGAGTTTCGTCAGCGTGATGAGGACATCCGAATAAAAGCTGCCGGAATTTTGCAATTGATTTTACATGACTATTCACGCTTCTCGGTGAGTACGATTGATAGTTTTTTCCAGCGTGTGATCAGGGCTTTTTCGCGTGAAATGAGACTCAATGCATCTTATCGTACCGAACTCGATACTCAGCTCGTTCTTGAGGAGGCCGTTGACCGGCTATTCCTGGAGATCGAAAATAATACCGGACTGAAAAGCTGGATGCTTGACTATGCTGACGAAAATCTTAGGGAGGGTAAAAACTGGAATTTCAGGGAAGAACTGATCGGACGCGGCAAAGAACTCTTCAAGGAGGAGTTTAAGTTATTCAGTGAACCCTTGTTAAAGAAGCTGGCCGACAAGAACTACCTTTCGAAATATAACCTCGAACTGAGGGTCGTGCTCGAGAATTATGAGCTTAAATTAAAGGATATTGGCAAAAAAGGACTTATACTTATATCGGCGCAAGGCCTTTCTCCGGAGAGTTTTAAATACGGCAAAGCATCGTTTGCCAATCATTTCAATAAACTGGCTGATGGAAACTTTGATCTTCCGGGAACCCGCACGCTCGATGCCTGCGATAACCTTGATTCGTGGACAAAAGCAACAGATAAGCAGGAATTAAAAGATAGAATTGCCCTGGTTTACGAATCGGGATTAAATGACCTGCTGACAAGCTCAATTCACCTGATTAATACAGAGGGCATTTCGGCCAACACGGCAAAAGCGATAACCGGGAATCTGTTTTCGTTCGGCCTGCTTACCGACATTGCACTTAAAGTTCAGGAGGTGGCAAAGGAGAAAAATTTTGTTTTGCTCAACGATGCAACGCAACTGTTACGCAGTGTGATTGCAGGAAGCGACTCGCCGTTTGTTTATGAAAAGATGGGGTCGGTGTACCGGAATTTTATGCTCGATGAGTTTCAGGATACATCTAAACTCCAATGGCATAATTTTAAGCCGCTTATTGACAATTCCTTATCGGAAGGCAGCCGCAATATTATCGTGGGTGACGTTAAACAGTCCATCTACAGATGGCGCGACGGCGACTGGAATATGCTTGCGACCCAGGTCGAAAAAGATATGTCGCAATTTGGCAGCACGGTCATTCCACTCGATACCAACTGGCGAAGTGCAAAAAAAGTAATCGATTTCAATAATATTATTTTCCGGGAATCAGCCCGCTTATTGAATGCCGATTTTGAATCAACGCTTTCGGGGTCAGGTTATATTTCGGAAGAAACATCTCAAATGAAAGGTGTTATCGAACATGCCTACTGTGACCATTATCAGCACTTTTCGGGGAAGGCTTCGGTTGAGGGCTATATACGATTGCAGTTTATTGAATGCGAAGAAGGGAATAAAAAAAAGGAAGCTCAACTGGCAGCTATAGCCCTGATGATCACCCAGATTGAAGCAGTGCAGGCGAATGGAGTCCGTCCCGGAGACATTGCCATCCTGGTTCGGGGAAAAAGTGAGGGATCGATGATTGCCAAAGCGTTACTCGAGCATAAAATAAGCCATCCGGATAGTTCTTTTTGTTATGATGTTATCTCGAACGATTCACTTATTATCGGACAATCGCCGGTTGTACAGTTTATTCTGAATTTATTTTCACTGTTTGCCGGCTCAGATAACGATATCGTGAAATCGGATCTTGTGTATGGCTATTTTAATTACCTGGCTCCCCTTACAGAAGGAGCCGCTAACCCACCTTCACCCGAACAGTATCACTCCTGGTTTACGGTGAACAGGACGATACCCGAAATATTCAGGTCGTGGTTCAGAATTGAAGGAAATGCGGCGTTTGATTCATCATTGCTGAGTTTACCATTATTCGAATTGACCAGTCGCATTGCGCAAAATTTTGGATTAAATAAAATAAAAGGAGAATTGGTTTACCTGGAGTCATTTCTTGACCTCGTACTCTTGTATGGCCGGGACGAAGCGGGGGGAGCGGCAGGATTTCTTGACTGGTGGCAAACATCGGGTAGTTCCAAAACCATTACCCTTTCTGAGGGGCAGAATGCTATTTCGATCCTGACCATTCATAAGTCAAAAGGGCTCGAGTTTCATACCGTATTTGTCCCGTTGTGCGATTGGGAAATTACTCCTCTGCCCAGTAAAGCACCTTACCTTTGGTGCCATCCGGTTCAGGCCCCTTTTGATAAGATGGACCTGGTTCTGGTTCGCTACGGGAGTGCGCTGCAGCGGACATTATTCTCTGATGAATATTATAAAGAGATGCTTTACAGCTCAGTCGACAATCTTAATCTGCTCTATGTTGCATTGACACGCGCTGTAAACTCATTGATTATTTTCTGTCCCTATACCGCTAAATTAGGTAATACCTATAAAAGTATAAATTCACTGATCCAGGGGGTGATCGAAAATCCCCCCATGATTGACACCATTGACCGTGAAAAGTATATCGATCTGACCGAATTCTGGAATCCGGGTACTAAAATTCTGGAAATCGGGGAGCTCAAAAAAGTGTTGTATACCGCAAAAACCGAAGTTTCGGATAATCGTGAACTTGACGGATTGATTCTTGCAGGCAATAGTAATCGCTTAAAATTAAGAATACACAGTGACAGTTATTTCGATTTGTACGATAACCTGAAATCGGAACGGATTGGTCATGGGAAATTGATGCATGAACTGTTCGAAAAGATCGC
>JBBRGI010000078.1:0-13259 GCA_038240855.1 Bacteroidales bacterium | reverse complement strand
TCGATGGCCTTTAATGAGTTGGCTATTAAACAAAAGGTCGGCTTTCTGGTAAAAACAAATGAACAGGAAATTCATATCTGGTTCGACAGGCTGGAACTTGAAAAGGTTTTTTTCAACCTGTTGTCGAATGCCTTTAAAAATACCCCGCCAAACGGAAAGATCATCCTGGCAACCTCCTTACTTCAAAAAAACGATCTGAAAGATTTGTCACCTGAAAAATACAATTGCCTGCAACTGACAAAAGCGGTTGAATTCCTCGAAGTTTCGATCAGTAATACGGGTATTGGAATCCCTTCGAAAGAGCTGGAAAAGATTTTTGATCCGTTCTACCAGGTGGTCGAAGACGGACGATCGTCGGTAGGAACAGGAATTGGTCTAAGCCTGGTAAAAGGGATTATTGATCTCCATCACGGGGTAGTTTGTGTTGAAAGTGTACCCGGCGAAGGAGCTGTTTTTCGTGTGATTTTGCCCGTTGGGGAAGGTCATCTTTCACAGGATGAAATTATTAAAGACTATTTCGGTAGTGAACACATTAATCACTACCTGGTACCCGATGATTTATTTGAAGACGACTTACCGGAGCCGATTGACAATGAACATAGAAAATACACGATATTGGTAATCGATGACAATTCCGATATCCGAAATTATATAAGAACGCAATTACAGAATAATTACAATATAATTGAGGCTGAAAATGGAATTGCTGGAATAGAAAAAGCGATCCGTCGTATTCCTGACCTGATTATCAGTGATATCATGATGCCTGGTATTGATGGGGTACAACTGTGCCTGAAATTAAAAAATGAGATTCACACCAGCCATATCCCGATAATTCTATTGACAGCGAGGACAACATTTATGCACGTTAAGGAAGGTTTTGAAGTCGGTGCCGACGATTACATAACCAAGCCATTCAACGCCACAATGCTGCGGCTTAAAGTGAAAAGTGTAATTTCAAACAGAGAACGATTGAGACAGACTTTCGGGAAGAAGCTTCCTTTTGAGTTAGCTGCTTCCGAAACCAAATCAGTCGATGAACAGTTCCTCAAAAAAGTATACCAGGTCATCGAAAAAAACATTTCAAATGCCGATTTTGATATCGCACATTTCAGTGATGAAATTGGCATGAGCAGGGCAAACCTTTACCGCAAAATAAAATTGCTCACCAAATTTTCTCCGAATGAAGTACTCAAAAATTACAGGCTAAAGGTTGCTCTGAAATACTTACGGGAAACAGATTTGTCAATCTCTGAAATTTCATACAAAACAGGCTTCAACAACCCTGCCTATTTCACAAATTGTTTTAAAAAAGTCCATAAGGTTTCGCCAAGCGAGTACCTTCAGAATATCACTATCTCGCCTAATAACAAAACCAATTTACACTGACAAATCAGCAGGTAAATATGCGTTAAACAAATTGGACAATCCAATTTCATCATTTCAACATTTGTTCCACTGTCTTTTCATCGTAACTCTGTTTAATCGGAATGTATTTAAATTGAAACACTGTTGTAATTCCAAACCATCAATTTTGCTCACATAAAAATTATGATTTAAATTAATTGTTTATGAATGTTTCAAGGCATCATTGGTAATCCTGAAAATACAGAGTAAATCAACCGAAAAAGTCATGTTTATCTCCTTCCGGTTTAAAATTATAAGTGTTTGAGTCAAATTTATAACTGGTGCAACATTTGCATCCTGCAATTGATTTGTAATCAAAATACATGTAGACATTAGAATTTTACTTTTACCTGAGAAAAATTCTTCAGCATGATCACAAAAATCTACAAAGCTCTCTTCTCAACTTACGACAGACGAATGGTCGTGTATTTCTTTTTGTTCCTGTTATTGGGATACTTCCTTCTCACCATCATTCTAAATGCATTTTCCAACTAATCAATTATATTCTATGAAACAAAACCATCTGTATTATTTAAACCGCTTCAAAACTATCTTATATCTATGGATAGTTTTATTGGTTACAACGCTGAATTTGGGTGCGTTCGATGCTTCGGCTAATATCCGGAATCCGAACGTTGAGAACATCTCTCTGGATTTAACCGGGAAGGTTATTTCTGCTAATGGCCTTCCTCTGTTTGATGTAACCATAACAGTTAAGGGAATGCCAATTACAACACTTTCTGATGAAAAAGGGCAATTCAAATTAACCGCTGTACCTGAAAATAGTGTGCTCGTTTTTTCGAAAACCGATTATGAGACCGTAGAGGTGATGCCCGGCAATATGCCTGAAATTTTGGTCACATTAACAACCGTTAAGTATGTCAATCTGCTATGGGCGCGTCAGAAGAAGGACTATGTTACGGAAGCTGTTTCATCAATATCGGGGGATGAACTCAAAAATCTCCCGGGAATTAACCGCAATAATGTCCTTGGTGGAAGACTTGCAGGCCTTACGGTCCAGCAAAGTAACGGTGAACCCGGACTTGAAAGCAGTTCATTGTACGTCCGGGGATTAAGAACACTGGGCGGAGCAAAACAGACACCCTACATTCTTGTTGACGGTTATTGGAGAAACGATGCAAACTATATAAATCCCATCGATATCGAGAGCATTACGGTGCTTAAAGATGCAGCATCCACAGCCATGTACGGTTTGCGGGGAAGTAATGGTGTGGTTTTAATATCGACAAAAAGAGGGAAGGACGAACCGATTAAGGTTAGCCTGGACGCCAAATACGGGCTGCAGAGCCCTACGCGTATTCCTAAATATCTCGATTCATACAATTATGCCTATTTGTATAATGAAGCGCAAAGAAATGCAGGGGGAACCGATAAGTATGATGCCTCTGCCCTGGAGGCATACAAATCGCAAACTGATCCGTACCATTTTCCGAATGTCGATTGGGGCAAAGAATTTCTTGAAAAATTCTCAACACAACAGGATTACAACCTCAGTATTCGGGGGGGAAACAAATCATTGCGCTATTACGCTTCTGCCGGATATGTTAATAACACAGGATTATACAATGTTGACCCGGCGGCCAATGCCTACAATACCAATTCTGATTTTAAAGTTTTCCGCCTGAGATCCAACATTGATATAATGGTGACGGATAAATTGGAGGTCTCGATGGAAATAGGAGGAAGACAGGAAAAACGGAATTATCCCGGTCTGATGAGCAACAGCGCGAGTCGTATTTTTACCGTTTTATACCAGCTTCCGCCCAATATTTTCCCGGTGTTTAACGAAGACAAATCATTGGCGGGAAATGCACAATACACAAATAACCCCTACGGATTATTAAATTCAAGTGGTTATTCAATTTATAACGTGAGGAATACCGATGCTGCTTTTAAAATGAAGTACGACATGGATTACCTCGCCAAAGGGCTTTCTGCCCGGGGTGCTGTTTCGTTCGACAGTTACTTCGAACAGACGATTAACCGGAATAAGGGGTTTGTGGTTTATGAAGGTGATATAAGCAACGAAAGAGGGGTAAAAAATCCGGCTACCCAGCAAAACGGGAATAGCGTGGGTGACAACCAGCGGATTTTCGACATTCAGTTTGGGTTCGATTATGATAGAACTTTGGGAAAACACAACTTCAGTGGAACTGTATTTGCAGATCAAACTTCCTATGCCGGAGACGGATCAGTGATGCCGCATTATTACCAGGGAATTATGGGGCGCGCGAATTACATGTTTAACAACCGTTATATGGTCCAGTACTCACTTGGTTACCAGGGCAGTGAGCAGACTTCCGACAATCAGCGTTTTATTCTATTCCCGGCTGTTTCAGTGGGATGGATATTATCGAAAGAAAATACCATGAAAGACAACAGATCTGCCATCAACTTTCTGAAAATACGGGCATCGCATGGATTGACCGGCAATGACAACAATATCGGGTATTTCCAGAAATTATCTTTTTTCGAAAAAAACGGCTCTTATCTTATCGGTGATAATCTGGCTTCGTTTGGTGGTTACAAGGAAGGCGCCCTGGGAAACATTGATATCACGGCCGAAGTAACAGAAAAATCAGATATCGGTATTGACGGAAGATTCCTTAATAACCACTTCAGCCTTACCGCCGATGTATTTTATGAAAAAACAACCGGTATTATTGTTGATCTGAACACGATTCCCAGGATGCTTGGAACGGCAAATATCCCTACCGGAAATGCCGGAATTGTTGAAAACAAAGGATTCGAAGTTCAACTTGAATACAGTAATAAGCTTGGTGATTTCAGCTATGCTGCCTCAGGTAATTTTTCATTTGCGAAGAATAAAATTATCGATATGCAGGAGCAGGATTTCCCGTTCGCTTTTAATTATCGTACCGGATATCCTATTGGCTCACAATTCGGACTACAGTCCTATGGATTTTTTAATGATGACGCCGAAATCAATAGCAGCCCGGTACAAACCTATGGGAATGTCCGCCCCGGTGACATCAAATATAAAGACCGGACGAATGATGACAAAATCGACATTGATGATATATCCTATATCGGTAAAAGCTGGATGCCCGAAATGGTTTATGGCTTCACCCTGGAGCTGGCTTATAAAGGATTTGATTTTAGTGCATTAATCGAAGGGATCGGTAATGTTGAGAAAAAACTGTCAGGCTCTGCCTACTGGGAGTTCTTTCCAAACGGACTTGGAAAAGTGATGGAACATCATCAGGAACGATGGAGTTATTATCCTGATTTCGGAGTCGATACGCGTTCGGTCGCCACATATCCAAGATTGAGTCTCGAGGGTGATAACACCAATAATAAAGCGCCTAATTCAGATTTTTGGCTCAAAGATGCCTCCTACGTCAGGTTAAAATCAGCAGAGTTAGGTTACTCTTTACCCCCGGGTGTCCTTAAATACCTGAAATTGTCGAAGCTAAGAATTTTCGCCAGCGGGTACAATCTGTTTACGCTCGATAACATTAAAGTGATCGATCCTGAATCACCTGGCGATGGTATTGCCTACCCGGTTCAACGAATTGTCAATATAGGAATTACGGCTCAATTCTAACTCCAAAAACAAGAACAATGAAAAATAAGATATATATACTACTGATTTTTATCGTATTACTTACGAATTCATGTGAAAACCCACTGGACGTAACACCTTATGATAAATATGGAGCGGAGTTTGTCTTTGCAGAACCAAAAAAAGCAGAAGAATATGTGATGCGCAATTACCAGGTCTTTCCTTATGGTTCCTCTGAATCAAACGGTTTTAACAGGCTCGAGGCAGGCAAATCGATGATTGCAAGCGCATCGGACGAGGCTATGCCAAATGTTCCGGGCTCCTCCGTCGATCTTCTGACCAATGGATCATGGTCCCCCTCATCATCCAACCCCGACAGCCATTGGGATGTAAATTACCAGTATATCCGGTCGTCAAATATCGGCCTTGAAAACCTGCACCTGCTACCTGAAACAGCAGCGACGCTGAAGAAACAGTTTTATGGTGAGCTAATATTTATCAGGGCTTACGCTCATTTTGAATTACTGAAAAGATATGGCGGAATTCCCATCATTACCAAATCGCTGACACTTGATGATGACCTGAAAATTACCCGCAATTCGTTTAAAGATTGTGTTGATTTTGTTGTGAGTCAATGCGATACTGCAATAAAATATCTTCCTGCCCCGGATATTGCGTCCGGCGGACAACTCGGAAGAATCTCAACAGGTGCAGCATTAGCACTTAAGTCGCGCCTATTATTATATGCGGCAAATGATCTTTATAACGGACAAGGTTATGACGGATCAACCAATGAGCTGATTGGATACGGCAGCTACCTGAAAGATCGCTGGGAAGTTGCAGCGACAGCATCGGCGGCGGTTATAGGGCTGGGTTATTATTCGTTGTATAAACCCAGTGCAATAACCGATGCACAAAATGATGCTACCGTTAAAACGAACGGAGAAAAAAACTATGCCGATTTATTTTATACCCTCTCGGGAAATAAAGAACTGATCTTAATCCGGACTTCAGCACAAGGCAATGGAGTGGAAAAGAAAAATATGCCGGTTGGATATACAAACGGAGTTGGCTCAACCAATCCTTCACAAAAGATGGTTGATGCTTATGGGATGCTGAACGGCAAAAGTATTTCAGCAACTGCTTCGGGATACAATGCCTCAAACCCTTACCTGAACCGCGACCCGCGTTTTAATGTAAGTATTTTTTATAATGGGAAAACCTGGTCAGGACGAACAGTCGAGACATTTGTTGACGGGCTCGACAACAAGATAACTGCTACGAATGCAACAAAGACAGGATATTACCTTTCTAAATTTATGAAAAGCGGTATTGTGATCTCAGGCTCTGAAACAAAAACCAATCATTGCTTCCCGATCATCAGGTATGCGGAAATATTACTGAATTACGCAGAAGCCATGAATGAAGCATTTGGGCCGGATGTCGATCCTAAAGGATTTGGGAAAACAGCCAGGGCGGCACTGATCGAAGTTCGCTCCAGAGTTCTCCGACCCAAGGATGCAGTCCTTCCTGATGTTCCTGTGGGTGATGTCGCAGCGATGCGTGCAGCACTCCGGAATGAGCGTTTTGTTGAGCTGGCTTTTGAAGATCACAGACAAATTGATGTCAGAAGGTGGAAAATCGCTCAGCAGACGTTGGGTCAGAACATCAGCGGAATGAAGATTACAAAGGTCGGCAGTAATTTCACCTATGAGCTCACTACCGATGTAGCCCTGCGGATATTTGAAACAAAAATGTATCTGTATCCGATTCCTCAAAGCGAAATGAACAAGAATAAAGCACTTATTCAAAATCCATTGTGGTAAAAAACATACTACGCTATAATATCAAAACTATGAAAAAATTATTGCTATTTACCCTGATTTTAATATGGGCAGCCCAGTTGTATTCCCAGGTTTCCAACGTAAATGGAACCATTACCGATGAGAATGGAGTTCCCCTTCCCGGAGTTAATATCGTAGAGAAAACAACAACCAATGGAGTCGTTACAGATTTTGACGGCAAATATTCAATCAATTTACGTAATCCCAAAGCGATACTCATCATCTCCTTTATTGGTTATACCCTGCAGGAAATCGCTGTTAAATCGGGCCTCATCAATGTACAGCTAAAATCTGACGTGATATCACTCGACGACGTCGTTGTGGTTGGTTACGGAGCACAGAAAAAGGCGAGTGTTGTAGGCGCCATTTCAACAGCCACTTCACAGGAACTCAAACAAATGGGGACTCCAAACCTTAGTAATGCATTGGCAGGACGTGTTTCGGGAGTGATTACCATGGTGGGCAGTGGCCGGCCTGGAGGTGACGACGCCGAAATATACATTCGCGGAGTATCTACCCTAAATGCGGCAAACTCCAAACCTCTGATATTGGTTGATGGAGTGGAACGTGATTACACACAGCTCGATCCTGAGGACATTGAATCATTCTCGGTCTTGAAAGATGCTTCTGCAACAGCAGTTTATGGTGTACGCGGTGCAAACGGGGTTCTTCTGATTACTACCAAACGTGGTATTATTGGTAAAGCTGCGATCACTGTCAGTTTCCAGACTACACTTCAGCAACCAACGCGACTGATGAAATACCTGAATTCATATGATGCAGCCATGCTTCGGAACGAGTCGCTCGACAATGACGGTTTGCCGGAACGCTTTACAGCTTCCGATCTTGAACATTTCAAAACGCATGATTCTCCATTTACACATCCGGATAATGACTATATGGCCGATTTCCTGAAAGAAAGCACCGCCATGCACAATCTGAATGTAAATGTCAGGGGCGGGAATAATCGGCTCAAATACTATGTTTCCACCAACGGACTGTTCCAGGATGGAATTTACAAACAGTTCGGCGAGGCCAAATATCCTTCAAATGCCCATTTCAAACGATTGAATATCCGCTCGAACCTCGATTTTGAAGCTACCAAATCAACTACGGTAAGTCTCGATTTAAATTCAAGGGTTGAGGAACAGCAAAATATTTCACTTGGAGACGTCTCTTCCACTACATTGTTTGGTGAAATGAACACTACTCCTCCGTATTATTATGCCTACAGGTTGCCGAATGGCTCATATGGCAGCAACATCGACGGACAACGTGAAAATCTTATGGCTGTGCTTAATGATTATGGCTATAACCGGATGCTCGACAATATACTTGAAGGAACATTTAAGGTAAATCAAAAGTTTGATTTCATCACCAAAGGATTATCTTTCAGGGGCATGGTGAGTTTTAACAGCTATTTCGGTTCGGGTACCAAAGTGGGATACCGTCCTCCAAAATACTTGTTAAATGCGGATGCCACTTACACAGAAGTGATTGCAGAAACGGCTCCATGGATTGACGAGCTTGCGGGTTCCGGGCATAGTAAAAGAACCAACATGGAGTATTCGCTGAACTATTCGCGTACTTTCGGCGACCACGCACTGACAGGTATGGCACTTTATACGCAGACACAATCCTACAGCAATGCTAATGTTCCAAAAGGATTCCTGGGATATGTGGGACGCGTGACCTATGGATTTAAGCAAAAGTACCTGGGAGAATTCAATTTTGGTTACAACGGTTCCGACCAGTTCGAAAAATCGCACAGATATGGGTTTTTCCCTTCCATGTCACTCGGATGGGTGGTATCGGAGGAACGATTTCTTAAAAATTATGTTCCTGCAATTTCTTTTATGAAAATCAGGGGATCATACGGCGAGGTAGGAAATGACCAAATAGGCTCTGACAGGTTTCTCTATCTCCAGACTTACAACCTGAGTGGCAACTATTATTTTGGAACAGACAACTCATGGGGCGCACAAAGTGCATTGTATGAAGGATCACTGGGGAATAACAATGTCACCTGGGAGGTTGGTAAAAAATCGAATGCTGGTTTTGACATGAAATTATTCAAAGACAAGGTTTTTTTCAACATTGACCTGTTCAGGGAGATGCGCGTCAATATTTTCACCTCACGCAATACCCGTCCGCTGGTGTTGGGCGTTGACCTGCCAAAAGAAAACATCGGTAAGGTTGAAAATAAAGGATTTGAAATTGAGACCGGAGTCGAAAACAAAGTGGGTCAATTGGGATACCGCATACGGGGAATGGTTTCATTTTCAAAAAACACGGTAATATTCCAGGATGAGGTTGATCCCAGGTTTGAATACATGCGCAGAACCGGGAAATCGGTAGGACAAAATTATGGACTTAAAGTTCTCGGTTATTATACACCCGACGATTTTCAGCAGGACAGTGAAGGAAACCTGATCCTGCAATTAAACGGGAAACCTATTCTGAAACCGGAAATGCCGCAGCCAACATTTGGTCCGGTACAACTGGGTGATTTTGAATATTGGGACAGGAATGGCGACGGCGCGATTGATTCGTTTGACGAAGGCCCGATCGGGAATTCCCGGATCCCAAAAGTTGTTTACAGCTTGTCGTACGGGTTAAATTTTAAAGGGTTCGATTTTAATATGATGTGGCAGGGAGCTGGTGGAAATTACAAATTTCTGTCAGGAACCGGTGCCTGGGAGCAGATCAGGGAAGCTGGCCGATATATGGAGGTTCACCAGACAAGATGGACGCTGGAACGTTTCCTGGCCAATGAGGAGATTTTGTATCCGCGGTTATCAAGTGCTGAAAATAAGCACAATCACCGCAGCAACTCTTTTTATCAGAAACAGGGCGATTACATCCGTTTGAAAAACGTCGAACTTGGATATAATGTTCCAAAAAGAAGCCTGAGCAAAATAGGGTTAAGCAACCTTCGGTTTTTTGTAAGCGGAACTAATTTGCTCACTTTCGATTTCATTAAAGTAATGGATCCTGAATCAAATAACAGCGATGGAAGTTCTTATCCGCAGATGAAGTTGTGGAATATGGGTTTTAACTTACAATTTTGAACGTTCATACAAAAATCTGAGAGCAATGAAAAATGTCAATAAATTAATAATCATACTGCTGGCTACCATCTTTATGGCCTGTCAGGAGGACGGAAGCAACCTGTTGGATAAGGCGCAGAACAACGATATTTATGAAGAAATGGTCTTCTCCAATCCTCAGAATGCGGTGTGGTACCTCAATGCAATTTACAAGGAGATGAATGCGAACTATGCCAGATTTGGATCGGCCGGATTCCTGGGAAATGCAACAGACGAGGGTCAGTGTAAAGCCAACTGGGATGTGGCTCACTTATTTGGAATTGGTTCGTGGGGACCAACATCAATACCTTTGGCAGTGAATGTCTGGAAAAAGAATTATGAAGCCATCAGGGCCGCCAACCGGTTCCTGGCCAATGTCGATCTGATTCCTGACTCCGAAGAACCGCTAGTCAACGAACTGATCCGTCAACGGATGAAAGGAGAGTCAACCTTTTTGAGGGCGTTTTTCTATTCCGATCTGTTGAAACATTATGCAGGAGTACCCATTATCACTGAAGTTCTGGACCAATACGACGAGGAGAATCTTTTTCAGCCACGTGAGAAATATGACGAGTGTGTCGAATTTATCTGTTCAGAGATTGAAAAGGCATTACCACTTTTACCACATGCTGATGAATTAAGTGCTTCGGAATTTGGACGTATTACCAAAGGCGCTGCCCTTGCACTGATCTGTAAAGTAAGGCTGTATGCCGCAAGTCCATTGTTCAACGATTCGGCCAATCCCGAAAACAGTGAATTCAGAGGTCTGTACAGTGCCAACAAGTGGGTTGTCGCCGCTGAAGCCACAAAACGTTTCCTCGCCGAAACCAAAGGTCTGTACGCATTGCACCAGACCACTGCCCCTGACAAATACGGCAGCTACGAAGATTTTTTCATCCGCAGATCCAGCCCTGAGGTTGTTCTGTCCTATCAGAGCAAACCTTCGGACGGAAGTAATGTAAACCTGGAACGGAATTGTCTTCCGGGACAGTTTTTCAATTATGGAAATGGTGTCATCAATAACCTGCCGCTGCTGAACCTAGTGGCCGACTATGAAGTGGTAAAGGTAGATGCAGTGGGGAATATCACGGGTTCATACGAACTTGGGATCGAAAAAGTCATGAATCTGTATGCCAGTGGCACAGTCGATCCGGTTTCAGGTTGGGATCCTCAAAAACCTTATGAAAATCGTGACCCACGCTTTTATCAGACTGTATTCTACAACCAGTCTCCCTGGCCTGCACGCGCAGGAATGATTTACCAGATCTGGCAAAAAGATCCCGCCTCCGCGTTGGTGGCTGACGGAGCCCAGTATCTTACCGGTTGGTATAATACCGGCTTCTATGACCGGAAATTCCTCGATGCTTATGCAAATCTTAAAGCCTGGGGAACTGTGTTGAATGTAAATCACAATTATCCCATCATACGGTATGCCGAAATATTGCTCAATTATGCAGAAGCTGTAAACGAAGCATTCAGCACTCCTGATATCGCCCCGGCAGGTTTCCCAATGTCAGCCAGGGATGCCGTGAATCAGATTCGGGCACGCGCAATTTTCCCTGCCTACACCGCTAGTGTTCCCCCAGGATTGCCGGTTAAAGCAAAAGGAAAATCAATGCCTCCTATTGCTGCCGGTTTAACAAAAGACCAGATGCGTGAAAAAATCCGGCATGAAAGACGCATTGAGTTTGCGTTTGAGGAACAACGCTTCTGGGATGTACGCCGCTGGAAGATCGCAAACCTGACCGAAAAAATATATTCACAACGGATTTACAAACGTGACAATGGCACCTATCGTTATGACGCTGAACTTTTGGAAATCAGACTTTGGAATGACAAATACAGCCTGCTTCCCATGTGGGAGAGCGAAATGCTGAAAAATAAAAGTTTAGTCCAAAATCCAGGCTGGGGAAATTTTTAATCCCAACCCATTATAAATTCTATGAAAAATTGCTTATTATACATATGTTGCCTGCTTATCTTCGTTGCATTTCCAGCAATAAGCAGCTGTGCACAAACAGCTCCTGCAAAGAAAAGCCCGGCTCATGCTGTGATTTGGGCTTCTTCTTCCGCCGGTTATATTGGCGAATCAGAAGTTGACGGAGTAGCTTCCTGGAAGCGTTTAAATGAAAGAATTAAATCAGCCAATGACGGGCACGGCTTAAATGCACGCAGGTCTTATGACAGGGGTATCCCCGCATCATTTGAAGCATCGGCAATGGCACCTGACCCGGCTCTTTGTCAGGTTTCGATCGGTTCATTCAAACCATCGTGGAAAGAAACCGCAGATGGCACCAATGCAATGGCTATTAAACAATTTATTCAGTCAATTCCGGATAACCACGAGGTCTACCTGGTCTTTCATCATGAACCCGAAGATGAAGCGTTGGGTAAAGCCGGGCATAATCCCGACTTACTTCAACACGCATTTGCCAGGTTTGTTGACGTAGTTTTGACTTCCGGAAAGCCAAATGTGCATCCTTGTTTTGTTCTCATGACATGGACATTCAAAGAAAAATCAAAAAGAAATCCCGATGACTTTAATCTGGCTAAGTACGTAAAGCCGGAACAACTCAAAAAAGTAATCGCCGGCATAGATGGCTATGCTGATGATCCCTCGGTAAGTGCAAAGGAAATCTTCGATCCTTCTTTAACAAAAATTGCAACATGGGGTTTCACAAGGTTTGGCATTTTTGAAACGGGTGCACACGCTTCATCCGTTGCAACTGCCCGAAGCGCCTGGGTCAAAGGATTGGGTGATTGGGCAAACAGCCGTAATGATATCGAACTGGTTTCATGGTTTAACAATGGCAACGGACAACACGCAGGACCTGCCGGATGGTATTTAGGCAACTGGTATAAACAGGGTGACACGTACACATGGGATGATGGTGATGGCACTATTGCTGCATATGCGAAAGTTATAAAAAATTGATTTTAAGCAAATAAATAAATTAAAAATGAAGCAATTCGTACACAAATTAATCTGTGCGCTTACCATGATGGGGCTTATATTTCCGGTATTTTTAATGGGACAAGTGAATCAGTCATTACCGGTATACCATATTTATGCAGGGAATACCCATTCACATACCATTTATACCAGTTCTCACGGTTCACAATTGGATCATGTACCGGGTGCAAAAAAATTCATGGAGGTTGATTCGGCAGGGGTGAGCCGGGTATTAAATTCCACACTTAAGCAGGACTGGCAAAAAGTCCAGGGTCCCCCTTCGGTACATTATGCCCTGGCCAAATCCAATGGATATGATTTCTATGCAGTCACCGACCATTCACAGGAACCCGACTTTCATCCCGCCGATCCGGGCAACACGGCATGGCTGGCCACAAAAAAAGCAGCAGACGAGACTA
>JBBRGI010000077.1:0-13286 GCA_038240855.1 Bacteroidales bacterium | reverse complement strand
GTTGCTGGAATATTCCCACTGCCATTCACCATTCTTTTCAGCATATTTTTTAGCCACATCCATAGCCCAGGGAACCTCCGGAAATTCAACCTTTTTCCCGGCATTTTCTGATCCCCACAAAACCGAAGATCCCATGACCATGTTGTCAGGTGTTTCCGGACTCCATAAAAGTCCATGTGCATCCCAGGCTTCGTTGTATTGTGAAGACGACTCCCTCCCATAATTGTATTCAGCGCCTGCCCAGTAACCAATCCAGCCATCGCCGGTAGAATCGATAAAAAGCGGAGCTTTAAACCGAATCATCTCACCGGTTGAGGTTTGACGTGCATCAACCGAAGTTATCTTTTGGTTTTCAGCATTAGCAGCATAGGCTCTGAAATTTAAAAAGAGACTTACATTTTTATATTTTCCCACATTTGCCATTCGCTTTTGGTCGTCCTTCAGAGCCTCAGCCGATCCGTTTGGATAATGTTCGGTATCAAACATTTTCAATATTCGCTCGAATTTACCATAAATTCCGAGTGTGTGCACCCGAATTTCACTACTGGCATTTCCGCCCAGAACCGGACGATCATGTATCAAAGCTACTTTCATTCCCTGCTCGGCGGCGGCAATTGCTGCTGCACTTCCGGCAATACCACCCCCAACCACAACTAAATCATACTGTACGGTTTTCTTTGGAATGATTGACATTCCCAACTTTTGCGAACGCCAGTTTTTCAAAGCATCTTTGTCATCGGGCATTTTTTCACTTTCATCGGTTGTCAGATAAATGGCATCACAGCGGCCTTCAAATCCAGTGAGATCATGTAGCGTGAGTTTTTTTGTACCTTTTGAAAGTTGTACTTTTCCAGCAAATTCCCAGTTCCAATCCGGATTCAATCCAAGAGTGCGCTCAAGTTTTTTACCATCGATCAGCAAATTAAATCTTCCGGGTGCATCCCACTTGCCAGGAACCCAGTTTTTGGTGCGAACCCAGACCATGTATAGCCCAGGTCTTTCAACTTTCATCTCAGTTGTGGCATCTTTTACCGGAATTCCCATTCCATGTGCCAAAAGATAGGGTGATCCCATTTGCTCAACAAACTGCGGATCGACCACCCAACCTCCTTTATTGGCAAAGCTTTCAGCCTCGATAAGAACCGCGTTTTTCTGTGTATAACCACTGATATAAAAGATGGTCATCAGTGAAAAGAGAAATAATTTATACATAATGGTTGGTTTATATTTTTTAATATTTCAGTATTCATTCTCGAGCCATCGTGACAAAAAAACATCATAAACCCGATAAGATGTTTCCTTTTTATGGTGAAGATCAAGCAGTAATTCCTTCTCTGCCAATGACCTGCTTATACGTCGTGCTAAAAAGTGTGTATAAGGCTCCAGTTCAATACCATAGTTAACGCCTCATCTGTGATTTTGATACCTGATTATATAGCCCAGCCACTTTTGTTGGCAACTTTAGGTCTTATTCGTATTTCAACCAGGTAGTAGCCGAACAATCTTTATCTGCTACAAATCGAATCCATCGCGACTGGAAAGTTTCCGGAAAGCTGTATTCATAATTTTCTCCGGGTTTTACAGTATCTTCCTGATAGGTCATCCAGGGTCCATGGCCAATTGGTTCCACTTCAATGCGGAAAGTAACTGCTTCCTTTGAATCGTGCGAAAGTTTCAGGCTGCGTTTATCGTAGAATCCAATCAAATAAGGATCTGAAGCAACACCAGCTTTAATTTCAGCATCTTTCCACGGGCCGCCTTCACCAACAGGTTTGCCCATTTGCCAAAGGTCGTCGATAACGCCTGCCCAGACTGCCGCTTTTCCATCTTCGGATATAACAACATGAGGATTGCCCTTTGAAGCAGCTGCGTCCAATCCGGTCATAATCAGCATTCCGCGGTACGAAGCGTAATCGTAGATTCTGAATTTGTGTGAAGAGATTGGACGAATTTTGGCATAACCATCAGCATTTTCGGCAGGTAATTCATAAAAAGTACCGGCACAATTTAATAAGTTTCGTTCAGTGGAAACTTCGCGGCAAATGCGCAAAACACCATTGTCGGTTAATTCGCTGAACCTTGCTTCTCCTTTTGGTAGCCGCCAGCGACGTCCCGAATCATCAACAATCAATACAGATGCTTCGTCAATGGTGACTACATGTTGCGGAATGGCAACTTTTTCGCGGATGTGCTGAGCTGTTTCCGGATCATCTGTTTTTACCAGGTTCATCAGTGAATCGAGTTCATAATAGCTGGACTCCGTGAATCCTGTGTCTGAAACTATTCCGGCCAGAATTCCCATTTTCCTGCGATTGTTGCTCAAATCCCAGAGTAATCCGGCACTGGTTTCATAGTTGGAAACATTGGCTATTCCGTTAAATATCTGATCAGATTGAGTTGTCCGGTGATCGATGACAGCATAATCAAAATGCACAGTCGTAGTGGTCGCCCTGTCTACAGAAACACGAACCCATTCGCCAATTTCGTTTTCGCCAAAAGGAACATCAGCTGATTCGCCGGCTTTCACTGCAACTGTTTTTAAATTTTCCCAATTGTTATTACCTTTTTTGTCCACTTCAAACCGGTAAGAAACCGACTGACCTCCCGCGTTATTAATCCACGCAGAACGATGATCCCAACCTGAAAACAAAAAGGGTTCTGAAACTTCATTTGAATTAATCTTTTCTGAAATCCAAACTGCTCCTTCAGCCGTATTGGGGCCAAGCTGATCTGGTTTTTCTATCGAAGTAAACCACAAGTTTGAATTCGACTGACCAGGACCTATAATTCCACCCTTTGCACCAGTTTTATTCAAAAACTCACTCATGGCCGAATCATCACAACCAAACACCAGTTGATTGTTCCAACGGGTATAGTCGCCAATCACTTTCAGGTAAGCTGAACGCGGGCGAACTCCGGCAGAATTACCAGCAGTAAATGTTTCGGGAAACCGCCAGAACATACCGTGCATGGTCATCAGGAAATCGGGTTTTTCCGGAGTGCCAATATCGCGGATGCGCGGCCATTCGGTGTTCCAGCCGTGAGCGCCATCGTAGCTGTGACTTGCCTTTGGCAGACGATAAAAACTCCAGCCTGTTTCTGCGCTGCGTACACCTAGCAATAACGATTTATGATCCCAGCCTGTTGCCCAAATCGGGTCTGTTGCAGGATTGGCATTGCCATATATTCCACCCGGTCCGCTTACTTCCACAAACTGATTGCGACGCACTACTTTCCAGTCATTACCATCCCATTCAGCTAAAACCCCTGCCTTAATATCAAATTTTTTCAGAGCCTCTGGAGTAGCTTCACCGTTGTTTGAGTAAACCATGACCCCTTGTCCGGAGTACAAACCTTTCCCATGAGCGCCGGGCAAAGTGGCGTTTTGCGGGTTGACTCCGGTGTCGTTGTGTTCCAACCTGTTTCCTTTGACATTGTTGCCATCTTTGTAAAGTTCTGTTGGCTGAAGGGTTTTAACATCCACTTCGTAAAAACCTTCTTCCATGGTTCCGTAATAAATTTTTCGGGAGGGGTCCGTCAGGTGGCGGGCATTTCCGGTATGGCGGCCCTGCATGGCTGTGTAGGGAATGGCGCGGACATTTCCGTTTCCATCAATGGCATACGGGCCAATAAAAAGCTGGTTGCTTTCTTGGTGAATCATACGATTGGCCGGGGTTCCGCCAATGCTTTCGGGATGAGTATTTTGTTTCAGGTCGGCTGTGATTTCGTACAGTTTGTCTGAAGAACCCAGCGGAAGGTGGGGCCCGTAGGTAATCACGTAAAGTTTGTCATTCCATGGGACAACTGCTCCGGTTCCGCATTCGCCCTCATTGTTGTAATAGGCCAGATGCGGATAGATGCCACTAAATACTTTTGGAGAATCAGTGGTTTTTTTTTCTGTTTTACAAGCTGAAACCAACAGACCTATCAGCATTAAAGACAATAATAATTTATTCATGTTTATCATTTTTGGTTTGGTTAATTCGAAGTATTCTATTTCTATGTTTCCTGATCTCTGCTTCAGCATGATTAATTACTTTTCTCCTGTTTTCATTATTAACCAAATTATTCATTTCCTCCGGATCATTTTTCTGGTCGTACAATTCACGAAAAATAACCCCATCGAGTGAATTGTTTTCATAGGTTTCAATGTATCTGTAATCATTGCTAATTACTGTGAGATTCGGTTTTGCACCACCATAAACTCCCAAACCTTCGTAAACAAAAGACTTGCGGAAAACTCTTTTACTTCCATACAAAAGGGGGACAATACTTTTGCCATGTAAACAAGAAACATTTTTTATTCCTGCTAACTCCAGTATTGTTGGCGCCATATCTATATTCAGCACCAACTGGTCATTGACGGACGGTTTTAGATTGGGCCCAAGTACAAATAGTGGCACACATGTAGAAGGCCGATATGGCAACACTTTGCTTGTGAATCCATGATCGCCAAGCATCCAGCCATTGTCGCTCATGAAAAATATCCAAGTGTTGTCGCGCAAGCCAAGTTCATCAATAGCCTTAAAAAGCCTGGTTAAAAATTCATCCATTTCGGAGATCACCGAATAATAGTCGCGGGTGTGTTTCTGAATTGCTAAAGCATCAGGATAGCCGTAGGTTTTAGCCTGTGTCAGATTTCTTCCCATTTTCAGGTATTCCGGTTTGTCGCTCAGATCGTCGAGCCTGTTAACAGCAACAGGCATGTCGGTAATTCGATAGCGATCTTTCGTCTCCTGTCGTGCATCCCATATTAATTTTCCATTCATGTGCGGGAGCTGAGTATTGTGGAACAGGAAAAAAGGTTTCCCTGATTGTGTAGCTTTTTTTAAAAAATCGATCGACCGATTAACACAATACTTATCACAGTGTACTTCGGGCACTACCACTTTCCCTTCATCGTGAATTGATCGACCGTAATAAGTTCCATTTCCTTCGAAGTAAACCGAAAAATCAAATCCGGCATCTGCAGGTTTGCGTCCAATGTGCCATTTACCTGTCATCGCGGTCAAATAACCATCATCATGAAGATATTGTGCAATAGTTATTTCACTGACATTAAGATCGCTAGCTAATTCAAGCACTCCATTAGCGCTTCCATAACGACCAGTAAGCAAAGCTGCCCTACTTGGACTGCAAAGTGCAAAAACCACGTTGGCATTGGTAAAACGCACGCCCTGACTGGCCATTTTATCCAATTCAGGTGTAATTATGACACGATTTCCATTTGCTCCAAGAGCATCCTGCCGCTGATCGTCGGAATAAATAAAAATAATGTTAGGCTGTTTGTGCTTGATTTTTTCGCTTTTCGCTGCGAACACCGAAAAAAGTGTCAGCATCAGTAAAAAACATTTTTCTCTTGAGAAATACATGAGTTAGTTTTGAGAGAAAGTATGAAAGTTTAATTTGACGAAAGAACAATTTTCTGTTCAACAGAAAATCAAGTTCTTAAAAAAGAACAGATTGGATGAATAACACCCAATCTGCCTTTGCGCCCTTTTAGGTAAGATTCTGGTTGTTGGGTTTGGTTGGTTGTCCGTTGATGTTGAGCGGGTGTCTTGAAATCACCCGCTCAATAATATTAGTAACCTGTATTCTGTTTCAGGTTGGTGTTGATCAGGACCTCTTTGTTTGGAATTGGCCATACATACTGTTTGGTGGCATCGAAATCCCGCAAAGTTATTCTTTTGATCAGTCCGGCGTTGAACAAAGGCTCTAAAACTGGAGTACCATCATCATCAATCTCAGGAGTTTGCGGGAAAAACCACAGACCAGGTTTTACCACTTTGGTGCGTAAATCAGCAGGATCCAACATTCCGTAAATTTCGCGGTTCAACACTTTTTCAGCCAGTTTCCAGCGGATGATGTCCATGTAGCGAATTCCTTCAAAAGCGAATTCCATGCGGCGTTCCATGCGTACAATTTTCCGAAGGTTTACCTGACTGGCAAGAACAACAGCCGGATATTTGGCCTTTTCGGTAACGGCTACTTTGTAGGCGCGGGCACGGACTTTATTAATGGTCGCATCCAACATGGGTTGATCAATCTCATTCAGTTCAATTTTAGCTTCGGCATATATTAATATCACATCGGCGTAGCGCATCAGGAAGATTTCATTTTCAGCCTTGTAGTCATCGATCCATTCTTCGTCGATGCCCTTTTTCCACATCAGACCGTTAAATGAAGCAAACGCAGCATTTCCGCGGGTGTCGTTGTTGGTCACTTTTGCACCGGTTTTAAAGTTGGTCACTTTTAACGAATCAGGGTGTGGCTGATACATAAAACCTAACCAGGGAGTCTGAAACTCAACAATGGTTGCAGTGCAACGCGGATCGCGGTTTCTGAAAGGCAGACGTGGATCGAAAAGTGGTGATTCGTCAATCGGCAGTCCATCGGTACACAGGAAGGAGCAGAACAATTCCCATGAAGGTGCTTCTGCTGCTCCCCAACCGCCTGCTAACCTCGAAACGAAGTTTTTGGTATCGCCAATGGTTACATTCAGAACCGTCGATCGTGGAATTCCGAAAACCATTTCTTTCGGATTCTTTGTTTTCGATAGGAACAGCGTTGAATAATCCGCAAATAATTCATAGGTATTTAAGTCGATACAAGCTTTGGCAGCATCGCGGGCAATCGCGTAGTCTTTGTAAAACAATGCGATACGTGCTTTCATAGCCAAAGCAGAGCCTTTTGTGGCGTGCATATTCTGGCTGCCATACGAAACAGGTAATTTTGATGCCGCAAAATCATAATCTTCATAAATTGAAGTCAGGATAACCTTTTGATCGGTTTTGGCCAGGGTGAACGACTCGTCCAACCCGAGGATCCCGGTGTAGTAAACTACATCGCCAAAATGTGAAATCAGCATGGCATATTGTGAAGCCCTGACGAAACGGGCATCTGCAGCGTATTTATCGATGATTGCCTGTGGCAGTTTGTCTTTCGATTTATCGAGATTGAGCAGAATTGTATTCGCCCGTGCAATGCATTTGTACGAATTCGTCCACATTGTGTTCAATGTTCCCCAGTCGCCATTGAGGGTGGCGTTGGTTATCGGCGTAGTCAGATCGCGGTGTGTATAATCATCGGTCCAGTTATCGGCGTCCCTAGGCCAGAAAATATCCCGGTACAGGTCGTTTAGGGCCATGGTGATTTCGGTTTCGTTGGAATACCAATTCGCGCTCGAACCTTCGGATAGGGGACTTAAATTTAATTCAGTACATGATGAAAAGAAGATAAATCCTGAAAGAAACAGTAGTTGTAATATTTTATTTTTCATTGATACTGTGTTTTAAAATGTAACTGATAAACCAAAAACATAAGTAGAAGTAATAGGATAACCACTTGAAGAAACTTCCGGATCCCATCCTTTTGGATACTTATTGAAAGTAAGAATATCTGAAGCGCTTGCATAAACCCTTACTTTCTTAAGGCTGATTTTCTGCGCAAACGCTGTAGGCAGGTTGTACCCCAATGTGATGTTTTTTAAACGGAGGTAGGCGCCGTTGAACAACCAATAGTCGGACATAGCGTAGTTGTTCCCCCGGTTGTTTTGCGAAAGCCTTGGATATTTTGCGGCCAGGTTTTGTTCGTCGGTATTGTATTTGCTCCAGCTTGTGCCATTAAGAATATTTGGCACTGCTCCCCAGTTTTCCATCAATGGCTGCACCATTAAGCCTTGAAGCCTTGTTTTAATCTTTCCAACTCCCTGTACTACCATCGAAAAATCGAAGCTTTTATAATCAAGTTTGAGGTTGGCGCCATACATGTAGCGTGGCAATGAACCGCCGAGCAATACCCTGTCGTAGGTTGAGTTAATGATTCCATCCGGAACACCATCAGGTCCGCTGATGTCTTTATATTTCACATCGCCAACACGCACAGTTGTATTTGTTTTAGGCGATGCGGCTAAATCTTCAGCCGTTTGGTAAAGTCCGTCGGAAATGTAGCCATACCATTCGTTGAATTCGCTTCCTTGTTTCTTAATCTGGTCACCCAAAAATTCAGTACCACCAAGGTCGCCCATCACTGATTTAAAATCTGAAATATTTGCTGAAACAGAATAACCAACTTCACCAATTTTGTCGCTCCATCCAATTTCTGCTTCCCATCCTTTGGTATCCATTTTCCCTGTATTCTGGTCAGGGTTGTCGAATCCAATGTAATCTGGAATTTCAAGAGCGAGTAGCATGTCTTTGGTTGTTTTTTGATAATAATCGCCGGTAATTCTCAGTCGGTTATCGAAAAAATTTGCATCAATCCCTAAATCAATTGATTCGGTAGTTTCCCAGGAAATATCCTGAATCGCATATTTGGTTTGAGCCGCTGTTTGTGCTGCAATCACATTGCTACCCTGGAAGAACAGCGCATTGGTAAAAGCAATTGTAGCCTGGTAGGGATAATTTCCAATCCGTTCGTTGCCCAGCTTTCCCCATGATGATCTTAATTTCAGGAATGACAGAGCAGGAATATTTTTCATGAACGGTTCTTCGGAAAGAACCCAGCCGGCAGAGAATGACGGGAACGAGCCCCAGCGGTAATCTTCGTGGAAACGTGATGAACCGTCGTAACGGACATTCCCTTGTAAAAAATATTTGTTTTTGTAATTGTACATGACACGTCCGAAATAAGAGCGATACGCATTTTCCCAGGCGCTGCCATTGTTATCGCGGAGTTCGAGTGGCCCCAGGTTCAGGTAAGGGAAGGTTGTCAATTCGTACTTGTCGCGTGAGGCTTCCATATTTTCATTAAAAGCCGAATAGTTTTCGTAACCCGCCATCAGGTTCAGGTTATGCAACCCAAAGCTCTTAATATAACTGGCTATTAATTGTGAGGTCACGCGTGAATAATCGTTGCGGCTCTCGGTAAGTTTGGTGGAGGTATTCCATTGTAATGCTCCTGAAATTAATGTTGGATCATCGGCTGATGTATAGGGTACCCGTTTCTGGAAATTTTTTCCCTTGTCGAAACCCAATGTGGGAGAAATCACAGCAGATAGTCTAAATCCCTCGAAGGGTGTAAAATCAATCGACATTTTTCCGCCTACCTGATTGTAATAATTGTCATTATTTCCACCATATTTTAACTGCCCATAAATGTTGTTGCCGGTTTTTCCTTCGGCAACACGACCATCGGACCATTCGGCTGCATATACCGGAGCCGCAATAAAGGTGCTGTAAATCGGGTCGATACTTGGCTGAAGTGAGATGGAACGTTTGAAATTAAAATCGATACTGGCCGATAAATATTTAGTAATGGTAACATCGTTGTTAAAACGGGCAGTCATTCGTTCGTAGGTGCGGCCATTATACAAGGCGTCGGTTTTGTCATAAGCCAACGAAACTTTGGTGCGGATCGCCTTTGTTCCGGCAGTAAGGCTTAACACGTGACTTTGGCGTGGCGCATTGTCATTCAGGACTAATCCAACCCAATCGGTAATCGGATATTTATTGGGATTTTCTGCGTTTAGAGTGGCATAGTTGTCAATTACATCCTTTGCATAGAAAGGGTATTCATTGCCTGTGTTTCCATTGTCGTTCCATCGCAATTCGTTATACATCTGCATGTAGCGCACAGCATTCGTATATTCAGGAAGCGCTGTTGGCTTTTCAAAACCATATTCCACATTGTAGTTCAGAGAAATTTCGCCTGATTTACCTCGTTTGGTGGTGATGAGGATAACCCCGGCAGCAGCACGCGAACCATAAATAGAAGCCGATGCGGCATCTTTCAGTATCGACATATCCTGTACATCATTTGGGTTAATGTCGTTAATATTGTCGACCGGAACACCGTCTACAATGATCAGTGGATTATTGTCACCAATGGTAGTGATACCGCGGATGCGAATACTGGCAGTTGCTCCCGGCGCATTGTTGTTGCGTGTAACCATCACACCCGATACAGCACCCTGAAGGGCAGTAGATAATTGAGTAGTTTGGCGTTCAGCAATGGTTTCGCCCTGAACAGAGCCAACTGCTCCGGTGAGGTCGATTTTTCTGACGGTACCGTAGCCAATGGCCACCACTTCTTCAATGCCGAAGGTTTCGTCTTCCAAAACAGCATCCACGGTGCTTTTACCTGCAACGCCGATTTCAATTTTCTTCATCCCAACAAAGGAAAAAACAAGGGTTCCTTCAGCCGGAACATTTGTTAATTCGTATTTCCCGTCTGCATCAGTAATGGTTCCCGAAGTGGTGCCTTTTACCATAACTGTTACGCCTGGCAATGTTTCACCTGCCGCATTCTTCACCTCTCCGGTGACTTTCGATCCCTGTTGCTGTGAATTATTTGCAGGAGCCGATTTGATAATAATATTTTTTCCTGCATATTCATAGTTCAGGTTTAATTCTGAAACTAATGTTTTCAGAATTTCATCAATAGTTTTATTCCGGTAGTCAACACTGATCGTTCTGCTTTCATTGATCTGACTTTTATTGTAAAAAAAATACACATCAGATTGACGTTCAATTTCATCAAAAACCTTTGAAATCGTGGCATTCGTCATTTTCAGGTCTAAGCGGGTATTCTGGCCCGATACACTTGCCGTTACCTGCAACACCATTAAAAGGAAAAAAATAAAATTCAATTTCATAATTAGCCAGATTTTTTTGAATGATAGCCAAGAGTCATCATTCGATTGTCGAATAATTTTCATAAATTTGGTTGTTTTTAAGTAAAAAAATGATTCTCGTTTTTTGCAACAGGGACAGTTCACAGCTGTTCCTGTTGTTTTTTGTGCTCCAAATTGTATTGGAATTCACATAAATAATCAACTTCAGCTTAATTTCTCATAGATTTTTCAATTTAGATGTTAATATTTAGTTAGTGCATATTCTATTGCAACCAGATATCCCGTCCGTTTATCCTATATTTGATAATGGTTGTTCGTTCAAGGGTTTCGAGAGCGCTAAAAATGTTTTGTTCATATTCAAACATTCCTCTGAAGCGCACATTCAGCAGCGAATCGTTTTGCAGATGAATCCTGACATCGTATAATTTTTCAAGTTCGTTAATGATTGTCTTCAAATCAGCATCCTTAAAAACAAACTTCCCATCTTTCCAGGCTGTGTGCAAATAAGTTTCCACCTTGCCTAGGGTGATCTTCTTATCCGAAATATTGAAAACAACCTGTTCCCCAGGATTCAGTTTTACCGGTTTGGCAGTATTTCCAATCAGGCTAAATTCAACGCTGCCTTCCTCCAGTGTGGTAACTACTTTATTTTCTCCTTTATAAGATTTCAGGTTAAAAACAGTACCTAACACTTTTATTTGTGCATGTGCAGTGGTTACTACAAAGGGCTTATGTTTGTTTCTGGATACTTTAAAATAGGCTTCTCCATCGAGACTGACTTCCCGAAAATTTCCCTTTAAAGATGGATCGTATTTTAGGGTGGAACCGGCATTGAGCCATACCTGGGTTCCGTCAGCTAATACACACTGCGAAATCTGACCTTTCGGCGCTGTAACTTCGCACATCGCGGTTTCACTCTTTCCGTCTGAGCCCAGGTGCCAACCGATGCCCAGCATAATAGGAAAGGCCAGAATTGCCGCCGCCCGGTAAATCCATGTGATTAAACTCACAGGTTTTGCGGGTTTAGATAGTTGCTGAATAATTTGGTCTTTGATTTTTTCGCGGTCAGATATGATTTCGGAGGATGGGAGATAAGTTTGGCTCTTTTTCCAAATCCTTTTACTTTCATCAAAAAATATTTTATTTGCAGCTGCTTCACCGATCCAACTGGTTAATACTACTTTTTCTGCTTGGTTAGCTTCCCCATTCAGATAACCGGAAATTAGCAAGTCTATATGATTGAGATCGTTTTCCATTCGTCAATTGTGGAATATCATTATTTATCACCTTGACGACTTGAGGCTAAATTACCCTGTAAGGAGATGGATATTTTTTCGGAAAAATAATATTCAGCATTTGAATCATTTAATAATCAGCTAATTCATTTCGTAATTTTTTCAAAGCGATACTCACCTGCATCTCCACTGTTTTTACCGAAATGTTGAGCCGGGCGGCTATTTCGGCATATTTCAGTTCTTCGAAGCGGCACAGTACAAAAATTTCGCGGCATTTCTCCGGAAGATGCTGTATGGCCCGGTTGATGCGATTGGCCAGTTCTGCCTCTTCCATTGGGTCATTAAGCTGTCCCGATTCCACTTTATCAAGCATAGAAAGGTATCTCGATTCGGCCTTTTTGTGTTTCAATAAATCAAGCGAAGCATTCCGAGCCGACTGGTATAAATATGATTGCAGGGAATCGACCTGAAGCCTTTCGCGTTTGATCCACAAATCGACAAACACTTGCTGAGCAACCGATCGCGACAAATCAAAATCATGGAGAATTTTATCGGTATAAAAGCACAGGCACGAATAATACAAATCGAAAGCCTTATTAAACGCTTCCTCTTTGCCATTCCTGATGTCGTCAAAAAGAATATGTTTTTTCTCCAGTGTCATTGACGATAAAAGTAATAACATTTTCGAGGTAGAAAATTGGGCTCCAAAAATACTATTTGGGAGTTTGGCAAAAACAGTCACCGGGATACAAAAAGATAGTCTATAAGAAAGGCTGCCGGTTCAATGCGGGGCAGCCTTCCAAGATTATTATCTTTGAAAATTTGAATGCCTACTTCATTTCAATAGTATAAGTCTTATCATTTTTAGTGACCGTTGCTTTATTATCACAGGTACCTTCACCAAAATCAACTTTAAATTCAGGCAAATCTTTTGGCGTAATCAACATGATACCCTTGCTGATCCACCTGCAGGTGGCATATTTTACCAACGCGCTGTTAACTCTTGCCGTCCAGCTTACCCCGTCAGCGGTTACACCTCTTGACGTGCCTTCGGTTCGCCATACATCATCCTCCAAAGCGACTGTAGAGGCACCTTCGGCCAATATCCGAAAGGATTCAGACCTGTAGGTCATGAATTTGCCGTTCGGGAAATCAATCCTGGCTTCAGTAAAAACATAATATTTTGGGTGGCTGGTACCTGCCAGAAAACCGACATAGGTAAGTTTGTGAACTCCGGTTAATTTGTATCCCTGGGTATAATAATTATCGAACGCAAAAGTGGCTATTGAATTTGCAACATCCATTTTTCCTGTCAGGCTAACCGTAATTTTTCCTTTCCGGCTCAGGTTATCGGTCCCGGTGCATCCTGTTCCCCAATCAAATGAAAGTGAAAAAGGAAGGGCGCTAAGATTCCAGGTAACTGAAGGACATGGCTCCAGTGGCTGGGATTTTAATCCACTCTCTTTCATATAATTATC
>JBBRGI010000076.1:0-13305 GCA_038240855.1 Bacteroidales bacterium | reverse complement strand
CTAAGAATATAGTCGTATTCACTCTGTTTCAACTGTCCTTTAGCCAGCTTCTTTTCGGGCGTATCATACATAATCTGCCAGAAAATCAACCATATCAAACCAATTGCACCGGTTATAATAAAAGCCCATTGCCATCCCATTGTTACGGCAATCAACGGAACAACCATCGGTGCGATAATAGCCCCGACATTTGTACCTGAATTAAAAATGCCTGTTGCCAGCGCGCGTTCTTTCTTGGGAAACCATTCGGCTGTAGTTTTGATGGCGGCAGGAAAGTTACCGGCTTCAGGAACACCCAAAGCTGCACGTGCAACGCCAAATCCGAACGGATGTTTTGCAAATGCATGTCCGATTGCAGCTAAACTCCATAAAAACAACGAGAGAGCATAACCAATTTTGGTACCAAAGCGGTCAATTATACCTCCCATTACCAGCATACCTGCAGCATAAGCGACCTGGAATGCAATCACGATATTGGCATAAATTGATTCAAAATGCGCAGGATCACTGCCAAAAAGGCCGTCAGCTTCAAGGTAAGGCTTTAATAAGCTAAGAACCTGCCGGTCAAGATAGTTAATTGTGGTTGCGAAAAAAACCAATGCGCAAATAGTCCAACGGTAATTTCCGATCTTTTTTAGTTCATTCATTCGCTACTTTTTATTGATTTATATTAAATTAGTGTGTTTTAAATTTTTGGACGATGGTCAGTGCTGCACTGCATTTATCGGTTATCGCCTGATAATTCCCCGTTTCGAGTACCTCCTTCGGGAAAAGCTGGGATCCCATTCCAACGCAATGAACACCAGCTTTAAACCAGCCTTTAAGATTTTCTTCATCGGGCGATACACCTCCTGTTGGCATAATGCTTGCCCAAGGCATTGGTCCCTTAACCCCGGCAACGAATTCTGGTCCCCCGACGGATGATCCCGGGAAGATTTTCACTACCTCAGCTCCCAGTTCGTGAGCCCTGTTAATTTCGGTGACTGAACCACAGCCAGGACTCCAGGCAATCTTTCGTTGATTACATACTTTGGCCACTCCCTCATCAATCAGCGGCGAAACGATAAAATTGGTTCCTAACTGAACATACAGGGAAGCTGTTCCCTGATCGATCACAGAACCAACACCCATGATCATTTCGGGACACTCAGCAGTTGCCCATTTGGTGATCTGAGTGAAAACTTCGTGCGCAAAATCACCACGGTTAGTAAATTCAAAGACGCGGATACCACCATCATAGCAGGCTTTCACCACTTTTTTACAAACTTCGGCATCCTTGTGATAAAATACCGGGATAATTCCGGTTTCCTTCATTTTCAATGCAACCTCTATTCTTGTAAATCTTGCCATCAATCAATTATGAATTATCAATTATCAATTATCAATTATCGTGCAACACGACCAGAAGCATCTCCACCCATCAGTTTCACTACCTCATCAACCGTAACCAAATTGTAATCGCCATAAATCGTATGTTTAAGGCATGAAGCAGCTACTGCGAAATTCAGCGCTTTCTGATCATTATCAGGCCATGTAATTAAGCCATAGATCAGTCCGCCCATAAATGAATCACCACCACCCACGCGATCGACGATATGCGTAATCTGGTAGGTAGGCGAATCATAGAGTTTATTCCCATCCCAAAGGACACCTGTCCATGTATTATGACTTGCACTGACAGATCCGCGTAATGTTGTGATCACTTTTTTAACGCGCGGGAATCGGGCCATAATCTGTTTTGAGACAGATTCGTAAGCCTCTGCGGAAACATGACCGGATGTAACGTCGATTCCCTCAGGTTTAAGGCCCAAAACCATTTCGGCATCCTCCTCATTTCCAAGTACAACATCACATCCTTCAACTAAGGCAGACATAACTTCGCCGGCACTTTTACCATACTTCCAAAGCTTATTCCGGTAATTCAAGTCACATGAAACAGTAATTCCTTTCTCATTGGCAACTTTAATTCCTTCGGCCAGAACATCAGCGGCTCCCTGTGAAATGGCAGGAGTAATTCCAGTCCAGTGAAACCAGCCCACTCCCTCAAATACATTATCCCAGTCAATCATTCCGGGCAGAATATCACAGATGGCCGAATGAGCACGATCATAAACCACTTTCGAGCCACGGCTCACCGCCCCACTTTCGAGGTAATAAATACCCAGACGTTCACCACCCCAGATGATATTCTCAACTCCAACGCCATATTTACGTAAATCCATCTGGCAGGCTTGCCCGATGTCATTTTTAGGTAACCGGGTCACAAAGTCTACCGGCATCCCATAATTGGCAAGTGATATGGCAACATTTGCCTCACCACCGCCAAAAGTTGCGGTATATTCTGTTGCCTGACTAAATCTCAGATAACCCGGAGTAGCCAGACGCAGCATGATCTCACCAAAAGTAACAATCTTCATAATCATAATCAATTCGTTGAAATACCAGTTTTAAAAATTAAAATAGTTCTTTGCATTATTAAAACTGATGTTCTCCACCATTTTACCAAGCAATTCCATATCATTCGGAATTTCTCCGTTCTCCACATCATTTCCAATTAAATTGCAAAGGGTCCGGCGGAAATACTCGTGACGTACATACGAAAGAAAACTCCTCGAGTCGGTCAGCATTCCAACAAAACGACTCAGCAATCCAAGGTTCGATAAGGCATTTATCTGTTTTTCCATTCCGTCTTTCTGATCCAGAAACCACCAGCTAGAACCATATTGCATTTTCCCCGGAACACTTCCATCCTGGAAATTGCCGATCATGGTGGCATACAATTCATTATCACGCGGATTCAGGTTATATAAAACAGTTTTGCACAATTTATTCTCGGTGTCCAGGCGGTTAAGCAGTTTCGACAGCGGTTCTGCAATCGGAATATCACCAATAGAATCGAAGCCCGTATCGGGTCCAACCTGATTGAACAAACGGGTATTATTATTACGAAGAGCCCCGATATGAAACTGCTGAGCCCATCCGCGCGAATGGTCCATCCTTCCAAATTCGTAAAGCATGCACGATTTAAACTTCAGTATTTCTTTTAAGGTAAGCCGGTATCCACCCCTGACTTTTACAAAAATGGTATCAATTTCATCCGGGGTATAATCTTCCGCATAAGCGGTATCCAACCCGTGATCAGACAGACGACAACCATTTAAATGGAAATGATAGTGTCTTTTATTCAGAGCAATGATAAGGTGGCCGAAAGAGTCGATTTCCATTTCGCAGACACTGGCCAAATGATTGATGTAATGATTATAGAATCCTGGATCGTCAACCATCATGGCTTTATCAGGACGCCATGCCGGAAGAACAGCAACTTCAAATCCATCCGCTTTAATTTTCTGATGATATTCGAGCGAATCAATCGGATCATCAGTGGTGCAAATGGTATGAACATTTGCCATCCTGATGATATTCCGGCAACTGTACTCTGGAGTTTGCAACTTTTCATTACACGCATCATAAATCATCCGCGCGTTTTCAGGACTCAGCACCTCCTCTATTCCGAAGAATCTCTTCAATTCCAGGTGAGTCCAATGATACAGTGGGTTGCGCAAGGTTTGGGGAACTGTCTCTGCCCACTTTTCGAACTTTTCCCAGTCATTGGCATCACCGGTACAATATTTTTCGTCTATCCCGTTGGTACGCATTCCGCGCCATTTGTAATGATCACCGGCAAGCCAGATTTCGGTAATGGTATTAAACTTCCGATCGTCGGCAATATCTTTTGGGTTGATGTGACAGTGATAATCAAAAATCGGCATTTTGGACGCATGCTCATGGTACAATTTCTGCGCAGTTAAGGTTCGCAACAGAAAATTTTCATCCATAAATTTCTTCATCGTTTAAATATTATAAATTGAACAAACGCTTCAGATGGCGGTCAAACAGGTTTTCCTCCACGCAACTCCCCACAAGATCGTGATGTTTTTCGAGTAACCCTGTATATAATGTACCACTTTCGGCAGCAATTTTATAGCCTACATGGATCAACTGCCTGAAATTCGGATTGTAATCGGGATGGCCCGGAATGTGTCGAAGGGTATTGGCGAATTTGTCACTACCCCACTGATCAACCTCCGCAGCGGATGGTAATTCATTTTGCCTGATATCAATTACATCGGCATAGGGTGCACACAGTTCTTCCTGGCGCTCCAACGCACTTTTATAGATGTGCTTTGCCAGTTCAAGTGCTTCACCGCCGGCGAGCGACAAGCCGATAACCTCTTCAAGCCATGTTGTACCGGCAGTTTTTACATGAATACCTTTGTCATATTTTTTGATAATCCGGGCCATTACCGGATAGATCGAAAATTTATCAGAACCTGAATGGACACTCAGTTTCAGATTATCGGGCAAACCAAATTCCTTAACCGCATAATCGATTACGAGTACATCCTCTTCAAATTCACGGGAGAATTGCGCCACATCACCCACATAATCCACTCCCTTGTTAAAACGCCCTGTGAATTTCGGAGCAATGGTCTGAACCGGAATACCTTGTTCTGCAATCATTTTCAGAATAAAGAACATTTCAACAGGTGTCTGTGGTGATTCAACCTCATCCATCGAAACCTCCGTAACAAAATTCTCAGCTCCCTTTTGTTCTTTAATGAAATTATAAATCTTCCCTGCTTCTGCAATGGCTGCCAGAAATTTCCGGGTAATTGTATTTAGCAGTTGATCGGATACTTCAAATGGATGTTCAATACCGGGAATAGTTAAAATTCCCGAATAATTTGTACAGGTGGATATAAAGGCTGAGGTTCGTTCATCGTCCGAGGGAGTTCCGATTTTACTGGCAACATCGAGGGTAAAAAAATCAGATGCAGCTATGAATCCCTGCACATTGGAAAGGTTAATGTGGTCTGCATCAACAAAATAATCCCTTGTAAAAGACAATGCTTTAACGGCCGCATCGGCTTCAATCCGTGTATCTTCAGGTTTTGAATGAATGTAGGAGTGCTCTCTGTTTGACTTATTCCAGACAGGGACAATTTCTACTCCACCGGTCGCTGCCCGGACTATTGATCTCAATTGTGCTTCACCTTGATGTCCAAAGCGATCACCCATTCCTAAACTGTACTTTCCAATTTTCATAGCCTAATTTTTTAACCAGATTTTACTTAATATGGAACCATAATATCATTCCAAAATGCATTTCCGTGTTCGTTCACGAAGATATATTGTTTTTAATCGTAACACACTGCTGCAGGAATTAAATTTGCCTTTTATGTTTTAAAACATTTTTTTCCGTGTTCGCACACGATATTAAATAAAATCCTGCTAGCTTTGTCTGCAAACTTAATCTATTTTAGCAGTTCATCCAATGAAAAAGAACATCAGAATAATGGACATTGCCGAAAAAGCGGGAGTCTCGATCGGAACAGTTGATCGGGTGCTACATCAGCGCGGTGAAGTCTCTGATGAAACCCGGGATAAGATTCTTAAAATAATCAGTGATTTCGATTATCGTCCAAATATCCTGGCCAGTTCGCTGGCTTCAAAAAAAATAATCACATTCGCCTCCCTGACCCCCTGGGCACCTGATAAAGATTCATTTTGGTCTAAACCGCAGGAAGGTATTGAAAAGGCAATTACTCAATTACGCCAATATGGAATCAATCTTCAGCAGTACTTTTTTAAGATGGACGATCCTGAAACACTCACCAGGGAAGCTGCCAAAATACTTGAATTGTCACCCGATGGAATTTTGCTGGCTCCCTGGGCCAGACGTCAGGCGTTAAAATTTACCCATGAACTTGATCAACGGGGTATTCCATACGTATTTATTGATTCAGACCTTCGGGAGGCAAATCCGATCAGCTTTGTTGGACAGAATTCTGTTCAAAGCGGGTATCTGGCTGCGAAACTCATCGACTATGGGATTGCACCCAAAAGTAATATCCTGATGATCCATATTACCAAAGATCTTGAAAATGCATATCATTTGTTACAAAGGGAAAAAGGATTCCTGGACTATTTCGAAACGGTAAAAAGCAAATCACACAGAATCGTTAAAATTGAGGTACCGGCCAATGAAATACAAATCGCCAGTAAAATAAAGGCATATATGCCGGAATTAAAAACGATCGATTCAGTTTTTGTATCCAACTCGAAAGTACATCTCGTAGCTGATTTTTTTAATCAGTTTAATGAACGGCCCAAGATCATTGGGTACGACCTGATTCCCCGGAATATTGATCTTCTGCTTCAGAATAAAATAGACTTTCTCCTCAATCAAAAACCTGAATACCAGGGATATGTCGCTACAAACCTTCTGTTTGATCAGATTGTCAGGAAAGAAAGGATAAAAAGCAAAAATTATATATCCATCGATATCATTACCAGGGAAAATCTTGAATTTTATACGTCGATCTGAAATACAAAACGAAAACTTTAGTACTAATAAATTAATATAAATAATCAAATAATGAAAAAAGTATCCTTTGATGACCTTAACGGAAAGGTTTGCGTAATCACTGGCGGAGCCGGTGTCATTGGTGTTTCTCTTATCAAAGCGCTTGCGTCGGTTGGCACCAGGGTTGCGATTGTTGACATTAATGAAGAACTTGCACAAAATGTTGCGGCAGAACTCGCCAAAGAATTTAATGCCGACATCATTGGCGTAAAAGCGAATGTTCTTGACAAAGAATCGCTCGAACTTGCAAAAATAGTGATCAATGAAAAACTGGGTCCGATCGACTTATTGATAAACGGTGCAGGAGGCAATTCACCACAGGCAACCACCCAGGTTGAGATGGTCGAAGAACCCGATCTTGCGAACCTCGATAAAACATTTTACGGCCTTCAGATGGAAGGATTTGATAAGGTATTCGCGTTGAATTTCAAAGGTACAGTCCTTCCCAGCATGGTGTTTACCCGCGATATGCTGGAAAAGAGATCGGGTGCGGTCTTAAATATCTCATCCATGAATTCGTATCATCCTTTGACAAAAATCCCTGCCTATTCAGCGGCCAAGGCTTCAGTCAATAATTTTACGGAATGGCTCGCTGTTCATCTGGCAAAAGTCGGAATCAGGGTAAATGCTGTTGCGCCGGGATTCTTTATCACCAATCAGAACCGTTTCCTTGTACTGGATGAGAAAACAGGCAATTATTCCGCCCGCGGAAATAAAATTGTCACAAATACTCCGATGGGAAAATTCGGTGATCCGGATGATCTCCAGGGTGCCGCTCTATACCTTCTCTCCGACCTCTCATCGTTTGTGACCGGTATCGTAATTCCTGTTGATGGTGGTTTCAATGCCTATAGCGGGGTGTAGGGACGTAACATGTTACGGCCGTACACATGTTACAGCCGTACACGCCGTCGTAAATTATTAATTATCAAATAAATACTTCATATGAGCTTTCAATTAAAAAAAAATTTTGCTTATTCTTTGCTGGTTCCCACCAGTATGGGTGTACGAATTACACCTGTTAACGGACAGCCTGTGCATTGCAGTGATATGTTTCAAATGTTTGCCTCGAGTGCAGAAACCAACGTGGCCAGTATCGCATCATACCTGGGACTTCCAGTTAAAGTACTGACCACATTTGTTAAGGACAGTCCGATCGCAAGTTTTATAAAAAACAACCTGAAAAGCCGGAATATGGCTTTCGAAGGACCGGAGGTTGCACAAGGCGATCCTTGGGGTTACCGTCATCAGTTTAACATTGCTGACAGTGGTTTCGGAACACGTGGTCCGCGTGTTCAAAACGATCGTGCGGGTGAAGTAGGAAGAACTCTTAATGTAAAGGATTTTGATCTCGAGCGGATATTCGGCAAAGAGGGGGTTCAGATTGTCCACCTTTCTGGTTTAATCGGCGCTTTATCTCCGGAAACCAGTAACTTTTGCCTGGAGATTGCTCGTTTTGCAAAAAAATATGGTACCCGCATTTCATTTGACCTCAATTACCGTGCATCTTTCTGGAAAGGTCGGGAGGAAGAATTGCGTGCGATATTCACCGAAATAGCTTCAGTATCTGATATCCTGATCGGGAATGAAGAAGATTTCCAGCTCTGTCTGGGTATTCAGGGACCTGAAGCCGGCGGCAAAGGAATTGCATCCGAAATTGAAGGTTTTAAAGGAATGATTAATCGTGTGAAAGAGGCTTTTCCAAATGCATCGGTTTTTGCAACAACGCTTCGCCAGGTTATCAATACAAACGAACACTTGTGGGGCGCTATAATGCTTGAAGGTGAAAACTGGCACGTGATTGAACCACGAAAAATTACTGTACTCGATCGTATTGGAGGAGGCGATGGTTTTGTGGGAGGTCTGATTTATGGAATCCTTAAGGAATGGGCTCCCGAAAAATGGCCGCAGTTTGGTTGGGCAACAGGAGCTTTAGCCACTACATTTCTTACCGATTATGCCCAGCCCGCCGACGAGGATATGGTCTGGAGTATATGGGCCGGGAATGCAAGAGTAAAACGTTAAGAAATATCAATGGAGTTTTATTCTGATTTACGTCCCGATTTACAAATATTGTTTTATCTTTCGCATAGATAATAACCGGCTCAGGGTTTGCATTGGATAGACCCTGAGCTTCAATTTAAAGATATGATCTACTTTCAAACTGGTTCACCCTCTGCATCACTCTCACATGATGATCTGAAGGAGGGATTATATACGGCATTGACATTGCTTGGAAAAAAGAAAAAAATCCTGGCAATACCACCCGATTTTACACGTTTTCCGTCACGTGCCGGTGAGCTGACCCGCTATGCCTGGAATTATTACGGCGACAAACTGACGGATATTCTTCCGGCTCTTGGGACACATTCCCCCATGACTGATCACCAGATTACTGAAATGTTTGGTGATGTCCCTAAAGATTTATTCCGGGCTCACGATTGGCGGAACGATGTCGTTACATTGGGTGAAGTGCCTGCTGAATATATTCGTGAAGTATCGGGTAATGCAGTTGACTTTTCATGGCCTGCCCAGGTTAACAAGCTTCTCGTTGAAGGTGGATTCGACCTTATTCTGTCAATCGGACAGGTTGTTCCCCACGAAGTTGTCGGGATGGCCAATCACAATAAAAATATATTCGTAGGAACTGGTGGTGCCGAGGGTATCAATAAAAGCCATTTTATCGGTGCAGCTTTCGGTATGGAAAAAATGATGGGGCGGCCCAAAACACCGGTGCGCAGGATTTTCGACTACGCGAGCCATAATTTTGCAAAACATCTGCCTATCCTATACATACTTACCGTTGTCGGGATGGACAAGGAAGACGGAAGTCTGAAAGTTCGCGGATTATATGTTGGTGACGATGCAGAAGTCTTCAAAGCAGCGGCGGCATTATCACTCGAAGTGAACTTCACCATGCTGGACCGACCGATGAAAAAAGTAGTGGTTTATCTTGACCCGACAGAATTCAAATCAACATGGCTCGGAAATAAATCGGTTTATCGTACCCGGATGGCTATTGCCGACGGTGGTGAACTTATCGTGCTGGCTCCGGCACTTAAAGAATTCGGAGAAGATCCGGAAATTGACCGGTTGATCCGCAAATATGGTTATTTCGGCACACCCCAAACTTTGAAGGCGGTACGCGAAAACGAGGAAATGAAAGACAACCTTAGTGCAGCCGCCCACCTGATCCATGGATCTTCCGAAGGTCGTTTCGCGATAACTTATTGTCCTGGTGGAGGTAAGGAAAATCTGACACGGCAGGAAATTGAAAGTGTTGGATTTAAATATGCCAATCTCGAAGAAATGACACGTATCTATGATCCATCCACATTAAAAGATGGCTGGAACAAATTACCTGATGGCGAAGAGTTCTATTACATTTCGAATCCGGCAATCGGGTTATGGGCTGTTCGTGAACGGTTTAAAGAATAAAAACCTATGATTCTCGATGAAGTAAGATGGGGATTGATCGGTTGTGGCAATGTCACCGAAGTGAAGAGTGGTCCGCCTCTTCAACTGACACCCCACTCTGATCTGGTTGCGGTGATGCGTCGGGACGCAGCACTTGCGGAGGATTATGCCCGACGGCATCATGTTTCAAGATGGTACAGTAACGCCGAGGAGCTAATCCTGGACCCTGATGTTAATGCCGTCTACGTCGCAACACCTCCGGGTGCTCATCTTGAATATGCAGTAAAAGCAATGCGGGCCGGAAAGCCGGTCTATGTTGAAAAGCCAATGGCCACAAACTACGCAGAATGCCTCGAAATGCTCCGTGTATCGGAGGAAACCGGGATGCCGTTGTTTGTTGCCTATTACAGGAGAGCATTGCCCGGGTTTCTTAAGGTAAAGGAATTGATTGAATCAGAAGCTATAGGATCGGTTCGATTGGTAAATATCCGCTTTTACCGCCCGGCACAGAACGATTTTCAGTCTGAAGGTCTGCCATGGCGTTTGCAACCTGAAATTGCAGGCGGCGGACTGCTTTTTGATCTTGCTTCACATACGCTCGATTTTCTTGATTATGTTTTCAGTCCGATCCGTGACATCAGGGCAAATGCATTTAACCAGGGCAGCCTCTACCCTGCCGAAGATCTTGTTCTTGCCAACTGGCAGCATGAAAGCGGAGTAGCCGGAACTGGATCGTGGTGTTTCACAACCTCAGCCAAAAGCACGCTCGATGAAGTCGAAATCATTGGAGACAAGGGAAAAATAATCTTTTCAACATTTGAATTTGACCCGGTAATACTCGAAAATGATCGGGGACGGCAGGAATTTCCATTTGAAAAACCGGCGCATGTCCAGAGTTACCTGATGGCAAAAATTGTTGAGTCACTCCGCGGAAATGGTGAATCTCCATCAACCGGAAAATCAGCGGCCCGGACAAACTATGTACTCGATGAAATGGTTAAAAGCTATTACACTATGAAAAGCTAAACTTGAATGAAGATCATTATAGACGATAAAATTCCCTACATCAAAGGTGCACTTGAACCTTTTGCCGATGTAATTTACCTGCCGGGAAATAAAACAACCCCCGAAGTAGTTAAAGATGCCGACGCAATAATTACCCGCACACGAACCAATTGTAATGAAAAATTGCTGGCCGGCTCTAAAGTGAAATTCATAGCTACAGCTACAATCGGCTACGATCATATCGATACTGCCTGGTGTGAACAAGCTGGTATTTCCTGGACAAATGCACCGGGTTGCAACTCGAAATCCGTTGAACAATACATCGCTTCGGCGTTGATGGTAATGGCCGAAAAAAAGAATTTCTTACTTAAGGAGAAAACAATCGGAATAGTGGGGGTGGGAAATGTTGGTGCAAAAGTGGCACGTCTTTGCGAAATATTCGGTATGAAAGTGCTGCTAAACGATCCTCCCCGCGCCAGAACGGAAGGGACAAAGGCATTTGTCGAACTTCAGCACATCCTTGAAAATGCAGATATTATTTCCTTACACGTACCACTTAATTTGGATGGAGCTGACAAAACTTTTCACCTTGCCGATGATTCATTCTTTGCCGACGCTAAAAAACATCCGATTATTATCAACTCTTGCCGAGGTGAGGTAACAGACACCGAGTCATTAAAAACAGCCCTCCGATCTGGTCAGATTTCAGGTGCAGTAATTGATTGCTGGGAACATGAACCTCAGATTGATCTTGATTTACTGCAACTTACTGATTTGGCAACCCCACATATCGCGGGTTATTCAAAAGATGGGAAAGCCAATGGCACAAGCATGAGCATTAGGGCGTTAAGCCATTTTTTCGGTCTTGGAATTAACAACTGGAAAAGTTCAGGCATTGAACTTCCTGAATCACCCGAAATATTTATCGACGGAACAGGAAAGACTACTCAACAGGTGCTGGCAGAGGCAATTTTTGCAACTTACGATATCCGTAAGGATGACAGGCGGTTCAGGGATTCACCGGACACATTTGAATTACAGCGTGGCGACTATCCGGTCAGAAGGGAGTTCCCCGCATTTATAGTGATCTGTAAAATCAATAATATTAAAACAATCAACAAACTCAAACAATTAGGATTCAGACTTTGAATTAAATTCATTTTTTGATTTATTAAGCTTTAAGATCAACACAAAAAAATCAGAACAATTAAAAAATTAATGCAGATGAAGAAAGCAGACATTGGGCTCATTGGCCTTGCAGTGATGGGCGAAAACCTTGTGCTTAACATGGAAAGCAAGGGATTCACGGTTGCAGTTTACAACCGCACGGTCGATAAAGTCGACAAATTCATGGCAGGACGTGGCGCCGGCAAGAATTTTATCGGATGCCATTCGATCGAAGATCTTTGCGCCAACCTCGAAAGTCCGCGTAAAGTGATGATGCTGGTAAAGGCAGGTTCTCCGGTTGATGATTTTATTGACCAGATTATTCCTCATCTTGAAGCAGGCGATATCATAATCGACGGGGGAAATTCTCATTTTCCGGATACTATCCGCCGTGCCAAATATGTTGAGAGCAAAGGGCTGTTGTACATCGGAACCGGCGTTTCGGGTGGTGAAGAGGGTGCCTTATTAGGGCCATCAATGATGCCCGGCGGTTCTGCTGCGGCATGGCCGGCTGTTAAAGAAATTTTCCAGTCTGTAGCTGCCAAGGTTGATGGTGAACCTTGCTGCGACTGGGTAGGTGAAAATGGTGCGGGTCATTTTGTTAAAATGGTTCACAATGGAATCGAATATGGCGATATGCAGATTATCTGCGAAGCCTACCAGATGATGAAAGAACTCCTCGGAATGAATGCCGATGAGATGCATGAAGTATTTGCAGAATGGAATAAAGGTGACCTTGACAGTTACCTGATCGAAATTACACGCGATATCTTAGGCTTCCGCGACGAAAACGGTGAAGCGTTGGTTGAAAAAATCCTTGACACAGCCGGACAAAAAGGAACAGGTAAATGGACTGCCGTCTCTGCACTTGACCTTGGTATTCCGCTTACGCTGATCGGCGAATCTGTGTTTGCACGGTGTCTCTCTGCTCAAAAAGATCTCCGCGTGAAGGCATCAAAGTTCCTGAGCGGACCTGACAAGCTGTTTAAAGGCGATAAAGCTCAGTTCCTCAACGACTTGAAAGATGCCCTGCTGGGTGCAAAAATTATTTCGTATGCCCAGGGATACGACTTAATGGGTGAAGCGGCAAAAGAATACAAATGGACACTAAATAACGGGGGCATTGCTCTGATGTGGCGTGGCGGTTGTATTATCCGTTCAGTGTTTTTAGGTAAAATCAAGGAAGCTTTCGATAACAATCCGAAACTCGAACACCTGTTGCTGGATGAATATTTTAAAACAACCATCGAAAAAGCCCAGGCCGGATGGCGTCGTGTTGTTGCTACAGC
>JBBRGI010000075.1:0-13530 GCA_038240855.1 Bacteroidales bacterium | reverse complement strand
ATCCGCACCCAATCTATCGACAATTTGGGTCAGGCACTTTTCACAGGTCTACCTGCTGATATGATTAACAGCAAAATAAAGATAGAAGTGTCAAGTCCGGGATATGCCACTAAAAATTTCGATACACTACTTGCCGGTTCAAAATCACTTGAGCTTATTTTACCGCTTACAACCGTGGTTAATATCTCAGGAAGAATAAAGACCGCCGCTGAAATACCGATTAAAGGAGTCGAAGTAATTGTTGATGGCACCCGATACTATGGAATTTCTATTACTGACGGTACTTACAATATCAGACTGGAAGAATATACACTTGGAGATGAAATAACACTAACGACATCTCATAAGGATTTTGAAGACAAAACCACTGCTGTCAGGATTAATTCACCCAACATAAATAACCTGGACATATTTTTAAACCCGATATCTCATTAAAAATTGTCGCCATGAAAACATGTTTATTAAACACAAACCCGACTGATATTAGTCAACCTGCTGAGATGCAGCCTATGCCGAAACCAAAAACAACCGGCGGCAGATGGATGAAAATAACCTTCTTCTGTAGTTTTTTATTATTCTTCCTTCATTTTCAGGGTCATAGCCAGAACGTGATCATTAAAGGAAGGGTACGGTGTATCAACCAAAATGAGAATTCGACCAAAGGGGCAGAAAATATTATTGTGGTTCCCACTTTTTTGCCTTCCAGGGCAACCATTACAGCCTCAAAACCTTCCGGCTATTTCGAATTCAATACCGGTGTTCCCATTTCGAAGTTACAGGATAAATTCGTGACAGTATATGCAATATCACGATGCCCCAGTTGTAAGGAAGTATCGAAAAGAGTATTTATTTCCGAAGATCAGGACCGGCAAAACAGGGACGATACAAAACGGTATGTTACCATAAAAGACTGGATGCTAAATGCGAATTGTCAGCAGGCTGAGTTTATTCCCTTAGCCGCTGATAGTTTATTGAGCGTAGTTGTAAAACAGCCTGAAGAAAACCTGGATAAGGTTTCATCGGCCACAGCCCTTGTAGGAGCTCCCGCTTTTCTTAATTTTTTAAGTTCCATCAGCCCGGTAGTCGGTGTTCTGCCTAATTCAGGGACTTTTGAAATACAAAGACTTTTGCATGGAAAAATCACTTACGGACAATTTTTAATGGCATCGCCGCTTTCACATTCAGCCAATACTGGTTTCAATTTTTCTCCCTCCCGTGATATGTCGGAGGCGATGTTCTGGAACCCTTCCGCGATCGCACAAAGCAGGAATCCTCACAATATAAGTTTGCTCACAAATCTTAAGAATAATGTCAAAATGGGAGGGTTTTACAAGATCAATGATAAAATCTCACTTACAGGAGGTGGAATATACACCGTGCAGGATGAAAGAAGAAAATCAGTCTATGTCAGGACGCCCATTATTAACGAGAACGATGTTTTGGAGGTAGATTCTACTAAAATGAAACTGAAGGAATATGCCGCATTTCTAAGCCCTGTCTATAAGGTGAATGATAATTTTAGTCTTGGTATTACCCTTAAATCAATCTGGCAGGATTTTAATGTACCCAGCACATTAATTGTAGAATTCGTCGACGTTTCGGGCTTTGGCACTTTCACAAACAGGTCCGTTAAAAAACAATATTTCGATGTCGATATTTCAGCCACCTATAAATTATCCAATGCCCTTCATGCTGGTATAAACCTGATGAATCTCGCAGGTACAGAGTTATATGCTGATGCCTTTGTTCCAAACCAGGCATATATCCCTATCCAAAAACAACGTTCACTCGGGCTTGGATTAACTTACAAATGGCAGCGGCTTAATGTGGGATCTGATGTGTTGCTGACCGAAGATGGGCTTTATGATGCGGCATTTGGAGTCAATTATGTACCATTTAATAATGCACTGATTTCTGCGGGAATGGCGGTAAAACAGCTTAGTTACTCCCTGACCTTCCGGATTAAACATTTCCGTATCGCATATATTAATGACAACGACTTTCTGGTCAATGAGAGAAGGAAAGGAAAATCACCCATTTTAAATGGCAGAATTTACGGCGGATTTATTTTTAATATAAACTGAGATTTATAGTAAGAATTGGTCCGTTTATTTTTACTTCTACTAATTTTTTTATAGGTTTGCCCCGCCGTTAAGGAACACGAATAACTTCACCAGATAAATTATACCAATTTTCAGATAAATAATGAAAGAGATTAACCGCAGATCGTTTGTAAAAAAATCAGGAGCTGTTGCCGGGACCACGGTGGCCGCATCGATAATTCCCTGGACCGTCAGTTGTAACAGCCCGGCGGATAAAATAGGGATTGGGCTGATTGGATGCAGAAGCATGGGATTCAGCGATTTAACAGCTTTTCTTGCCGAGGATAACGTTGAGTGTATTGCATTGTGTGACGTTGACAAAGAAATCCTCGAAGCAAGGGCAACCGAAGTTGAAAAATTGAAAAGCAAACGTCCTCAGATCTTCTCTGATTTTCGTAAATTACTCGAATTAAAAGAAATAACAGCAGTCATTATAGGTACACCCGATCACTGGCATGCAGTAATGATGATGATGGCACTTGAAGCCGGTAAACACGTTTACGTTGAAAAGCCAATGGGCCATAGCATCGAAGAATGCCTGATGATGGTCAAAGCTGCAGAAAAATATCCTAAACAGGTTGTACAGGTTGGGATGTGGCAACGAAGTTCAAAACACTGGTTCGATGCATCCGATTACGTCCGCTCAGGAAAACTTGGTGACGTGAACCTGGTTAGGGCATGGATCTACAAAGGAATGGGTGAGGCGGTTCCGGCACAACCCGATTCTGAAGCTCCTGCCGGAGTTGATTATAACATGTGGCTGGGACCTGCCCCCGAACGTCCGTTCAATAAAAACCGTTTCCATTACGATTTCAGATGGTTCTGGGACTATGCAGGTGGTGCCATGACCGACTGGGGGGTTCATCTGCTCGATTTTGCTATCTATGGAATGAATGCCGGTTATCCCGATTCAGTCTCACCCGGAGGCGGTTGTTACCTGAACAAGGGTGTGATTGAAACACCCGATATTCAGCAGGCACTGTACAATTATCCCACCCATACCATGATCTGGGAATGTGGTTTGGTTCCTAGGTTAGGCCCATACGGAATGCACCATGGGGTTTCATTCACAGGAACCAAAGGAACACTGATTGTCTCGCGCAATGGCTGGCAAGTTTCCTCTGAAGTAAGCAATAAAGACAAGAAAAAATTTATTGAAGATGTTCCTAATCAACCAGCCATTGGTGGACTTAAAGATCATGTCAAAAACTTCCTGAACGGAATCAGGAAAGGGGAAAAGCAAAACGCTTCGGTTGAAATCGGTGCTAAAACAGCAATTATTTCTGAAATGGGTAATATCGCTTACCGTGCCGGCAACCTCCTGCATTGGGACGCCACGAATATGAAATTTATTGAAGAGGAAGCCAATAAATTTACAAAAGTTAGTTACCGGGATCCCTGGAAACTTCCGGTTTTGTAATCTGATCAATTGAGATTATAAACTTAAAAACCATCCGAACTTATAATGCGGATGGTTTTTTCTTTGATAGACTATGGAAAAGTCAATTTAATTTCCGCTACTCCAACCTGATTTCTGTCAATTGATCGTGAACGTGTAACTTCCTGATTTCAGGCTCAACTCGTTAATTTCTCCTTCACGTTTAACTAATTTAATTGCATCATCACCCGATATAGCTTTTCCGTTTTCCTGGATTTTTTTTCCTTTCAAGACTAACCTGGCAGTACTGTTTGGAGGAATAGTTACACGATACCCAATTTTTTTGCCCATCCTTTTCCAGGAGGAAATGATCGTTCCGTATGGCCCGAGATGAGTCGCTTCAAAGCTGTTCAGTCCCTTTACAAAATCGGGTTTTAACACTATATTTTTAAATCCGGGATGCTGCTCGTCGGGATATATTCCACCCGGAGACTTATAAAACCACGCACCAATCTCTCCAAACATAATATGATTCAAGGAGATATCCGATTTGGCATCTATTGGCCAGTTCTCATACAGGGTGGTTGCGCCATTGACAATCCACCATCCCCACGACGGAAATGTTTTCTGCAACGCGACTTCGTACGCCAGGTCTGAATAACCATTTGCACTTAAAGCGTTCAATATTGTTTTTGTCCCCAGTAAGCCCACATCAATGTGTTTTCCATCGGCAATCACACGGTTTGCGAGATTTTCGGCTACTTTGGAACGCAATTCTTCAGGAACAATTCCCCAATGCAGCGGGGCACTCAGTTCTGTCTGAAGACCTTTTGCATAAATTCCTGTTTCCCGGTTAAGGTATTTCGAGTTTATTGCATTTTTAATTTTTACTGACAGCGTAGTATACTTTTCATAATCTGCCTTATTCGCCAAAAGATTTGCAGCTTTCGCGAGGATGGAAGCATCAGTATAATAGTAGATCGAAGACATCAATTCCTTAGATGCCACCGATTTAACCGGCACCCAATCTCCCAGGCCCCAATCAGTCAATCCTGCCGGATAAGTCTGGTCGATGTGATCAACATACCGGCGGATGTTCTCATAACAATCAGAAAGAAGTTTAGTATCTCCATAAAAAAGGTAAATATTCCATGGGATAATCGCTATTGTGCTGGTCCAGTCGGGACCATTGGCCCAGGTATAGCCCCATCCGCTTGTCGGAATAATTGCGGGGAGAACCCCATTGGGTTGCTGTTCGTCACGATGATCTGCCAGCCATTTTTCATAAATCGTCAGCCCATCGAAATTATACAGCCCTGTTTCGATGGCAATATGAGCATCGCCTGTCCATCCGTTTTTCTCGCGCTGTGGACAATCGGTCGGTATCCCGAATAAGTTCGATAAATAGGAGTTATTGGTAGCCTTCCATATTTTATTCAGGATCGTATCCGAAGCGGTTATATTTCCTGCAACCGGAACATCGCTGTGCATAAAATATCCTGTCAGACTCGCTTTACTTAGTTCAACAGGCTGATCGCTTGTGACCTCTACATATTGAAATCCCTTATAGTTGAATGCGGGTTTAAATACCTCCTCCCCCTCTCCCTCTAGGGTATAAATATCAGTCTGAAACGGGTCAAGCTGATCGGTCGGACGATAATGAACGTCAATATTCGACTGATCGACCAACCCGTTAGCACTCAGCCGTTCCCCATGCTTTAAGCGGATAATTGTGCCTGACTCCCCTCTCACTGTTAACTGGCTGACACCTGCAATATTACGTCCCAAATCAAAAACATAGCTCCGATCACTGAATTTTGTCATTCTGAGAGCAGGAATCTCCTCCACATCCCTGATTGGATGCAGTACCTGGGCAACAATATTTCCGGAAGGTGCACCAACAGGAATTGAATTCTTCCACTTGGCATCTATAAACCCGGGTTTATTCCACCCTGACTGTGAAAGTGTTGCATCAATATGTTCCGCAGTGTAGATGCTATTAAAGACAACAGGACTAAGCGATGTTTTCCAATCTGTGCCCGAAAGAACCGTTTGCTGCGAATCATCGGAGTAGGTGATCACGATATCCATACAAAAGCGTGGTCTTGCCCTCCAGGGTGCTTCGTCAAAATACCAGACCGCTGTCGACTGGTGGTTATACCATCCGTTTCCCAATAAAATACCTATCGCATTTTTACCCTCGTTGAGGTTACGTGTAATATCATGTGTGACGTAAAGTGTGCGTCGGTCAAACCGCGTATACATGGGATCGAGCCTGTGATTCCCTATCTTTTCCCCGTTAATGTATAATTCGTACAAACCTGCCACGGCAACATATGCCCTTGCCGACTTTATTTGTTTAACTGCACTAAATTCCTTCCGGAAATAGGGAGCAGATTTCAGTTTAACATCACGCGAATCTGTTATCCATGCCCCCTTCCAGTTTCCCATTTTCATCATACCGGTTTCGAAACGTGCAGGAACCGACTGAGAAGAAGGGTTTCCCCACGTATCCCAAACCTTCACACTCCAAAAATAACGCGTAAATGGTTCGAGTGCTGAACCTTTATATTCTGTGAGTATGTTCGGCGAATTAATTTTCCCGGAATTCCATTTGTCACCTATCCCATTGCTGACGTTTACTGAATCGGCTCCCACAGTAATCTGCCAGGCACTCTGACCAGCATCGCGCCTTTCATCAACGATAAACCAGGTAAGGCGGGGATTGGGCGAATCAATACCCAACGGGTTAACCAGGTATTCACACCTCAGGTTTCCGGCTTCAAAACCGGCAGAAAACCCTTTATTGGAAATCAGCATCACTACAAACAAACACAAACAGGAAATCTTCGCTCTCATAACGTGATAATAATGGTTTTTAATTTAATGCTGAAACAGGAATTTCGTTAAAACATCCCTATAAGATTGTAATTCAATTCTATAACTCTATTCTTTAAAACAACTAATCCTCCTGCTTTTAATGGTCAATTATACTTAATTTTTCCGGATATTAACCATCATCTAAAGGCCAAAACAGGAAAAAACATCAGGTGAGACCTGATTCGGGACCTGAATAAAAAGGTCATGTTACTATATGTAGCTGAATAGAACGAACCGATATAAAATTAACCCATTATAATGCAATTTTAACTAAATGTCATTAATCTTATTATATTTGCATAATAACCCTTTCAATGTTACGATGGAATTACAATATATATCAAATAATTTTCCACCTGGCAAATCTTTCATTTTGCTGCCAAATCCGGAATTTTCGGTCATACGTGTACATAAGGATTATGAGTTAAAACTTATTACCTCCGGACATGGGAAAAGAATTGTGGGAAACAATATATCGGTCTTCGAAAATGGTGATTTGATCCTTGTAGGCCCTGATTTGCCACATGGCCATGAATTCATCCAATCTGAACAGAACAATCTTCCCGAATGTCTCACATTGATTATTTCGGAAACATTGATTACCGGAGGATTAGCCCTGCCCGGAGAATTGGAAGCAATCAGGCTGCTTTTTAACCGGGCACTGAAAGGGCTGGCCTTTAAAGGAGATAAATTGAATGAAATCGCCATTCAATTGCGGTATCTGGTGCAATTGAATGGTTTTGAAAGCTATATTGCTTTGATGAAACTTCTCAATACACTGACGGAAATCGAAGACCAGGAATTCATATCATTAACGCCTGAATTGCCCTTGAGCTATTATAAGGATATTGACCAGATAAAAATTGTTTATGACTTTGTTTTCCGAAATTTACAGAATACAATCACATTAGATACCGCCGCCGGCTTACTCCATATGGCGTCCGGATCGTTTTGCCGCTTTTTCAAAAAGAGAACAGGAAAATCCTTTATTCAATACGTTAAAGATATCCGTGTAAGTCATGCCTGCAATTTATTATCCAGTTCAGAGTTGCCAATCGCTCAGATTTGCTTCGAGAGCGGTTACAGCAACCTGGCAAATTTCAATTTCTATTTTAAAAGCATTATGAAAATGACACCCTCTGAATACCGTAAAAACTTCAGATAACTTGCTTTCATGTAACAGCACCTAAATGAAGGCATCCGATAAAATGTTAAAACTTACTGCCCATTCAGTTGTTAGATAGAAAATACAGAAATTTTAATCTATATTCGCTTACAAATTAGTATATCTATATGTCTGCATTTCCAAATTTAATTAACTGCGATAAATGTCTGGGTTGTTCATACGATTGTTGCCTTAACCGGTCCAATTGTGGTGTCTCTCACGTATTTAACAATCTCAGCAAGGCAGAATTGCGGTCCATAATGGATAATAAACGACAAATAAAATTCCGTGCCGGCGAAACAATTACCAAACAAAATACACCACTTACTCACCTTATTTGCATTAGAAGCGGTCTTGCCAAAGTTGTTTCAGAAGGGCCAAAAGGAAAAAACTTAATCATTGATATTATAAAAGACAATAATATTTTTACAGGTGGAGGTACAATTATAGATGACTCTCATCATTTTACAGTGGCAGCTCTTACCGATATCGAGTGTTGCTTTATCGAAACTTCAAAAATATTTAATGTATTGTCTGATAACAGCAACTTTGCGATCGATTTAATGAAATTATATAACAGCCAGCATATCAAAATGCATAAAACACTGATTAACCTGATCCATAAATACATGCCAGGAAGAGTTGCTGACACGCTGTTATTTCTTAAAAATGAAATATATTTGTCAAATCCGTTCCATTTTATCCTGACCAAACAAGAACTCGCCGAAATGTCAGGTATGACCAAGGAAAGTTTTATCCGTAATCTTAAAGATTTCGAAGATTCAGGAATCATTACGCATTCACGAAATTCGATCCAAATCATTAACGAAGACGACCTTTCAGCAATCAGCAAAAATGGATAATTGATATATATCAATTTTTCATTGACATCCCTTCTCTTTTTTAAGATCATATATGCGAATTGCGAACCTTGCATATCAATCACAATACATTTGTTTTTTTGTATTGTAATAATACTTTTACCCTCATTAAAAATTGTGAAACGAGAATAGTTTGAATCGGTACAACCGGGTTAAATATAAAGAGCAATAACTTCCCGGAAAGAATCGTTCAAATAATTACACAAGAAATAAAAAAAAATAAAAACCTTAATTTTCTTTTTTATGAAACTTAAAAATGTAACCCGACTTTTGCTTTATGCAGTTGTAATTGCATGCATTGCTCCTTCATGTGTTAAGGAAGGACCCATGGGATTAACAGGACCTGCAGGTGCTGACGGTGCAAACGGAGTTGACGCCAATGAAACCTGCAAAATTTGTCATACCTCAACCAATGTAGATATGATTTCAACCCAGTTCCAATTCTCAAAGCACAACTACGGAGAAGCTGCTTTCGATGAAACAGGAAATACAGGTTGTACACCATGTCATGCACAGGAAGCATTTAAATATGTAGTTAAAAATAATATTCCTGCAACTTTTACATTAAATACGACAACCAACAGGTATGTAAATAATTATGTTACTGTTGCGTCAGCAGCATATGGCGAGATTGGTTGTTCGACTTGCCATAGTAAGTTACATACCTCTTATACCAATGCAGACCTTGCGTTTACTACGGTTGCACCTGTTCCAATGTCCATGTGGGGCGGAACCAAGACCATCGATCTGAAAGCAGACGGCGGCAAAAGCAACCTTTGCGTTAAATGTCACCAGCCACGTCCGTTTACAAATGCACTGACAGGAAATGTTCTGGACTATGTTGCCCTTGCAACAACAACGGGAGTAGTTTATGATGGTAATCCAATTGGTGCAACGAATATCATTAAACCATCCTACAGAACTCATACCCACTATGGTGCAATTGGTGCTGTTTATGCAGGAATGGGTGGTGTAGAATTCCCTGGAACATTACCTTATACCAATTCAGCTCATACAACTGTAGCATCATGTGTTGATTGTCATATGGGAGCAATGGTTAACAGGGCGGGTGGTCATACATTCACTGCAAAAGGTAATTTAACTACCTGTAATGCAACAGGATGTCACTCAACCGCAGTTACCACTGCCTCAACTTTGCTTTGGCTTACTCCACGTGACCAAGTCAAAACACTTTTGAATACACTCGCATCAAAATTAGTAGTTGGTGGTGTCGATATTCTTAACAGAAACGCTGATGCAGAGCATAACTTGTGGGCTGGCTTAACCACCAACAACTACGATGGTTACCTCAATGTTTATGACCCTATTACCAATCCTACTGGTCAGACATATAATCCAAGCAGTTTCAGATTTGCTGGTACACCTCCTTCAAGCTGGTCAGCAGATCAAAAGGCTTATAACTTAACGTTGCCTATTCTTACACTGTCGAATGCCCAGATGGGTGCTCTTATCAACTTCCAGTTGTGTTTGAGAGATTACAGTTTAGGAATTCATAACTTTGCCTATACCAAGGCCTTGCTTACGAATACAATTGCAAAGCTCTAAATAAGGCAATTCGTAAAACGTATAAAAAAAGGCTTCTCTTTTAATAATTGAAGTCTTTTTTTGTATTAACATTAAAAATGACTATCATGAAAAAAAGCCCCATATTCCTTGTTTTAATATTGTTTGCATTGTCCTTAAACAGTTGTAAATACGATTTTATCTTACCGGAGGTAGTTCCGCCAATTACTGAAACCGTGAGTTTTTCAACGCAGGTTGCACCCATTTTTTCGGCAGGCAATAAATGTACTGCCTGTCACAATGGAGGAGAATCACCTGATCTAAGGGCCACAAGCGCCTATGCCCAGATTGTTCCGGCCTTAATTAATACCACAACTCCGGAAAGCAGTGTGATTTATTCGCTCCCTGCACCTGCAACCGGCACACATTCATGGAAAAAGTATACGGCAGGTGAGGCTGCGCTTATTCTTGCATGGATAAAAGACGGTGCCAAAAACAATTAGTGCAAACATTTAATAATCGCATAAATGAAAAAATATATTTTATTCCTAATTCTGTCTTCCTTTATCCCGACTCTTTCATTTGCGCAGGATGCGGAAGCTGATTCAACTGTCATAGTCGATGAAAAAGACAAGCCGGTCAGAACTCCTTTTGAAAGCGGATACCTGATTGATGCGCAGACTACCTTTATTCCGAATGTAAATACACTCGAAATGGTAATACAGCACAAATTCGGAACTATAGAGAATGGTAATTCAGATTTGTACGGGATATATGCTGCGGGCTCAAATATCCGCCTGGGACTGAACTATGTTCTGTTAAAGAATTTTCAGATCGGTGCCGGAATCACCAAAAAAGATATGGCGACAGATCTGAATGCCAAATGGACCATCATTCAGCAAACCAGGTTAAATACAAATCCTCTGGCCATTGGGGTATATGGAAATGTAGGAATCGACGGTAGAAATATTAGTGCCTTCGGCTCAGGTAATGTAAGAGAAGCCTACCAGATGGATTCCAACAATCCGTTTAAATTCAGTGATCGTTTAAGCTATTTTGCCCAGGTAATCGTTGGCAGAAAAGTGACCGAATGGCTTTCACTTCAGGTTGCAACCAGTTTCACACATTACAATGCCGTGGGTCTTGTGTACGACCACGATAAGGTGGGGGTACATTTTAATGGCAGGATGAAAGTTTCCCCGCAGGGATCCATCATCTTCAATTATGATCAGCCTTTAAAAATAAAAGACATCACCGAACAGCATGAATGGACGAATCCATCATTACCTAATTTGACTTTTGGTTACGAAATATCGACCAGTACCCATGCCTTCCAGATATACATGGGAACTTCAAATGCCTTACTGCCACAGGATAACATCATGTGGAACCGTAATGACTTTACCGACAACCAACTATTAATCGGTTTTAATATTACACGCCTTTGGGGTTTTTAATAAAAAGGATTGATCAGTTGGCCTGATATTTGTTAACTTATATAAAGTATTCATTGTTAAAAATTAAAGAAATGAAAAAAACTTTTAGACAATTAATTGGAAGCGTCGTATTAATAATGACCGCTGTAGTATTATTCGCTTTTGTAGCTCCCCAGGATCAGAAAGCCGGTGGACCATGGGTTATACCTCCAAAGTATAAAGCCATGAAAAATACAGCAAAAGGTAATGCTGAACTTGACAAAGTGGGCAAATTATTGTACACCAAACACTGTAAATCGTGTCATGGAGCTACCGGTATGGGTGATGGCCCAAAGGCAGGGAGTATGAAAACTAAGATGAATCCACTCAAGGATGCGAAATTCCAGGCTCAAACAGATGGTGAAATTTATTATCAGTCATTTGTAGGTCGCGATGAGATGCCAAATTTCGAGAAAAAAATTCTTGAAGAGGATGAACGTTGGGCTATCGTTAACTTCGTGCGGACTTTGAAATAATTCTTACTTTTTACAGATGCTGAAGTTCGAAATCCGGACTTCAGCATTTTTATTTAACTGCATTGCTATGCGAGGCTTTTTCCAATTTTTTTTATTGCTGATTTTTATCGGGTTAACACCACAAATACAGGCACAGGAAACGGTCCTGGCTCCCGAAAATGATTTGTGTATGGGGTGCCATACGCACCAAACTTTTACATTCAAAAACACCCTTACCGATCAGGATGATAAAAGGATGATGAATCCTTTATACATCCTCGATAAAGATCATTTTGCAAAAGGAGTACACGCAAAATTTAAATGTGCCGATTGTCACTCGGCTGATTACACCACCTATCCCCATAATGCAGAACTCAAACTGGAGCCTCTGAGCACGTGTATGGATTGTCATGGAGGGGATGAAAAATATGCCTTATATCAGTTTGAAAAAATTGATGAAGAATTTCAGAAAAGTGTCCATTTTCAGAAAAGCGGCGAAAGCTTTACCTGTTCCAAATGCCACAACCAGCATTATTACCAGGCTAAAACACGTACAAGTTCGATGGTTAATGAAATAGTTGGTTTCAGCAACGAAATGTGTATGACGTGTCACAGCAACAACAGTAAATTTCAGCTCATGTCAGATACGCTTAAACCTGCTCTTTCACACATTCATGATTGGCTTCCGAATCAGTATCTTCATTTTAAAAATGTAAGATGCATTGAGTGTCATACTCAGGTTGTCGATTCCCTGCAGGTATCCCACAACATCCTTCCAAAGGAACAGGCTTTAAGAAACTGCGTTGAATGCCATTCCAAAAATTCGATGCTGGAAGCTTCACTGTATAAATATAAAAATCTTCAAACCCGGTCTGAAGGCGGCAAGCTTAATTCCATAATTTCAAACAAGTCGTATGTGATAGGGGCTTATCAGAATGCCTGGCTTAACTATATCAGCATTATAATTTTTTGCCTGGCACTGGCCGGAATTTGTATTCATCTGATCGTTAGGATCGTTAAAAAATAAGTTCATGATTTCTGAAAATAAAATCTATTTTTATCCGCTCTGGCTTAGAATCTGGCATGCTATTAATGCACTGGGAATAGTAATATTGATCATTACCGGGATTAATATGCAATATTCAAATCCGGGCTTTGAATTAATCAATTTTAATTTGGCGGTTAATCTTCATAATATTGCCGGAATTCTGGTTACGCTTAATTACCTGCTTTTCTTCTTTGGGAATTTGATGACTTCCAATAAAAAATATTACCGGCTAAAAATAAAGGGATTATTCAAACGACTGAATTTACAGATCGTATATTATATAAGCGGATTGTTTAAAAATCAGCCGACACCATTCCCATTGTCCGAAAAAAGAAAATTTAATCCGATGCAAAAGGTTTCTTATCTGTTGGTGATGTACATTTTTGTGCCTGGTTTAATTATTACAGGATTGGCACTCTTATTCCCGGAGACAATTATTGAAAATGTCTACTCTGCGAGCGGAATATTTCTGACGGCTGTTTTACATGCAAGTCTCGGCTTTTTCGTCTCCATCTTTTTAATCGTCCATCTTTATGTTGCAACAATCGGAAAAAATCCTTTGAATAACTTTAAAAGTATTATAAATGGCTACCATGACATAAACGCTCATTAACTGCAATCT
>JBBRGI010000074.1:0-13608 GCA_038240855.1 Bacteroidales bacterium | reverse complement strand
CGGTATGACCAAGCATTTTGCTTACAGTGTAAATATCGGTGCCGCTTGACAACTGTAAGGTCGCGAATGTATGACGGAAGCAATGGAAGGTAATTTTCTTTTTAATACCAGCGGCTTCGATCCATTGTTTCAGGGGGTGGTAAATCCAGGAGGGATCAGGCAAGTCTTCAAAAACAAATTGTTCTGGCTTTCCTGGCTCACCACAAAGTTGCAAAGCTTGTCCTGAAATGGGTGAATATTCAACACCTTTGGTTTTTTGTTGGGTAAAATGCAACCTGGTTTGATTACCTTCTATAATGATTTCTTTCCATCGAAGTTTTTGAATATCGGAATGTCGCAATCCAGTGAGCGCAGAGAAAAGGGCAGCCCGTTTAAGTACATCCCGTTCACAATGTGTAGAGGCAAGTTTGTTGAGTTCTTCAACTGATAAATATTCTCTGCGGGATTCCTGTTTCTGTATGCCTTTTATTTTAGACGATAAATCAACGGTCAGGTAGCCATCAATAAAAGCTTGTTTTAGTGCTGCCTTAAAAATGGAAAAATAAGTTGAAGCGGTATTGTGAGAAATAGTTCCAGTTTTGTTTCCTCCAAGAGGGGCAGATAACAGAAAAAGCCTAAATTCTTCAGCAGTCCTATTGTTTATTTGAGAAAACAATAACGTATTTCCGGCGAACTGCTTCAGAAATTCAACAGCTCGCTGCCAGTTGATTAAAATGGATTTTGAGTTGTTGGCGTGTCGTTTGGTTGTTACCTTATCAAAATAGTCTATGAAGTTTTGCTGCAATCGTTCCTTTTGTTCGGCTTGTTCGGTTTCGGCATCGCTGTACAAATCGGCATTGTCATATTCTCGTTGACGAAGTTTCCGAACACCATCTGCATAAATCATACTTTCCTGATCCTTTTCACTGCGGCAGATGATTATTCCGTTATCATCGCGTTTGGGCTTGTAGGTTTTTGTTCCGTCAGCATCGGTACGAGTAGTTCGTTTTTTGTCCCATTCTATTTTGGTGACGCTGCGATTTAGATATTCCCGGATGCGTTGCAGGTTTTTCTTGCCAGGAACGGAAACGGGATAACTCTCGATATAAACATACCACTCTTTTCGGTCTTCGGCTTTTCGAAGCCTCACGGTTACTTTGGTGTTGGATAGCTCTTTCATATGGTATGATTCTATTTACTTGAAAATATCCTGTCGATTTGCTCTTTGGGGACATAGACGAACTTTCCCACTTGTCGCCTGGGAATGCCGTTACGGCGAATTGTCTTGTTTACTGTTGAAGGGGACACACCGAACTTCTCGGATACTTCAGCTATGTTATAACATTCGCTTTCATTATAACTCAATTTTACGGGCTGTTCTTTGGGTTCTTCAGGCAAAACTACTTCGGTAAACATGGCTTCTAGTTGTAATCGACTCACTCTAGTTAGTCGTTGTCCTAAGTTGACTGCCGGAATTTTTTGCGCTTTTATAAGGCGGCGAATAGTATCCTTGGATATTCCAAAAAGAACGGTTGCCTCCGTAATAGAAATATAAGGGCGAGTTTGAATCTGAGCAATTTGATTCGTTGACTGTTCTAAAATGCTTTGTTTAAGCTCCGCATCCTTAGCTTCTCGCTTTTTCTCTTTGCCTGATTTATTTACACAAATGGGGCTACAAAAGCGAGTGGCAACGGTTTTTGCTTCAAAGGGCTTTCCACATTGTTCACAAATCTTAGGTATTTTCAATTTACTAATTCCCATATTTTTCTTTGTTATCGTTTGCTTTATGCCAATTAAGCACTGTTAAGACACTCTAAGGCATTATAAGGCGCACATCAACATCTATTAACGCGCGGAACAGATATGGTACAAATATATGATTAAAATTGACAATAAAATATCAAACTCAATAAATTTTTTAAAAACAAAAACCGCAGTAAATCAAATGTTTACTGCGGTTTCGCTATTTTTGATTATCGATTTTAATCGACTTTATTTGACTTCTTCAAAATCAACATCAGTTACATCACCTTCACTTTTAGGACCTTGCTGTGCATTTTGGCCACCATCCTGAGGACCAGCCTGGGCACCCTGACCCTGAGCACTTGTTGCATTATACATCTCCTGTGATGCGGCCTGGAAAACAGTATTCAATTCTGTAGTTGCTGAATCAATACCATTTAAATCCTGTGCTTTATGCGCATCTTTCAGTTTGCCAAGTGCTGCTTCGATAGGACCTTTTTTATCAGCCGGTATTTTATCACCAAACTCTTTGAGCTGTTTCTCGGTCTGGAAAATCAGCGTATCGGCGTGATTGAGTTTTTCAACCTTTTCCTTGGCCGCTTTATCCGATTCTGCATTTGCAGCAGCTTCGTCTTTCATCCGTCTGATTTCTTCATCGGTAAGACCCGTTGTTGCTTCAATCCTGATAGACTGCTCCTTGTTTGTCGCCTTGTCTTTTGCGGTAACATGCAAAATTCCGTTTGCGTCGATATCAAAGGCAACTTCTATCTGTGGTACACCACGTGGTGCAGGTGGAAGTCCGTCAAGGTGAAAACGTCCGATTGTTTTATTTCCCTGTGCCATCGGGCGCTCGCCCTGGAGGACATGAATTTCTACAGATGGCTGACTATCGGCTGCCGTAGTAAAAGTTTCTGCTTTTTTTGTAGGGATCGTTGTATTGGCTTCGATAAGTTTTGTCATCACGCCACCCATAGTTTCAATACCCAAAGAAAGCGGAGTAACATCGAGCAATAAAACGTCTTTTACCTCACCCGAAAGAACGCCTCCCTGAATAGCTGCACCAACGGCAACCACTTCGTCAGGATTAACCCCTTTGGAAGGAACTCTTCCGAACAGACTCTGAACTTTTTCCTGGATAGCAGGAATTCGCGTAGAACCTCCAACAAGTATTACCTCGTCAATATCTTTAATCGTCATGCCGGCATTCTGTAAAGCTTTACGGCATGGTTCCATTGTGGCATTGATCAATTTATCGCACAATTGCTCAAATTTAGCACGGGTAAGGGTCTTCACAAGATGTTTAGGCACCCCGTTTACCGGCATAATATAAGGAAGATTAATCTCAGTTTGTGTTGAACTTGAAAGTTCAATTTTTGCCTTTTCCGCAGCCTCTTTTAGACGTTGTAACGCCATAGCATCTTTATGCAGATCAACACCCTCGTCTTTTTTGAATTCGTCGGTAAGCCAGTCTACAATCGCCTCGTCAAAATCATCGCCTCCAAGATGGGTATCACCGTCGGTTGATTTAACCTCAAAAACACCATCTCCTAATTCAAGAATTGAAATATCAAAGGTTCCGCCGCCAAGGTCGAAAACCGCAATTTTCATGTCTTTGTGCATCTTGTCAAGACCATAGGCCAATGAAGCGGCTGTTGGCTCATTGATGATCCGGCGAACCTTTAATCCTGCAATTTCACCGGCTTCTTTTGTTGCCTGGCGCTGCGAGTCGTTAAAATAGGCAGGAACAGTAATCACCGCTTCGGTCACCTCTTGTCCGAGATAATCCTCTGCAGTTTTCTTCATTTTTTGAAGAATCATTGCAGAAATTTCCTGCGGGGAATAAAGGCGGTCGTCGATTTTCACCTTTGCAGTGGCATGATCCCCCTGAATAACCGAGAAAGGGACTCTTTTAATTTCCTTTGAAAGGCTGGTATACGGTTCTCCCATAAAACGCTTAATCGAAGATATCGTTTTACTCGGGTTGGTAATCGCCTGGCGTTTTGCAGGGTCGCCAACTTTGCGCTCGCTGTTTTCAACAAATGCCACAACAGAAGGAGTTGTACGTTTGCCTTCGCTGTTGGGGATTACCACCGGTTCGTTACCTTCCATTACGGCAACACAGGAGTTGGTTGTTCCTAAGTCTATTCCAATTATCTTTCCCATTTTTCTAGAGTTATATTTATACTGTATGAGTCAATTTTTAATGTTATCACTCTTCTCCTACCAATCGGTGTGCCAATCATGGTCAAACAACTTTATTTGGCAATAATGGCACACTATGATGCAGATCATAAAATCATGTTGTCATTGTTTATGACAAAACGACAGCAGCAAGACATGAGTCGGGTGAAAAACGGCCTTTCCTTAATCCCCAATCAATGAGTATACACGAAAAATGGAAGTGGTGAGTGGAATCAGTGACCGTTGAGGCTCAGAATAAAAAATTTGTATCTATTGTTATCCGGGTTGCACGGTATTTCAAATTTTATAACTTTGATGCAAACTTAATTAACCCAAAAACTATATTATTCAATGAAGACAAAAAAAAGTGAACCGAAACAACAGGAGCGGCTTCAATCGCTTGATGTTTTGCGTGGATTTGACATGTTTTGGATTATCGGAGGTGGTAGCCTGATTATTGCTTTGGCGGCAAGCACAAAATGGCATTGGCTGGAGGTAATTGCGGCGCAGATGGAACATGTGCCATGGGAAGGATTTCATTTCGAAGACCTTATCTTTCCGCTTTTTATGTTTATTTCGGGAGTAGCTATTCCTTACTCCATTACCGCCAAAGTAGAACATGGGGTTAACCGGAAAAAGATATTCAATAGAATTGTTCAACGGGGAATTGTGTTGGTTGTACTGGGTATCATATACAATGGTGCTCTAAAAAATGGGTTTACCAATATGCGTGTAGCAAGTGTGCTCGGCCAAATCGGGCTTGCCTGGTTATTTGCAGCAACAATCGTTTTATATACCAAATCCTTCAAAACCCGTATTGCCTGGCTGATTGGCATTTTGTCAGGGATTGCCATTTTGCAGTTATTAGTTCCGGTGCCAGGTTATGGTGCTGGTCTTCTTGACAAAGTAGGCGGGATGAATGCATGGATTGACCGTACACTATTGCCTGGGAAACTATATGGAGGAACATTTGATCCGGAAGGATTACTGTGCATTGTCTCAGCAATTACAGTTACGCTGATGGGGTCATTGGCCGGTTCGATCCTGCGCGATGGTACGCCTGCCACTGCCAGAAAGTCGGGCTTGCTGGCTCTCGCGGGCGTAATACTGACCTTAGTGGCGCTGATACTTTCTCCGTTCTATCCGATCATCAAAGCAGCATGGACAGTTCCGTTCAATTTGCTTACTGCCGGAATCAGCTTCCTGTTATTATCGTTATTTTATTACACCATCGATGTGAAAGGCTGGACTCACGGAGTGGCCTCCTGGAAGATCCTGTTCTTTAAAGTTATAGGTATGAATTCAATTACCATTTACATGGCACATGCCTTTATCGATTTTGGCTATTCATCGAAATTTTTCCTGGGTTGGCTTGCTGCCCCACTGGGAGGTTGGGTCATTATCGCAGGTGTAATTATTCTTGAATGGATGCTTCTTTATTACCTCTATCGAAGGAAAATATTCCTGAGGGTTTGAACTTCGGGAGGCAAAAAATCAATTTAATATCACTCTTAATTGCAGGACGTTTAGCCCGAATTGCAATTTCTGCAACTAAAAACTGACAGTATGTAACTGAGATCATACGATTTTTCTACTTTTGCCATGATTTATTCATTGTTGATACTAAAATTATGTCGGAACAGAAAGAAGTGAAGCGGGTAACAACTCATGTGCTTGCTGAGATGAAGTTACATGGCGAAAAAATTTCGATGCTGACTTCGTACGATTACAGCATGGCTAAATTGGTCGACCAGGCAGGAATTGATGTGATTCTGGTCGGGGATTCAGCTTCGAATGTGATGGCCGGGAATGAAACTACGCTGCCAATCACCCTTGATCAGATGATCTATCATGGCAAATCGGTGGTAAGGGCCGTAACCAGGGCGTTGGTTGTTGTTGATATGCCTTTCGGCACCTACCAGGGAAATTCACTTGAAGCGCTAAATTCGGCGATAAAAATCATGAAAATAACCCATGCCGATGCCGTAAAACTCGAGGGTGGAAAAGAAGAAATCGAATCGGTGAACAGAATTGTCATGGCAGGAATCCCCGTGATGGGACATCTTGGATTGATGCCACAATCTATTCATAAATACGGGACCTATACGGTAAGGGCGAAAGAGGAGGTCGAGGCGGAAAAACTTGTTCAAGATGCTCATCTTCTCGAACAAGCCGGCTGTTTTGCAATCGTGCTTGAAAAAATCCCCGCAAAACTTGGGGCCAGGGTGGCCAAAGAATTAAAAATTCCTGTAATTGGCATAGGCGCCGGTGGCGGGGTTGACGGACAGGTCCTTGTAATTCACGACATGCTGGGTCTGACCCAGGAATTCTCCCCAAGGTTTTTACGTCGTTACCTGAACCTTGCAGCCGACATTAAGGGCGCTGTCGGACATTACGTGGCCGATGTAAAATCACGCGATTTTCCGAATGAGAAGGAACAGTACTAATAATTACTGTCTTAATTTTTGGTAAAAATATTTGACATCACATATTTCAACAATTTTATAACTAATTACCGGGGTGATTCAAATGACGCAGTTAACCGTTCTTTTTGAGGATAATCACATTATTGCGATCAACAAACAATGCGGCGATATCGTGCAGGGGGACAAAACCGGCGATAAAACGCTGGGTGATGATGTAAAGGAATATATTAAAAGAAGGTATAATAAACCAGGCAATGTTTACCTGGGAGTGACGCATCGTCTCGATCGGCCTACAAGCGGGGCAGTACTCTTTGCCCGGACTTCAAAAGCATTGACCCGGCTCAATGAAATGTTCAAGGAGGATCGGTCGATACAGAAAACTTACTGGGCAGTTACCGATAAAAAGCCGGAACCGGCAACCGGTCAACTCGATCATTGGTTAGTTCGTGATACGAAACAAAATAAATCCATTGCGTATCTGAATGAAAGGAAGGAGTCTAAAAAAGCCGACCTTGACTACCGCTACCTCTGCTCATCCGATCGTTTTCATCTGATTGAGATAGAATTACATACCGGGCGCCATCACCAGATCAGGGCGCAGTTTGCAGCAATCGGTTTACACATCAAAGGTGATCTTAAGTATGGTTTTCCACGATCCAACAGCGATGGCGGCATTCATCTTCACGCACGCAAAATTGAATTTACCCATCCCGTAACAGGCGATATGGTTTCCATTGTAGCACCGCCACCCAATGATCCCGTCTGGAATTATTTTATCCGCTCAATTGAAGGTTGATTGGCCAAAACTCTTTCCAGACAGCTTATCAGGAAGTCGATCTGATTTTATAGCTTTTCATTGATACTCTTAAAAAATCTCGTAAATTTGAAAAAAAAATGGGACACGAAGCTGTAAAATTCTTCAGGATGATGTAAAGCAGAGGTAATCAGGCAGTTTTTCCATCAACGTGCCGGGTTGAATATGCAGCCCTTTCATCCCGATTGATCTGGCAACTTCAACATTCTCTTCCATATCATCAATAAAAAGGGTTTCGCCGGGAACAATTCCGGCGTCATTTAAGGCTTTGAGGTATATCTGCGGATCAGGTTTGCGCATCCCCATTTCATGCGAATAAAAACTGTGTTCGAACAGGTCGTAGAACGAATAGCCGAAATTGACTTCAAAAATACGGTGAAATTTTATCCGGTGAATTTCGTTGGTATTACTCAATAAAAAGATCCGGTAACTCTTTTTCAACTCCTCCAGATACCTGACCCGATCTGCGGGTATATCGAGAATCATGGCCGTCCATGCCACGTCAATTTCTGCATCTTCCCTGCTGGTTTCTATCCGTTGCCGGACCCTGTCGCGGAATGCTTCGGGTGTGGAATCTCCCCGCTCAAAATTGAAAAAAAGTTCTTTGGTCAAGGTCAGATTGCCGGGATCATGTAAATCGGACCATCCCAGGTTCCGGAATGCTTCGACTGTAAGTTGCGGGTCAATGTTGAGGATGACTCCACCGAGATCGAAAATTATATTACGTATTGATTGTGATGACATAGCTTTGTATTAATTGTGCAAAGATATTGTTTCAAATTTTAAAAATCCCTGAACAAACAAAACCCCGGTTAAAACGTCTTATATTTGTTTGGTTAAAAGCGCAAATTTTACACTTTACCGAAGGATAATAATGAGCAAGGATCATCACCATCATCATACAATTGAAAGCGGAAAAAGACTGATTCTGCCGATCATTCTAAACGTGGGAATCACTGTTGCACAGGTCATTGGAGGACTAATCTCCGGGAGTATGGCCCTCCTTTCTGATGCAGCGCATAACTTCAGCGACGTACTTGCTTTGATATTCAGCTATATCGCAGCAAAGCTTTCGGGGCGCGAAAAAACATTAAAGAAAACCTTTGGCTATAAACGGGCCGGTATATTTGCAGCGTTTATCAATGCAGCTACCCTGATGATTATTGCAACAGTCCTCATCCGGGAAGCGATTGAACGACTGGTAAATCCAAAACCGATTGAAGGCGTGATCGTAATTTACCTGGCCGCACTTGGCATTCTGTTTAACGGAGTGAGCGCCCTGCTGGTTAAAAAAGGAGCAGCATCAGATATCAATATGCGGTCGGCTTACCTGCACCTGTTTTCTGATATGCTTACTTCCGTTGCAGTTTTGATCGGAGGTTTTGCCATCCTTTACCTTGACTGGTATTGGGTAGATGGTGTGCTGACGATTGCAATTTCGATATATCTGATTTACAGTAGCTGGGGAATTTTTTACGACTCAGTCCGGATTTTCATGCAATTTACCCCCATTGAGATCAGTATTGAAACTATTGCTGATGAAATAACACGTATTAAGGGGGTGAAAAATATTCATCATGTGCACGCATGGAGGCTTGATGACCATGAAATGATGTTTGAAGCCCACCTCGATCTGGAGCAGGATTTTACAATATCTCAATTTGAAGATATCCTCGAAAAGGTGGAAAAGACATTGCATCAACACAATGTACACCATTACAACATTCAGCCCGAATGGGTCAGGGATGATGAAAAGGCATTAATTAATAAACTGGATCACTGATTAAAGACTGCTGAATTTGATTCCGAAATAATAAGTTCGTGGCGCTGAAGGTCCGTAAATGTAATTGCTGTCACGGTTTTTTCCCGAGTCAAAATCGTTCTGGTAAGCGTCGAAGATATTTTTAATTCCACCAAATACTTCTAATCCAAGATTTAACCGCGTGACCTTCGTGAGGTAAATTAACTTAACATTACTTTCAAGGAATTCACGGGTAGTGATATATCTGTCATTTGACGGATTTTCAGGAGCACCTGCCAGGTGTATCAGTTCCATCTTCCCGGTATAAACGCCACTGAGTGAAGCATTAAATCGTCCTTTCGGGGTCAAGGTAATCGTATAATAACCATATTGATCAGGACTGCGAAGGTAATGTTTCACAGCGGGGAGATTGGCAGAATAGCTTACCGGATTTTCGTAACTGCTTTTTTGCAAGGTATAACCCGCTTCCATCTGTGCCTTCCCGCCAAAATTTCCCCTCAACTCGAGGGTAATACCTTTAACCAGGGAACTCGCGGCATTTCGTTTTTCATAAATCATTCCGAACTCATCTTCACCCAACTCTTCCAGAACAAAGGAATCATTGAGCCGGGTGTAAAATCCTTCAAGGGTATAACCAACAATAAAATTTTCTGTTGCCTTATCGAAATTATAAGAAGCACTAAAACTGTTTGATCGCTCCTCGCGCAAATCATCTGATAATTGTATCCTCGATACCCCTCCCCCGGCAAATGCAATATGCATATCGGCATCAAAAGCCTGCGGAGCTCTGAAACCGGTAGACCATGAGATTCTTAGCTGGGACGCGCTTTGCGGTTTATAAAGAATTGATAACCTGGGATTTACGATCACTTTATCCACAAGGTTGTGTTTATCAGCACGGATTCCTGAAAGAAAGGTCAAACCACGGGCCAAATTCCAGTCACTCTGGATAAAACCTCCTGCTGTCCGGGTGGTTTGATCGAGTTTATAACGGTAAGCCTCAATTTCATCGGTGATATCATCATAAAAATATTCGGTGCCAAGGGTGAAAACATTGGTGCCGGTAACGAATTTTTCTATTTCGTAGTTAAACTGAGCCCCTGCCTGATAGGATCGATTCAGGGAGGTTCCGTAGGGAGGATTTGAAAGATGGTTGTCGAAGGCAGGCTGGTCATTCAGGTCAGGACGAATACCTGTATAGTGATCCCTCTTTGTACTTTGTGCCCCTGCATAAGCATTGAAAGAACTCTTCTCACCAAATTCAACCTCATAGTCGATTCCTCCCATCAGGACATTGTGCGTTCTTTCCTCCGATTGTTGAGTAAGAAATGCAGGTTTTTTAACCATTTCACCCCCGAATCGATATTCATAAATACTGCTGATATTGAACTCGATCTTTTGATTTTGCGTTGGCTTTAAAAATGCAGAAACCCCAAACGAGTTGTTTTTCAGCATCGGCAATTCTGAAAAATTGTCACCATTGTGATCATAACTGTCCCTGTCGCGGTGAGAAGCGAAAAATGACATCCCCGAATTTCGTTGCGGTGAAAGAACATTCGCATTCGCGTTAAGCTGAAAATCCATTGCCTCACCACCAATCCATGCATGATTCGAGGTGGCCTGGTAGGAGTTATATTCGGGAATTTTGGTGATGACATTTACTATTCCCCCAATCGCACTCGAGCCGTACAAAACCGAACCACCTCCTCGTACCACTTCAATCCTGTCAACCATGTTTGAAGGAATCTGTTCCAGACCATAAAGCCCGGTAAGCGGACTAAAGACAGGTCTGCTGTTAATCAGGATCAGTGAATAAGCCCCGCCAAGTCCATTCATGCGCAACTGGGAGTAATTACATGTCTGGCAATCGGTTTCGACACGCAAACCTGGCTGAAAACATAATCCTTCCGAGAGGGTGGTTGCCTGGATAATATTAAGCATTTTCCCCTCCAGAACATTTACAATAATCGGGGAATCGGTTTTACGTTTCGATGTTTTCGTGCCTGAGACAACCACCTCGTTAATAGATCGCATCTCTTCGGTAAGCTCAAAATTTACTTCGATGGTGATTCCCTCTACAGCCTTGATTTTTTTCGTTTGTTTTTGGTATCCGATTAGTTGAGCCACAAGGATATGCTCACCTTCAGGGAGATTAACAAGCATGTAATGCCCCGTATTATCGGTTGAAGTACCGATCGGACTTCCCTGAAGAAAGACAGTAACAAACGAAAGATGCTCGCCATTTGCTTTTACATCACCGAATACATTTGCATCGGTTTTTTGTCCGAATAGAATTAAAGGGAAGAAAATCAGTGTTCCCACGATATATAATAACCTCATATTTTACAATTTACTATTTATATTTTCCGAACATTGATTCAATCCAATATTCGTTTGTACATATTAAACAGGAATAAGCAGGTGAAAGTTTTGGACAGGAATATTGATTATGAACAAAAGTTCATTACCTTTGTTTGTAAATGAAAAATAAAATTGTTCCCTGTATTTTTGATCACTGCTTCAAAAAATTAGATGTCCAGACCTAAACTAAAAAGGATTATTTCAAATCCTCCAGTGATGGAAGGGTTCAGACCATTTGGTATTGCCTCAAATGATCTTGATCCTGTCGTACTTCTTTATGAAGAATATGAAGCCGTGCGACTCACCGATTATGATGGACTCACCCAGCAGGCTTCATCCGTTCAGATGAATATTTCACGTCCTACATTTACACGCATTTACGAAAAAGCGCGCCGTTCGATTGCCAAAGCTTTTGTTGAAGGAAAGGCAATATTTATCGAAGGGGGCGATTACCATACCGATGATTGCTGGTATCGTTGCGATAAGTGCCTGAAATTAAATATCAGCCCTGTTGAAATTAAATATTGCAACTACTGTGGTGTGGAGTCCTTGCGAAGGTTGAATCAATTATATTTAAAAATAAAAAGCGAAAATCATGAACAAATTAGCAATCCCGACCAGAGATAATGTTGTGGATGATCATTTTGGACATTGCCAGCAATACACCATTTTCACATTTGGCAATGATCATGAAATTGAAAAGAGAGAATCTCTCCCATCACCGCAGGGCTGCGGATGCAAAAGTAATATTGCATCAGTCTTTCAGCAGATGGGTGTAACCATAATGCTGGCCGGTAACATGGGCAATGGTGCGTTAAATGTTTTAAACGGTCATGGAATTACTGTGTATCGGGGTTGCTCGGGGGATGTACTGAAAGTGGCACAAAATTACCTCGCAGGAGCAATCAAAGATTCGGGTGATAGTTGCCATCAGCATGAGGATAATCACCAGTGCAATCATTAAATAAAAAAAAATGGAAAATAAAATTGTATCAGCATTATACGATAAAGAATCATTGTCGGTGATGCGTTTCGCCGAAGAGGGATATGTACGGGGTTCAAACCGGCTCGAGGAGATACACAACTATGCACGCAAGGCCGGAATAAAGCGTATCGGTATAGCTCATTGTATTTCAATGCCAAAAGAGGCGGAGGCTGTCAGACAGTATCTTGCCGGGGATTTTGAAATCTCCGTCATCGATTGCAAGTGTGGCAGGATTACCCGACAGGAAATGCTGGGCTGCGAAGGGAATAGCCTGATGTGTAATCCTGCAGGTCAGGCTGAATATCTAAAAGAGCATCAGACGGAACTTAATATTTCGATGGGATTGTGCGTAGGACACGATATGCTTTTCGGTCAAAAGTCCTCCGTTGCTGTGACAACCCTGGTGGTGAAAGACCGGGTTAATCATCACAATCCGATCGAAGGGATACGTTCATTAATGAAACCGGAAAAATAGAATAACGGCAAAAATGAAGGTTGTTGTACTGATTGATAATAACCCTGATCCCGAAAGAAAATTTATCACGGAGCACGGGATAAGCATTTATTTCGAAGCCGATGGTTTGAAATGGCTGTTCGATGTGGGAGCTTCACCCAATTTCGGAATTAATGCCCGGAAATTGGGGATTGACATTGACGATGTTGATTACCTGGTTCTTTCACACGCCCATCGGGACCACACTGGCGGTTTGGAGTATTTTCTCCGTCGGAATAAAAAAGCACGCGTTGTTATGGCTCCCCTTAACAGCGGCCAATTATTTGTTTCGTACCGGAAGAATATTCATCATGATATTACCATTAATCATAAGATCGTGGCAGCGTTTGCTGATCGGTTTGATTTTGCAGACAGCGATCGCAGCTTATCTCCGAATATTAAATTAATACGCACAATACCTGAAACATATCCCCTTCCTAAGGCTAACTGTATACTTTTTCAAACTGACGGTGAAGTGGAACGCACCGATGATTTTCGCCACGAAATTGCATTGACCGTAAGATGCACGGAAGGGCTGGTGTTATTCTCGGGTTGCTCACATCACGGCATTCTCAATATTCTGAGAGCAGCTTCCCGTTCCTTTGAAGATGAAAAAATAATCGCTACGATAGGCGGGATGCATCTTCCCGACACCGACCTGTACAGTAAGTTCGAAACCAGCGAAGAGATCACGAATATTGCCAATACGATTAACCGCCTATACCCCGGAATGCGGTTATTTACAGGTCATTGTACAGGCATTCAGGCACAGGAGCAATTTTCAATGATTATCCCCGATCGCTTTTATCTCTTCCACAGTGGTGCGACCTGCTTATTTACTTAACTGAGCCGCAACAAGCATAA
>JBBRGI010000073.1:0-13622 GCA_038240855.1 Bacteroidales bacterium | reverse complement strand
CCGCCGCCGATGATGGCCACATTGAGGTAGGATTTGACATCCTCTTCATTGCTTTTATTGAGCGCTTTTTCGAAATTTTCAAGTGTCCGGTTACGGATATACAGTGCATCAGGGGCTGATTTCATCTGAAGGGTGTATTTTTCAATCTTCTCCTGGTTGAAAAAGTTGGTCCTGGCCCCGGTTGAAAGAACAAGGTAATCGTATTTGACCCATCCGATATCTGTTACCAATTCATTTGCTTCAGGATTAATGCTTTGCACTTCAGCCATCCTGAAGTGAATACCCGTCTTTTGAAAGACTTTGCGAAGCGGGAATGAGATCGCACTCGGCTCGAGTGCTGACATCGCAACCTGGTAGAGCAATGGTTGAAACAGGTGGTAATTGTTTTTATCGAGCAGCACAATCTGAAAATTTTTTCCCCGGAGTTTTAATGCAAGATTTAGGCCGCCAAATCCGCCACCGACAATGACCACTCTTTTCACCGTGGTGACTGGTATATTTAAAAGGTAATTATGAGTAGACATTCAATTAATATTTAATCATTGCCATAACAACGACTCATCTAAGTTTTAGTTGTAAAAATTGGGTTAATTAATAGTTATTTCATGTTTTTAAAGAGCAAGAAAACGCCTGATCACGATTTCCGCTTCAGGCTGGTCGGCAGGATCGATTGTTTCGCGTCTAAAAAGCCACAGATTGATGTGTATTTTACCGTTTTGGTCAGCGGGCACATCTTTGCCGGTGTAACTCCAGCTATTTATAATCAAGGCACTGTCAGGAACTGATGCATAATGACCATGATAACTTGTAAAGTCAACTCTTCCCGGTTTCCAGTCGAAAAGATGGGTGGAAGCCTCCCCGGTGAGACCAGGCTCAAACGATTTTAAATTTCCCTGAGTTTCGGCAGGCTGCAGAGCATACTGGGCAATATCCTTTTTTTCAGCGTCACCCCATCCCGAAAATTCAATGTCAATTTCCTCGGCGTGATCTGTTCCGTTAAGGTAGGTAAAAAGGCCTGCTACCACATTTTGATGAAACTGATCAACCCGACCTGCAACATGGAAAATAGTCTTTCTATAACCCAATGGCTGGATCAGTTTCACTTCAGCGCAATACCATTTGTTTTTTCTTTTTGTAATTTTCAGATGTAACCACCCGTTTTTATCCAACCAAACGTTTCTGCGGGAATCGGAAAAATAGTTATTTCCCGGACCCATTGTTCCGGATTCTGAACTTTTGGATGTTTTCACTTCCCATTCGTATCCTGAAAATGAAATAATTCTGGGTTTGGTTTGAGCAATCATAAATTTTCCAGTGCAGAGCAAAATTAGGAGCCCCGCAATCAGCACTTTGAATGCGACGTAGTTGTTCCGGCTATCGGGTATTGTTCTTCGCACTGATTTTTTGCTCATAAAGAAATTTACCTTATCAGGGGATTAGCTTATAGTTCAATGTTTTAAACGAAGAAATGGTTATTCCGGGACACAGTCGGTGAGTTGAATATCCATTAACATTCCTGTACAACGTCCTTTAAACCCCGCGAGTGCGTCTATGGTAAATAAGTCAAGTTTTGAACGATTATTCACAACATCAGCACTATCGACAGTACAGCTAACACCTTCCATCTGATCTTCAAGGCTAAAAACCATGTTATGGTTATCCAGGGTTCTGATATCTTTTATAATACCTGTCACCGAAATAACCTTATCGCGGTACTTTGCTGTGGCCGCATTTTCGTCAGTTTGAAATTCGGCAATCAAATCCTTTGCCTTTACCGTGTAAGCTGCATCTTCTTTAGCAATATTTCTGTGCGGTTTATTGAAAACGTAGTAAACAGCAGAGATGCCTATTATTATTCCAACGAGGACGATCCAAAGGAGAATCCGAAGAGTTTTACGCTGTTTCATGATCGTAGTTATTATTGTGAAAGATTCGTCCGAATGACATGATAAACAATTAAATTGCAGAATTGGTTTAATCCCGGCAATAAATTTTGCAATCCTAATTTTGTGAACGGTATATGCACTACTTCAAGGAGAACGCGTGAACATGCCCGGTAAAAATTTGTATTTCACCATAGAGAGGAAATTAATACAGAATTTTTTCAACCGGAATAACAGGTGAATCTTCAAGAGCGATCATAGCATTGACAATGCGGGCTTCAGAGAATAAATGAAGATCTTCTGGCCGGAGAAGGGCAGGAGTTACCCCTCCCTGCCTGAAGTAATTGTTAATCCTGGTGCCGTAAAGCAGTGGATTTTGGGGCGAATACCATTTTCCGGCCTTGCTGAATACGATGTTCGCATAAGAGGTATCGGTAATGAATCCATTTTTAACAATCAGTATATCATCCGATTGACCCCTTAATCCGAATAGCTGGTTTAGTTTTGTTCTGTCGGCATATTTGAACCCGTATTCAATTGAATCGTCACAGACCAATTGAAGCGATTGAACTGGCCGTATTTGGTACCTGGCGTATTCAATACTAAGAATATCTTTTTCGTAGGTAACACTGCATTTTACAGTTTCCTCTTTTAAGTGGAAAGGTACAATCAGAATTAATTCAAATTGAATGACCGGTAACGGCCCGAAAAAATGGTTGCGTGTACGGTTGCACCGTGCATTATGCAGATCAATCTGTTGAAACTGACCTTTCGAATAACAAATTGTTTCAATAAACAGGCACATAAATTTTGTCGATTAATTCCTGGTACTCTGTTTCCGGATCACTTAAAGCGGTTATACCACCACCGCTTTTGAAAATTAATTGCGCACCGCTTTTCTCAATAAACCGGATCATCACTGCCGATTGCAGGTTGTTTCCATCAAAGATACCGAAAACACCCGTGTAATATCCCCGTTCATAAATCTCGGAACGACTGATAATTTCAAGCGTTTTCCTTTTAGGTGCCCCGGAAATTGATCCGGCGGGAAGCAGTTTGAAGAGAATATCCCCCAACTGCCCGTAATAATCATGAGGAAGCTGACCGGATATCTCAGAACTAACCTGAAGCAGGGTTTTATCATTTGTTTTGACCGTATTGATAAACCTGAATTTTTCGACTTTCACATTTGTTGCGACCAACGATAAATCATTTCTGATAAGGTCTACAATCGTATGATGTTCAGCAGTTTCCTTAGGGTCATTTAAAATCATTGATTCAGCATCCGCAAATGAGGCATCGATGGTTCCTTTCATGGGAAAGGAGGCAATGATTCCTCCTTTGATGGTGATAAAAAGCTCAGGCGAAAAGACTACGAACTTATCTTTAAACAGCATCCGGTAAGGCGCTTCACTTCGTTGAAAAATCTCCGGAAGGGTAAGATCGGTTTCAATCCTGGCAGGAAATGTGAGATTGGTCAGGAACGAGTTGCCTCGTTTAATTTCAGCCAACACCCGGTCAAAAGACTTTTTAAAAACCGGGTAGGCAACAGGATACTTTCGGAATGTAAATTTTCTTTTTTTTACATCTTGAAAATCAATATTATGCAGGTTGTCAAATGTGAAATAAATTCCTTCTTTGGCGGCTTCGTGTAAAGGCAGCACCAAAGGTTGTTGTAATTTGTAATCGATGATGAAAATGAAGGGTTTGCGTTCCATGCCCCACAGGTTCATTTTCTGAATCGCATCCTGACAAATTTTACTCTCCTTAATCATCTGCCTAGTATTGCGTTAAGTGATTTAAGGTTTAAAATCTCAACATGATTTCTTTCCCATCGGATGATCTGATCCGTTTCCATTTCGCTGATGGTACGGGCAAGCGAGGGACGTGCTACTCCCAGCATTTCTGCCAGACCCGTTTGACTCTGATTCACCATTACAACGAGAGAATCGGATTTCAAATTTTGCAACAAAAAATAGGTGATCTTCTCTTTGATGGTTTTAAAACTTAAAAATGTAATCTTCCCGGATAAAAACTGCGCTTTTCCGGATATTATATTCAGGTAATTATTTAAAACCCGCTGATCGGCTGACAACATTTGCGTAAAATCTTTTTTGTAAATAACCAGCATCTTACCATCGAGCGTCACCGATAAATTAACCGGGAAAACACTCTGCGGACCGTAGAGAAAAGCAGCTGCCACCATCTGAGGCGGGTCAATCTCTTCAATCTTCAGACTGTTTCCTGCAAAATCAATCATCTCGCCCCGGAGTTTCCCTTCCAGAAGAATCATTGCCTTTTCAACCCTGTCGCCCGAGTAGGCAAGAACTTCCTTGTTCGAAAATTGTTTTACCTGATGCAAGGTATTATTAATCAAGGAATCAATTTCCAGGGTGTCTAAACCTTTGAATAATGGCGAATCTTTTAATACCTCAAACATTTTTTTTTGCAAATATAATAAGAGTGTCACAGATGTTACACTTTTGCCGGATGAAGTACCCTATTTTTGCTGCTGAACGGAAATGGGGCTGGTTCACAACATTAATCGCCGGTTCCCCGGATAATTTTTAAAAATGTAAATATGCTAAGGGACATTATAAAAATTGATGATGACAAATGTAATGGATGCGGGGTTTGCGTACCAAACTGTCATGAAGGAGCTCTCCAGGTAATAGATGGTAAAGTTCGGTTGGTTAGCGATTTAATGTGCGATGGGTTAGGAGCGTGCATCGGTCATTGCCCTGAAGGTGCAATCACAATCGAACAGCGTGAAGCTGAGCCTTATGATGAAGTGAAAGTGATGGAAATCATGGTGACAAAAGGTTTTAATACCGTTGTTGCCCATTTGCGGCACTTACGTGAACACAACGAAACGGTATTTTTAAAACAAGGGATGGGTTATTTGATAGCAAACAATTCAAAATTAGATTTTATAGTTGAAGATGTGAAGAAAGCTGTACATCAGCAGGATACAAATAGCGGTCATGGTGGCGGATGTCCCGGATCAAGGACTGTTATATTCGACCCGGCAGAAATTAAAATGGCTGATAAGCAGAATTCAGGTTCATTGCAGTCACAGTTACGCCAATGGCCGGTTCAATTGCATTTAATCAATCCGGGAGCTGCGCATTTTACAGGTTCCGATCTGTTGGTTGCAGCCGATTGCAGTGCTTTTACACTGGGCGACTTCCATCAAAACTGGCTTAAAAATAAAACGCTGGTAATTGCATGTCCTAAACTCGACCAGGGGAAAGAGATTTATTTACAAAAGCTGATTACACTGATCGAAAATGCAAAAGTAAATACGATCACCGTGTTGATTATGGAGGTGCCTTGCTGCGGAGGATTGCTGCAGATTGTTGAAATGGCAAGTACGCGTGCCGGACGTAAAGTTCCTGTAAAAGCAATCACGGTCAGTATCAGGGGTGAAATTCTCAGTGAAGAGTGGCTTTAGTTCAACGCAAAGATTCCGCGCAAACAATGTGCCGTCAGGAATGTAATAAATCAACTATTATTCAATTATTAAGATTATTTTTGAGTAGCTGCATTTGCAAAAGCTCAAATCATATCAATCCTAAAATCGTACCATATGGAAAGTTCAAAATTATTCAAATTATCAGATCACATTGTTTATGCCGCAGGTTCTGTTGTAAGCAAAACAATTATTAAAAAGGAGACCGGTACAATTACCCTTTTCGCTTTCGATAAAGGCCAGGGTTTAAGTCCTCATGTTGCACCATTCGACGCTCTGGTTCAGGTTGTTGATGGAGAGTGTGTATTTTCAGTCGGAGAGACAAAACATCCCATGCAAAATGGTGATTGCATTATCCTGCCTTCCGGCGTGGTACACGCAGTGGAATCGGTAACGCCATTTAAGATGTTACTCACGATGATCAAGATAGCCAAATAGGCTGTTCAGGTTAATTCGTATCTTTGGGCCGGCAAAATAAATCGCCGATCGAATGAAAAGATTAATTACTTATTTTATCCAGGGACTCCTGCTCGTAGCACCTTTAGGCATTACCGCCTATATCGTATACCAGACTTTCATGTTTACGGACGGGTTATTATCGTCCTATCTTGCCGAACATTTTAAAATCAGGACACCCGGATTAGGAATCCTGATTATTTTTGTATGTCTTGTTGTATTGGGGATTGTTGGAGAGACAATTTTAGCCCGGCCAATAAAAAAAATCATCAACCGGATACTTACCAAAACACCATTTTTAAAATTGATATATACGTCAATAAATGATTTGTTTTCAGCATTTATTGGTAAAGAGCGTAAATTCCATCGGCCTGTAATGGTTCTGATCAATAAGGAAAATAATGTGTGGAAAATCGGTTTCGTAACACAGGATGTACCCATCAGAGTTGACGATGTTGATGTAATTACGGTTTATTGTCCTTTCTCCTACGCATTTTCAGGTGAGATCTATTTTGTTCCGGCCACCAGCATTAAACCTCTTGCGATTCCACCGGCAGAGGCGATGAAATTCATTGTCTCAGGTGGCGTTTCCGGAGCTAATTTTAAATCCAGAGCAAATAAATCAGGGCTGTAAAATCAAAATCAGATGGCACTGAGCGAGATTGCAATCATGATTATCGCACTGGAATAATAAATCAGTATTTTCTTGTGCTTTTCTTTGCTGGTTGGACTTTGAGTTGAAAAAATTAACCCAAGATTAGCAATAAAAAGGGCAAACAACATAAGCACAATATGCTCAATCGGCCAGAAGCGGTTCGAGGCCATTTTAAGTGCGTTTTCAGCATTTGAATAATCAGGGTCAACAGAACCCTGATTAGAAAAAAGAATAAGCCCGAAAACAAGTTGTAAATAGAGGTTGATTATAAAACCATAGGATAAGAATTTATCCAGCCGGGTATATGGATTATTCTTTCTGATTCCCTTTACAGAACGGACCAACAGCCAAACGGCAACTATCAGGAAGGCTACACTGATTATAGTATGGACGCTTTTAATCCACTCATAACCCCCTGAAACTTCAACTACATTAAGAATTTCGCTGCTTATACTCATCTCTTTAATTCCTTCTCCAATCAGTTTGTTTTACCCAGTCAACCACCAACCGGGCGTTTTCAAAAGGAATTCCAGGTATAAAACCATGTCCCAGGTTGAATATCCAATCCTGATGATTTGATCCAAAAGAAACATATTTCTCAAGAGTTTCTATTATCGTATCCTTATCGGCCAGTAAAAGCCGCGGATCAAGATTTCCCTGGATTCCGATTTGGGGATGAACAAGTTGTCGGGCCTCGCCGATAGGTGTTTGCCAATCAATACTTAAGAAATCTGTATCTTCGGGCCTGATGTGTGAAATTCCTGTACCCATACCTTTGGGAAGGAAGATAACAGGACAACCCAACTGCATAACTGCCGCTGAAATTTTTCTTACATACGGCATGATCATATCGAAATACAGTTCCGATGGTATGAGTCCTGCATGGGTCTCAAAAATCTGAAATGCAGAAACGCCATGTTTAACCTGGTTCTGTGCATATTCAACCGACATTTCGGCAATCATGCTCAATAGTTTATGTGCCAATGCCTTATTCTTATATAGCAAGGCAACGGCTTCAGGAAATGTGTGATTGGAACTCAAACCCTGCACCATGTAGCAAAGTGTCGTGAAGGGAGACCCGCAAAACCCGATTAATGGGACTTCGGAGGGTTTGGTACGTTGTATTTCGTCAATTACCTGGTAAATGTATTCCAGTTTGGAAGCGTCAGGATTCAATATAGAGAACGGATCGCTTAAATCTTTTAACGGCTTTTCAAATTTTGGACCGGAATCTGTAAAATCCAGCTTCATTCCCAATGCTGCAGGAATTACAAGAATGTCGGAAAATAAGATAGCTGCATCAACTCCAAGATCAAAAACAGGTAATAAAGTCACTTTTGCTGCCAGCTTGGGTGAATGCATCAGTTCGTTAAAACTATATTGTTCGCGTAATTTAAGGTAATTGGGCAATACCCGGCCGGCCTGGCGCATAAACCAGACAGGTGGTCGTTCGGTTTTTTCGCGATTCAAAGTTTTTATTAAAAAGGAGTCAGACATATTTGAATTTGAGATAATCAATAATTTACAACAGGAATCTGGTCTTGAAAAAATGCTTATTGCAGTTGATACAAGGCTTTGAGATTGGCTGAAAGGATCGATTCAATATCCTTGTCAGTATGTGCATACGAAACAAATAAACTCTCAAACTGGGAGGGAGCAATATAAATTCCGCTTTCAAGTGTCATTTTGAAATATTCGGCATATCTTCCGGTGTCCGATTTCATCGCCTCATTCAGTGAGGTAACCTGAGTTTCATTTGTGAAAAACAGGGTCATCATCGATCCTACTCGGTTAATCACCCCTTTTATGCCGGTTTCCAACAGATTATTTCTCAATCCTGTTTCTAAATTTGAGGCTTTTCTTTCAAGTTCTGAATAAAAACCGGGAGTCTCATTGATCAGTTTTAACATTGCGATACCGGCAGCCATTGCCAGCGGATTGCCTGATAAGGTGCCAGCCTGATAAACCGGACCGATGGGAGCAAGCATATCCATGATATCACGACGTCCGCCATATGCGCCAACGGGAAGACCGCCGCCAATAATTTTGCCCAGGGTTGTCAGATCAGGAATCACACCAAAATATTCCTGTGCTCCACCTTTAGCGAGCCTGAAACCGGTAATCACTTCATCAAAAATCAGGAGTGCGCCATATTCTTTGGTGATGCTTCTTAAGCCCTGCAGAAAATCTTTGGAAGGAGGGACGACTCCCATATTTCCTGATACCGGCTCCACTATAATTGCAGCTATTTCATTCCCTTTTTCACGGAACAGGGCTTTCACGGAATCGAGATTATTATATTCTGCAGTAAAAGTATCATGCGCAGTTCCAACGGTAACTCCCGGGCTGTCGGGCAGACCCAGTGTGATGGCACCTGATCCTGCATGAATCAAAAAACTATCCCCGTGACCATGATAATTTCCGGCGAATTTAACCAGTCCATCTCTTTTAGTATAGCCGCGGGCAAGACGCGCGGCACTCATTGTGGCTTCGGTTCCTGAATTTACCATACGAACTTTTTCGATCGATGGCACCATCCGGACTATGAGTTCTGCCATCACCGTTTCGTATTCGGTAGGAGCACCATAGCTGGTCCCTTTTTGTGCCGCTTCATTTATTGCTGCAAGAATTGCATCATGAGCATGCCCGAAAATTAACGGACCCCAGGATGCAAGGAAGTCAATATATTGATTCCCATCAACATCTGTTATTACAGTCCCTTTTGCTTTTTGAATAAATACCGGATTTAAGTTGACACTCTTAAACGCCCTGACGGGTGAATTTACTCCACCCGGAATCGATTGCTGTGCCTGTTTAAAAGCGGCGATACTTTTTGTGAATTGCATCCTTCTAAAATTTTAATAATTCATCACTTTTTTCCGTTCAGGATATTTGCAGCTTCAACGGCATGATAGGTAATAATAATATCGGCACCAGCCCTCTTAATGGAGGTTAGTATTTCCATCATCACCCTTGGTCCGTCGATCCATCCTTTTTCGGCAGCCGCTTTAAGCATTGAGAATTCACCACTTACATTGTAGGCGGCAACCGGCATATTGAATACATTTTTAACACGGTATATGACATCAAGGTAACTAAGCGCAGGTTTCACCATCACAATATCAGCTCCTTCGAGGATATCCTGTTCTACTTCGCGGATGGCTTCGTTGGAATTCGCCGGGTTCATCTGATAAGTAGCCCGGTTTCCAAACTTGGGAGCACTTTCAGCAGCTTCCCTGAAGGGGCCATAAAAACCTGAAGCATATTTTGCAGAATATGCCATAATAGGAATTTTGTTGTATCCATTGGCGTCTAATTGCGCACGGATCATACCTACACGTCCGTCCATCATATCACTCGGTGCAATCATGTCGGCACCTGCTTCTGCCAGTGAAACAGATTGTTTCGCCAATGTAACGAGAGTAGCATCATTGTCAACGTCACCATCTATTATAGTTCCGCAATGTCCATGTGTTGTATATTCACAATTACATACATCTGCAATGACAAAAAGGTCTTTTAATTCCTTCTTTATGGCACGGATGGCTTGTTGTACTATTCCATTGTGTTCGCAGGCAACACTTCCGTCCTCATCCTTGTGAGCTGGGATTCCGAATAGCAATACCGATTTAACGCCTGCAGCATATATAATTTTGCATTCTTCGACTAAATTTTCAACAGAAAGCTGGTAGTTGCCCGGCATTGAACTAATATGATTTCTCACATTAGTGCCTGAACAAACAAACAGGGGCATCACAAAATCATCTGCTGAAAGTTTGGTTTCAGTTACCATCTGTCTTAAAACGCTGTTGTATCTCAATCTTCTCAACCTTGTTACCGGAAATGTCATAATTTATTGATTTTAAAAATTTTATATTTGATAATATTGAATAATTGCATCTCTTAAACCCTCTGCATTTGAATTTACTGCTGTAAATGCCGGCTTAAATCCTGCTTCCACAATTGCTTTTGTGGTCGTCGAACCGATACTAACCATTCGCAGGTTTCCAATTTGGTCCATGTCGTAAAACGAACAGAAGTTGTTAAAAGTCGATGGACTGGTAAAAACGATCAGGTCGTACTGATCATTTTTTAATCGTTCAATGATCTCTGTATCTGCCTGGGCTGGTTTAACTGTTTGATAAACATTGATACGGTGCACCAGATTTTCGGTCGAAAACCTATTGAACAACGTATTATCTGCAAGGTTACCAAGCGACAGAAGCAGGTTCAGATTTTCGGGCTGATATTTATTATAAAACTGTTTTAGAAGTTCCTCTGCGGTGTTCTCATCACTGATAAACGTTGGAGTGTAGCCATAATATTCGAGTTCCAGGCCTGTTTTATAACCAATTACAGCCAGCTTAACTGTTTTGGGCAATTCTGTATTTCCTTTTACTTCCATAAGCTGTCTGAAGAAATTAATCACGCCGTTTTTGCTGGTGAAAAATATCCAGTCATAGCGATCAGGATAGCCCAGTTTTTCAATCATTTCAGGATCCAGTGGGGTAGGAGCGATCTCAATCATGGGTAGTGCAAGCAGTTTGGCTCCGTGTGCTTCGAGCAAGCCGGGCAACGAATCGCCTGGTTCTGCAGCGCGGGTTGATATGATGATCTTACCCATTAGGAGCAATTCTGAATGCAGATTTGTAAGATTTTCATCCCGGATGGTCTTTAAAATTTCAGCTCCACCTCTGTTGTATAAACTTCGCGCAAGCTTAACGGATAAATAGTCCGCCTTGTTGATATCCCCTTCAATTGAATCCTGAATGTACCGTGTCCCTTCAATGTCCGAGATAAATCCGGTAATCGTGAACTTTACTCCATCGATGGTACTGTAACTTCCCACCGGTATCTGGCATCCTCCCTCAAGAGCGCGTAAAAAAGCCCGCTCTGCCCCGGTGGCAATAAACGTGTGTGCATCGTTTATTTTCGATACTATTTCCTCTGTATATGGATCATTATCCCTGATTTCTACCACGATGGCACCCTGACTACAGGCAGGAATCATCATTTCGGGTTCGAAAATATCGGATATATACTCATCCATTTCAAGTCGTTGTAATCCTGCTGCTGCCATAACCATGACATCACAATACCCTTCCTCCATTTTCCGGATCCGGGTGTTTACGTTTCCGCGAATTTCAACGATTTTGAAATCTTTATTCATTCGCAGCAACTGCGCTTTTCGGCGAAGGCTTGAAGTGGCAATAATATCATCCGGGGTAAGGTCTTTTATTTTTCTGTGGTTGGTACTTACCAACGCATCACGAATATCCCCCCGTTTTAGTACAGCTCCCAATTTAGCACCTTCAGGAAATTTCGTTGGTAAATCTTTAAGGCTATGAACAGCAAGGTCGATATCATGATTAAAGAGTGCTTCTTCTATCTCCATGGTAAAAAGCCCTTTATCGCCAATTTTCGATAACGCGACATCGAGAATCTTATCTCCTTTTGTCTTTATAATTTCGATTACAATCGTGATTTCAGGATAATGCTGCTGAAGTTCCTCTTTTACCCGATATGCCTGATATAACGCTAATTTACTGCCTCTCGTACCGATACGGATGGGGTTATCAGTCATTAGTTTAATTCGAATAATTTGTTTACCATCTTAATGTATTCCTGTTTTTGGCCGTTATTGGTAACCGATTTGACATTTTCAATCATTAATCCAATAAACTTCTTCGTAATTAATTCTCCATACAGGGAGGCCTTTTCAAAGTCAACATCTTTTTTGTTTTTCATGAAGCCGTCGAGCATCATCTTGTTAACTTCTTGAAATTGACTCGTTATATTCTGAAAAGTTGGCGCCAGCACATGTATGGCGTGCCATTTTGAAAATTCAGCAACCGATTCCTCAATGATATATTCTGCGTGACAGATTTCCCCTTTTCTTTTATCCAGGTTATCATCAATAACGTCATTTAAAGCATCAATATCAAATACATGAACGTTTTCAATATCACCAACTTCCCTTGCCACATTTCGCGGTACTGACAGGTCAATGAATAACAGAGGCTGACCGTTTCGCTCTTCCATTGCTTTTCTGACCATTTCTTCGGTGAACAGTGGTTTTTTGGAGGCTGTAGAACTGATGACAATATTATTTTCCAGAAGCAGGTCTCCCAACTGATCAAAATTCCCAACCTTACATTGGTATTTATCAGCCAGTTCACACGCTTTCTCCTGGGTCCTGTTAACGACTGTAAACCGGGTACACTCTTTTTTTATAAGGTTCAGCAGGGTGAGTTCGCTGGTTTGTCCTGCCCCAACAAGTAAAACAGGATGAGCACTTATATTCTGAAGTTTCTTTCCGGCAAGTTCGACACCCACATAACTGATCGAAACTGCACCTTTATTGAGTGCGGTGTCTGTCCTGACCTGTTTGCCGGTTTTAAGAGCATCATTAAAAAGCTTGTTTAATACAGAGCTGCAGAACTGATTGTCTTGACTGATTTTAAACGCATTTTTTATCTGCCCTACGATCTGATATTCACCAAGGGCCATGGAATCAAGTCCCGATACCACGCGAAACAGATGGTGAACAGCATCATCATTTTTCATTTGATAAAAATGAGTTTTGACCTCTGTGGTAACTTTACGATAATTAATCAGTGTGTCACCGATTATATCAAAATCAGAAATAAGGCTTTTATCATCCAACTCGAAATAAATTTCTGTTCGGTTACAGGTAGATACCACAACGGCTCCATCAATTCCAATAGCCTTGAGCTGGGGTACAAATCTCCTGATATCTTCTTCACAAAAGACAAACTTTTCTCTTATTTCTATGGGGGCTGATTTATGATTTAATCCAAAAAGTCCTATCATCCGTTTTAGTTCTCTTTATTAATACAATGCAATACTAAAAATAGAATCTGAAGTAAATCTGAAGTATCAGGCAGAATCAGGGAAGTTGAATGCTACTTAATGATAAAAAGTCTGAATTAAATCGATTTTGTGAAGGAGGGTGGTCTTCGTCAGTATAACCGGTAAAAATACAGACCGACAGTAAAAGATTTAAATACAGATATTTAAATCTTTAAGAACAAAAATATTAATTCGAAACAGGCAATTTTAAGAAGGAATAAACTATGCTTCAGTACTAAATTTGTGAGTTATTTAGATTTGTTATTTATTACAGGTTGTTTAA
>JBBRGI010000072.1:0-13734 GCA_038240855.1 Bacteroidales bacterium | reverse complement strand
ATAATCTTTCCGCAGGGGAAAACCCCAACCGTCTTCCAGAAAAAGGCGACGTAAATCGGTATGGTTATTAAATATTATTCCGAGCAGATCGTATGCCTCACGCTCATGGTATTTTGCGGTGATCCAGACATCACTTACCGTATCCAATGCAGGATTAACCCGGTCGTCAGTTCTGACCTTTAGTACCATCATGTGCCTGTGGAGGATTGACTCGAGATGATAGACAACTGCCATATTTTCGGCATAATCAACTCCTGTAAGGCAAATCAGAAAATCAAATGAAAAATCCTGTTCTTCCTTCAGAATAGCTGCAATCCCGTGAAGCGAACCTGCTTCAACTGTCATTTCAACATATTGCTTTCCAGGGACTACAATAGCACCGGGAAATCGCTCTGTCAGTTGCGATATTAATTGCTCATTTGTCATTTGACCTTTTCATTTAAGGGATCGTTTTTATCAGGAAAGATTGGTTTGGCTTCAAGATACTTTACCTTACCAAAATTTTTCGTTCTTTTTATTTTCTTTTGCAACTGCATCAGTCCGAAAAGAAAAGCCTCAGGCCTGGGGGGACAACCGGGAATATAAACATCAACGGGAATCACATGATCAGCACCTTTAACAATGGCATACGAATTATAGAAAAACGGTCCGCCTGAAACTGCACAGGCACCCATGGCGATTACATATTTCGGATCGGGCATCTGCTCGTATAACCGCTTTAGTACCGGCGCCATTTTATAATTAATTGTTCCTGAAATAACGAGCAAATCGGCCTGACGCGGAGAAGGTCGTGCAACTTCAGCCCCGAATCGTGCAAAATCATGACGTGATGCTCCGGCCGACATAAATTCGATGGCGCAACAGCGTGTACCAAAAGTCAATGGCCACAACGAATTGGCTCTTGCCCAATTCACGAGCGCATCAAGCTGAGCCAGCATAATACCACCACCCTCGTATTCCGCGATAATGGGGTAATCGTTTTTTTCGAAATCCTTTTTATTTTTTATTCCCATCTTAACGCATGTTTTTTCCAACCGTACAATAATCCCAATCCCAAAATCGAAAAGAAGATCAGAATTTCAATGAATCCGGATAAACCGGCATTTCTCATAACGACTGCCCAGGGAAAAAGAAAAATAATCTCCACGTCAAAAATGAGAAACAAAATTGCAAACAAATAATAACCAACTGTGTATTGAAGCCAGGCATCGCCTACGGTCTCTATACCACATTCATAAGGTTCAAATTTTGTTGCGTTGATCGAAGTAGGCGGAACATAACTGGAAAAAAGCATAGCTAATCCAACAAGGGTAACTGCGGCAAGAAAAAAGACTAAAAGTGCGCTACTTTCCATAGTGTAATATTTTATCAAACAAAGTTGGCTATGAGTTTAACCGACTTTTTTTTTATTTTGGAAATGAAGCGGCAAATGTATCAATTTTAATTGTGCGCAATTCCGTTTCCCGATTTTTTTTTTATTGATTTCAAAAACAGCCGGTTATTTAAATTCAGAATAACTCTATATATGTGTATATTTACTTTAACGATTGCAATTTGCTCCTCAGCTTTACTTTACCATATTCATGAATGGACTATCCACAGAATGTATAAAAATCACGTTGTGAGTTCACACACATTACTGACAATTCTTCCGACCTGCCGATAACTTTGCCTTCGGTCAGACCAAGCAGGGCATCAATAAAATTTGGTTTAAAACTAACGGCAATAATCAGCATGGCTGACTTTAATCCCAGCGCATGATTGAGTGAGGCTTTTTGAAGTTTCCAGGTTGGGGTATGACTTTCAATAATTTGAAAAGGAAACCTGAATTTACCATAAAGTCTTTGGATGGAAAAAAGATTGTTTTTTACATTCTTTCGATCTTCCGCCCCGCCTTCTTCGGCAATAAAAATATCGATCATCGCTCCGTTATGTCTTCCGAGATAACTGGCCCATAACGCGATATCTTTACTTTTCTTTAGATAACCTACCGGTATTACGATGTGCTTATAGATCTGATCAATATTCTCTTTCGCCGATACAAATAAAAACGGAAATGCCGCATATTCCAAAACTGGCAAAAGTTTAGGTGCTGATACTTTATGCGCAACGAGAACGAGACATTCATACAACTCGGCGAGATCCGTAAGACTTGTTTTTACATCCTGATCCCTGACCAAATACTTAAGCGTAATATTCGGCAGCAGTGGCGATATTTTTGCCACAGCTCCCCGCAAACGTGCTTCAGCTATTTCAACACTCTCATGAAGTTTTCGGTCCAGATGATGAAAAAGGCAGATTTCTTTCTGAAGCGTTAACGCAATCATCATTCCATGCAAAATAGCATCGTTCATTCCTTCCGAGAAATTGCACCAGACAAATATCTTTTGTTCACCGTTTTCCATCGCCCAAAAGTAGGAAATAAAACCCGGTGTCATTTGTAATTGTCTAATTTTAGAGTACGTTTGATTTGCGAATCATAATCAAGCACAGGAACATGTTAAACAGACAATTACTCGCTCCCCAAAGTATCGTAGTCGTTGGAGCATCCAATAATATCACCAAGCCGGGAGGCAAAATCCTTAAAAATCTTATTGAGCACGAATATAAGGGACGGTTGTTTGCCGTTAATCCCAATGGTGTCACTATTCAGGGTGTTACAACCTATAACTCAGTGGATCAGCTTTCCGATATCGATCTGGCCATCCTGGCAATCCCTGCGGCAAGTTGCCCTGAAATAGTAGAAAAACTCGCAACCCAAAAAAACGTTCGGGCATTTATTGTAATTTCAGGGGGATTTAGCGAGATGGGTGCAGAAGGAGAAAAACTCGAAAAACAGTTGACTGCAAGTGTAAACAAAACAGGTGGATGTTTGATTGGTCCAAACTGCATTGGCGTGCTCACCCCTGACTATGCCGGAGTTTTCACAACTCCCATCCCTAAACTCGAAACCTGTGGCTGTGATTTTGTATCTGGTTCGGGTGCCACGGCCGTTTTTATTATGGAATCGGCTATCCCGAAAGGATTGCATTTCTCCCGGGTTATCTCTGTGGGGAATTCTGCGCAGGTTGGTGTTGAGGAAGTACTTGAATACTGGGATCAAAATGCTGAAGAGGAATCTTTTTCACGCGTTAAACTCTTATACATTGAATCGATCGTTAATCCGGACAAGTTTTTATACCATGCACGATCGCTGGTGAATAAAGGGTTCAGATTAGCCGCCATTAAAGCAGGAAGTTCATCGGCTGGAAGCAGGGCAGCTTCGTCGCATACGGGTGCTATGGCCAGTTCCGATTCGGCCGTGGAGGCACTTTTCCGAAAAGCAGGAATTGTAAGATGTTATGGAAGAGAAGAACTGACCACCGTGGCCGGGATATTTATGAATAAACAACTCACCGGAAAAAACATGGCCATTATAACCCATGCAGGAGGACCGGCCGTGATGCTCACCGATGCGCTCGAGGCAGGTGGTTTGAATATTCCGCACCTGTCCGACTCTCCGCAAAAAGAGCAACTGAGAAAAAAACTGTTTGAAGGTTCTTCTGTTGAAAATCCCATCGATTTTTTGGCTACGGGTACCGCCGAACAACTGGGAGAGATCATCGATGCGTGCGAAAATGATTTCATCGGGATTGATGGAATGGCTGTTATCTTTGGAAGTCCCGGTCTTACTTCGGTAAAAGATGTTTATGAAGTGCTCGATCAGAAAATGAAGACCTGCAAAAAGCCTATCTTCCCGATTCTTCCATCGGTGATGAGTGTAAAAAATGACCTGGCCTACTTTTTATCACATGGCAACATCAATTTTCCCGACGAAGTTCTTCTGGGCAGGGCATTGACCCGTGTTTACAGGACTCCTGCCCCTTCCGATGAAAACATCATGCTCGATGGGGTTGATATTCCACAGATCAGGCGAATCATCGAAAGTTGCCAGACAGGTCAGCTTCCACCCGATAAAATCCATGCCTTATTAAATGCAGCTTCTATTCCCTTTGTAACGGAAAGAGTCGTTTTCACAGCAGAGGAGGCACTTGAAGCAGTCCATGAAATTGGTTTTCCGGTAGTCATGAAGGTCGTGGGCCCGATCCACAAATCTGATGTAGGAGGGGTGTCACTCAATATCCGGTCGGATGAGTCTGTACGCGTGGAATTCAACCGGATGATCGCTATTCCCGAAACCACTGCAATCCTGATCGCTGAGCAGGCAGAAGGCACAGAACTGTTTTTAGGCGCGAAATATGAACCAAAATTTGGTCACGTAATTCTTTGCGGGATCGGCGGTATTTTTGTTGAAGTGCTTAAAGATGTTACTTCAGGACTTGCACCCCTTACCATGGACGAAGCTTTATCAATGATCAGGAATCTGAAAGCCTATCCCATCATTAAAGGATTTAGGGGAAATCCCGGCGTGAACCGGGATAAATTTGCAGAAATAATTGTCAGGCTCTCGACAATGTTACGCTTTGCGACCGAAATAAAGGAGATGGATATCAATCCATTAATGGGAATCGGAAATAAGATTATTGCAGTAGATGCAAGGATTACGATTGAGAAGTGATTACTTTTACAACCAGGAATTGAGAATACAAACAATACAAAAATCAGGCACATGTCGATAGTAAGTTTTGGAAAATATGTAGAGGGAATAAATTATAAAGTACTTGAAGAAAGACAGGTAAGGGCAAACTCTGGCATCATGTTTCTGTTTGGACTAGCCGCATTGATCAACGGGTTTTCAGGAAACTGCCTTTGGCATTTGCATTGGTTGCAAACTCTATTTCCTGTCGATTAAAATGAGATTATTGAAAGTGCCGGCAGAGAAGCCCAATTGCATGGGCGGGAAAACAAATTGCCCGAATTAACATTTTGTCCAAATAACAAAAAAATAAAAAATAACAGCGCAAAAAAGGGAGCCGATTAAAGCTCCCTTTTAATTTATCCAACTTGATTGATCAATTATTTCACAATCAATTTAAAATTCTCATCTTCAAAATATTTCGCAAACTCGAGATCGGTTTTTGCCAATTCCCTGTAAGCAGGATCTTTTTTGATCGCCTTAGCAAGATTTTCATACATCATGCTTGTTTTTGCTGTACGTGCAGCAATAACTGCTTTAAGATATGCAATACGTCCTGACTCGATTGGAGCCGTGTTTAATGTACGTAATGCTCCGTTATTGTCGTTGTTCAACATTTGGGCTAGCCCGCGATTGGCTGAACTCTGTGTCTCGTCGGTGAAATATTTGGTTGCTGTTTCATATTGACCCTGCATGATCTTGACGATTCCAAGGTTATCACTCACCTCTTTTCCTGCACCGGTTGCATCACCAAATAACTCTTCGGCTTTGGCAAGATTATTCTTCTTGAGTTCAATGCCGCCGAGATTATTCTGAACAATCGGATTTTTAGGATCAAGCTGATCAGCCTTTTCGAAATTGCCTGCGGCTGTTTCAGTATCCCCTAATGCAAAATTGACCGTTCCAAGATTGTTGTAACCTCTCCAGTCGTCAGCATAAACCTTGGTAAAGTTGGTATGAATCGTTTTTTGTACCTGTAAATCGTTGGTCTGTGTAGCTGCATAAATCAGTTCTGCCTGGTTAAGTTTTGAAGGATCACTGATGGCAAGTGCACTGATTTCATCGTTTGTACGACCAACCACATCGACCGATGCTGTGATCTTTGACCGGCGAAGTTTTGGTAAGATATCGTTGGCAACGGCAGAAAATGCAGAAGAAAGATTTTTAATCTCACGTTCGCGAACTTCAGGATCAGAATACATTGAAAGGACACGAAGAATCAATTCTTTATCCTGGATTGTCGATTTTTCCATCAGTTCTCTGAAACCATCCCAGTCTTCAGGAGTATATTTTGTGGTAAGCTGCGTCTGAACCTTGTTTTTGTCAAGGTCCTTTTCGATCACCTTTGATGCCGTACCTTCACGCTTTTCAGAAAGCTTTGTATTCAGATCCAAAGCACCATCGGGAGAGGCATAAGCCGAAACTTCAACACCCTTAAGTTCTTTGCGATCAGCCGTGTAAGCTTCTGTAATATATTGGCTCAGTTCTTTAATCTCATCTTTGGTCATTTCCTGTCCGCGTACTTCTGCACTATTGATCAGGTAAATAAGATCAGCAACATATTTTTCAGGGACAATTCTTTGGAATTTATCGATCGAACCATCATAAACACCTGTTGTGTTTTCCTTTTTCTGAACTCCAAGAATTACGTACGGGCTATTGTCCAAAAGCGTTGAGGTTGCAAGAACACCATCCGCCAGTTTGACCGGCTCAAAATCGAGGGTACTACGTCCTTTTGAAGCACGAATCTTTAATACAAGTTCTGATTTCCGCATTGGATATTCAAACGGAATAGATCCTTTATACGATACACTGCCACCATCTGTATAGCTAATCACCTTATTATTGGCTTTTACCGATTCTCCCTGAAGAATGAATGGCTCGTAAAATTTTTCGCCCGCAGTTGTCACTAAGACAGGTGTAGCCACTATTGTTGCCTTTTTCAGGAAATATTTTTCAGGAATACGTCCCTGCAAAGCAAAATCTACAGTCCCGCCATTGGTTTCAAGCGTTTCGGGAGTAACTGAATAACTTACCTTCCCGGCATCCTTCTTCATTTTTTTCAGGGAAGCACAACTCATTATAACTGATGTTCCTAAAATGAATAAAACCAAATAATTGAATTTTAACCTTCTCATTCCAATAATATAAATTATCTACTAATATTAGTGTACGTAACAACAAAACTACTACCTTTTAGCCTTACTGAAAAATTATTTAAGTAAATTTAACCGTTCATAATTTCGCGATTTATACCATTAGAATATTCTTTTTTGAATATTATTTCTTTAATTGTCTGATAATCTGATGAATTCTTTACAAAATCAAAGGCTGATGTATCAATAATCAAAACCGGAAATTCGGTCTGTTGCGAAAAAAAATTAAAATATCCCTCCCTTATAGTCCTCAAATAATTGATATTGATCGATTGTTCGTAATCGCGCCCCCGTTTACGGATATTTTCGAGCAGCAGGTTTTCGGGCATATGTAAATAAACGTACAGGTCGGGTTTTGGCAAACGCTCGTAAATGATCTCGAAAAACTTCCTGTAAAGATTATACTCATCGGGTGCAAGCGTATTTTGGGCAAATATCAGCGATTTCATGAAATAGTAATCCATTATTGTCAGTTCATGAAAAAGATCGCGGCTTGCGAGATTTGTTTTCAACTGCGTGTAGCGCTCTGCAAGAAATGAGAGTTCAAGGGGGAATGAATACTTTGCAGGATCGCTGTAAAACCCTGGTAAAAAAGGATTATCGGAAAATCCTTCCAGAATAAGCTTGCTGTTTAAATCAGTGCTCAACAGTGTTGCAAACGTTGTTTTACCTGCACCAATATTTCCTTCAATAACCAGATAATCAATACTCATAACTTATCTTTATGTCAATCCCGAATATACAATAAAATGGTACAACAAAAAAGTGCCCGGGTTTTCCGGGCACCTTTCAAACTATATTTTACTGATTGGGTTTGCGTAATGAATGACTGTGACCCGGGTCTCTCCCTTCGCCCCGTTCGGGACGGTCAGAACGTTCGGGACGCGGTGCGCGTTCACTCCTCTCACCATCTCCGGTACCTTCCGGTTTTGGAAGTAAGGCTTTACGCGAAAGTTTAAGTTTGCCGGACCGCTGATCGACCTCGAGCAATTTAACCTCAATAATATCACCAACCTTAAGTACACTTTCGGGATTCTCGATCCGTTTCCAGTCGATTTCCGATACATGAAGCAAACCTTCTTTACCTGGCATGATTTCAATAAATGCACCGAACTGAACGATGGATTTCACTTTACCTTTGTAGATTTCGCCTACTTCGGGAATGGCAACAATGGCGCGAATACGGGCAATAGCTGCATCAATAGCCTCTTTATCAGGAGCACTGATTTCGATGCGTCCCATATCCTCAACCTCTTCGATAGCGATTGTGGCTTTGGTATCCGCCTGGATCTGCTGGATAATTTTGCCGCCAGGACCAATAACCGGCCCGATCATATCCTTAGGAATCATCATCGTGACAATTCTTGGAACATTAGGTTTGTAATCATCACGCGGTTCACTGATTACTTCGAGGATTTTACCAAGAATATGAGCTCTTCCCTCTTTTGCCTGCTGCAATGCTTTAGACATCACATCGTAGGAAAGGCCATCGACTTTGATGTCCATCTGGGTTGCGGTAATCCCTTTTGAAGTACCGGTAACCTTGAAGTCCATATCTCCCAAATGATCCTCGTCGCCAAGAATATCTGAAAGAACGGCAAATTTATCAGAGCCTTTATCTGTAATCAATCCCATCGCGATTCCGGAAACCGGACGTTTGATGTTGATACCAGCATCGAGCATTGCCATGGTTCCTGCACAAACAGTGGCCATTGATGAAGAACCATTTGACTCAAGAATATCAGAAACAACACGTACAATATACGGAAATCCTTCAGGGATCATCCGTTTCAATGCACGGTGTGCCAAATTTCCGTGTCCGATTTCGCGGCGCGAAAGTCCGCGGGGAACTTTTGCCTCACCTGTACTAAAAGAAGGAAAATTGTAATGCAGCAAAAAGCGTTCGCGCCCTTTAAAGGTAACATTATCAATTATTTTCTCATCCATTTTGGTTCCCAGGGTAACGCTTGTCAGCGACTGAGTTTCTCCACGGGTGAAGATTGCTGATCCATGTGATCCTGGAAGGTACGATACCTCACCCCAAATCTGGCGGATCTGTGTGGTTGAACGGCCATCGAGACGAACGCCATCATCGAGTATCATCCGGCGCATGGCCTCTTTCTCGACATCATGATAATACCTTGAGATTAAACCGGCGTTTACTTCGGAAGCTTCCTTTCCTTCACTGTATGAAGTGACGAAATCTTCCTTGATTTTTGCAAATGAACTAACACGCAGGTGTTTATCATTAATCAATGAGCGGGCTGTATCGTATGCTTTCTGGTAAGTATCTTTCCAGACCAGTTCGCGAAGTGCTTCGTCATTCTGTTCATGACAATATTCACGCTTGACGATACCAAGTTCAGTGGCCAGTTCCTGCTGTATTTTGCAGTGAATTTTAATATGTTCGTGGGCAAATTTAATGGCATCAAGCATTTCTTCTTCCGAAACTTCATCCATTTCGCCCTCAACCATCATAATATTGTCATAGGATGCACCTACCATAATATCCATATCGGCACCTGAGAGTTGTTCAGCCGATGGGTTAACAACAAACTTACCCCCAATACGGCTCACACGGACTTCCGAGATTGGTCCGTTGAACGGAACATCCGAAACGATCAGGGCAGCGGATGCAGCCAGCCCCGCAAGGCAATCGGGCATTTCGTTTTTACCTGAGGAAATCAGTGCGATCATTACCACAGTTTCAGCATGGTAATTATCAGGAAATAAAGGACGCAAAACGCGGTCAACCAAACGGGCAGTTAAAATCTCATCGTCCGATGGCCTTGATTCGCGTTTCATAAATCCACCCGGAAATCTTCCGGCTGCAGAGAATTTTTCGCGGTAATCAACAGAAAGGGGCATAAAATCGACGTTTGCAGCAGCTTCATGTGCAGAAACTACTGTAGCGAGCAACATGGTATCACCCATTTTTACTACGACCGATCCGTCAGCCTGCTTTGCAAGTTTACCGGTCTCGAGGCTAATCGTACGGCCATCGCCCAGATCAATTGTCTTACTAACAGCTTTGTACATAATTTAAAAGAATAATTTTATTAATACTATAATCAAATGGGTGAGGCTTTGAAATTCCTGGCAACTTTACACGGGATACTAATTGGTTTGCCGGATTATTGTTATAATGAGATGGCATTCCCCTGTTTTTCCCGCTCAGCAGATATCTAAAAAAAGGCAATTCGAAAATTGCCTTTTTAGGTAGTTCGTTATTTACGAAGATTGAGTTCCTTGATAATTGCGCGGTAACGATCGATGTGTCTTTTCTTGAGGTAATCGAGCAACGCACGACGTTTTCCAACCAATCCAATCAGCGCGCGCTGAGTACCGAAATCTTTCTTGTTTACTTTCAGATGTTCAGTCAGATGGCTGATCCGGAATGAAAAAAGTGCAATCTGTCCTTCAGAAGAACCAGTGTTTGTTGCACTGCTTCCGTGCTTTTCAAAAATCTCCTGTTTTTTTTCAGCAGTTAAATACATTACTTAAAAAGTTATAAATGATACAATTATCGCCCCGCAGTATTCGTGTTCGATAGCAACGGTTCGACATTATTTTAAAATCGGCTCAAAAGTACAAAATTATCTCTTAATATCTTGGTTTTAAAACAAAATGTACTGAAAAACAATATTTCATTCCAAACACCCGCCACCGGCCTCTTGTAAATCCTGTTGGAAAGTCATAATATTGCCTTCGAAGCGTATAATCTGTTTTTCAGACAGGTTCATGCAAAATGATTTTATGCCCGATGGTGCATTCAAGGCAGCGTTTCGGCTCGCAGTAGTTGCGTTGCAACTGAAGCAATGCCTGTGACTCGAGTGCATTTGCCGCGGCTATTCCTGCTCCGGCCCACCGGGTGATTGCACTGTTATTTTCAGCAGGCATCTGTTCAAGAATCTCGAGCGCCTTGTCTTTTAATGATAATTTATTTTGGTTTTCCCCGAAAAGGAAATAGAAAGGCACAATTACATTAATAACGACAAGACTGAATATCTGGTTTCCGAATACCTTTTTCCGAATGACAGATGGCTTGTTAAAACTATAATGACTATCCCAGTATTCAGAAGCTTCAACTGTAAAAAGCTGCTTTAGATCGGTCAGATTTTCAGCTTCAATCACAGCGGTAAAAAGTCCGCGTGAGTTGTGGATCAATGCCGCGAACTGAGCGAGCCGTAGCGTGGGGAAATTCCCGGGATGCATCCTCATAAATTTCCACAGGTGACCTGCAATGGGTTTCAATCCATATTTCACCGCAAGAAAACGGTATTCATTACGCAGGTTTAGATAGTAATCATCGCCAAACAGTTCCTCCCCGAGTAATCCGGCTTGTCCGAAAAGTAATGCTTCTATCCGGAAGAGTGAATCATGGTGTTTCGCAAGCACAGATTGGGGTAACGAACGGGCCACCATTTCGAAAGGGAGGGCATTTTCCCTCAGACCAAAACTTCGGGCCAACATACAATAAAAAGTTTCACCCCAATCTTCTTTGGTCTCTGAAAGCACAATACTGATGGAATCGATTTTTTGTTTTAAGCGTTCAACGACCACACCGTTAAGGAAAAATTTAATTCTGAATGGATCAACCTGGTATAACAACGAGGCACAACTGATCCAGTCGTGACTTTTAATCAGTGTTTCATAATTATTTTCAATCCATTCCGGCCACCTGATCACCAGGACAGGCACTGCCGCCCCCAGGTCATTAAAGACGCGAACATCAGAAACAGCTACCACATGCAGTATAGTATTCCGGTATCCCGGATCATTTTGATGCCCATGTTTATTCCAATCCGAAGCTTTTGGATGGATTTCGATGTTCCCGGCCCAGAGTGTCTCTCCGATCCGTATCCTGGCATCGAAAAAATCAGGACCAGCATGCGTGTTATGCCGTCCCTGATGCAGAATTTGCAACGGTTCCTCCTCATCGGTACAAAGGGAATCGTTTTGATACAACTTATGTTTCCAGATAAAATGGAGAAATTCCTCTTTCATAAGCATAACCTTTTAGCTTAAGGAAAGATACGAAAATTTAAGCAAATAAACTTTAATAAAGAATTTTATCCTTGAACTGTAGCATAACTATTCCGAAATCTTCCGAAGAACGGTCATCCCGTCCCTGATTGGAATCATGAAAGTTTCGACACGGTGATCATTTTTTACAAAATCGTTAAACAGCAAAATGCCATTTGTTTGCTCATCTGTGTTGGCAACCTTCTTAACCACTTTACCTGCCCATAAGGTGTTGTCGGCAATGATCACTCCGCCAATAGTCACTTTTGGAAATACAAGATGGTAATGTGATAAGTATTTTCTTTTGTCTGCGTCAATAAATACAAGGTCAAATTTTTCATCCAATCGCGGAATGATGGTTTCAGCGTCCCCGATATGTTGAATAATCATGTCGCTCATGCCTGAAGCTTCAAAATAGGAGGCAGCCAACCGTTGCAGTTCATCATTAATTTCGATTGTATGTAAAATTCCGTTCACCGGCAAACCTTTGGAAAGGCATAATGCCGAGTAGCCGGTATAGGTACCGATCTCCAGAATTCTGTCAGGATGCACTAGTTTACCTAACAGGGTGAGCAGCGATCCCTGCAAATGGCCTGAGCACATCCTGCCATTCACCATCTCGAGGTGCGTCTGGCGATAAAGTTTTGTCAGCAGCGGATCCTCCTCCTCAATATGAGATAGGAGGTATTGCTCCAATATTCGATCAATCTTTATCACTTTGTTTATAAATTAAAACTGACAATTTATCGAAATCCAGAATCTCATTGGCAATATCCCTGAGTTTGTCGGGTGTTATTCCGTTGATTTTCTTATAAATAACATCAAGATCGTCCATCTTGTTATAAATCATAAAACTCTTTCCAAGCGTAAGCATCAGGTCTTCGTGATTTTCCTGCGACATGGCCAACTGTCCAACAAGCTGCTTCTGTGCCTTACATATCTGTAAATGTCCCAGTAATTTTGTCTGAAGAAGTTTTATTTCACGTTTGATCAGCGAAATCGCTTTGTCAAGATTTTCCTGGTCTGTTCCAAAATAGATGGTAATTGTTCCCGTATCGGAATAAGCGGTGAAGGAAGACTCAAGATTATAGGCAATCCCGTTTCTTTCGCGCAGTGCTAAATTAAGCCTCGAATTGCCCGATTGACCTCCCAGGATATTATTTAACAAACCCAGGCCGATCCTATCGGGATGAAGCACATCGTAAGCCAGACCTCCAATCAGACAATGTGCCTGAAAGGTTTCTTTTTCGAGTGATTTAAACCTTACTGTGTTACCTGTGAATACAGGCCGTATAAAAGAGCGTCTGTTTTCGGGGAAATGACTAAAGTATCGCTCGGCAAGATGAAAAAACTGTTTGCCTGTAATTTTTCCTACCGAGCAAATGACCATTTGATCCGTATTGTAATTTCGGGCCATGAACCGCTGGATATCCTCACGTGTGAATGCCTTTACGTGTTCGGGAGTTCCCAGGATATTCCGGCCGATGGGATGACCTTCGAAAATCAGCTCTTCGAAATCATCAAAGATCAATTCCGAAGGGGAATCATTGTAGGAGTTGATCTCATCAATAATGACATCTTTCTCCTTTTTGAGTTCCTTCTCCGGGAATGTGCTGTTTATCAGAATATCACTGAACAGCTCGATGGTCCGCCCGTAATATTCCGTAAGAAAGGACGCATGGATGGCCGTCTCCTCTTTTGTTGTGTACGCGTTCATCTCACCTCCAACATCTTCGAGCCGGCTCAAAATGTGAAATGACTTTCTCTTCACGGTACCTTTGAAAATTGTGTGCTCTATAAAGTGAGCTATACCTTGTTCCTGCGACACTTCATCGCGCGAGCCGGCATTGATAATTATTCCGCAATGGGCAACAGGTGAATCAACATACTGATGAACCAGCCTTATTCCATTGGGTAAAAGAGCAGAAAAATATTCCATTAATTAATTTTGAACAGGTTGCAAAAGTATTGAAAATA
>JBBRGI010000071.1:0-13999 GCA_038240855.1 Bacteroidales bacterium | reverse complement strand
TTTCGTAACTTAGACTTACACAACTATAATCTTTTCAACCATGTCAATTAACAAAGTTATTTTAGTGGGGAATGTAGGGAAAGACCCTGAAGTTAAGCATCTTGACAGCAATGTTTCAGTTGCGAATTTTACATTGGCCACCTCCGAAAATTACACCAATAAGGTAGGAGAAAAGGTGACCAATACCGAATGGCACAATATTGTTTGCTGGCGCGGTCTGGCAACCATTGCTGAAAATTACATCCGTAAAGGGAGCCAGATTTATGTCGATGGCAAAATCAGGACCCGAACCTACGATGCCCAGGACGGATCGAAGCGTTATGTGACCGAAGTTGTCGCAGACACCATCCAGTTACTCGGCAAGAAAAATGAAGGTAACTCTCATGAAGGCAACTCCCATGAAGGAACTAAGGGAACACATCCGGCTGGAGTCAGCGAACCATTCAATGAAGCTGGATCCTACGCTAATGACGATAAAGAGGGTGATGATTTACCCTTTTGATAAATTAAACTGATTATTTTGGAAACAGACGCGGTTCCTTATTTTGAAACGCTTACAAGGGATATTGGGTATAGTCTTTTTACCCCCGAAATCCTCGTGGGGATATTTGTTTTAATCGTTTTACTTGCCATCTCCGCTCTCATTTCAGGATCGGAGGTTGCCCTGTTCTCGCTTGAACCAAAAGAGATCAAAGAAATTAAATCCAGCAAGAAACGTGCTGCCGGCCAGGTAATAAAATTATTGTCGGAGCCTGAACAACTTCTTGCAACGATCATGATTGGAAATAATTTCGCAAATATTGCCATCGTACTTCTCACAGCCCACCTCACCGCCCGTCTGATCGATTTTTCGAAAACGCCAGCTCTTGGATTTATTCTTATTGCAATCTTTATTACTTCACTGATTTTATTTTTCGGCGAATTAATTCCTAAAATTTACGCTGCGCATTCTCCTAAAAAACTGGCACTAAGGATTTCACCGGTTTTATCTCTTTTGGTTATCATTACAAAACCGGTAAACTTTTTGCTGATCAACTCAACTTCATTTGTAAATAAAAGACTGCTTAAATACAAAAAGAACCTCTCAATTGACGAAATATCAAAAGCACTGCATCTTACCGACTACCAGGATATTTCGGATGACAAGGAAATTCTTGAGGGCATAGTCAACTTCGGGAATAAAGGGGTAGATGAAATCATGCGCTCAAGACTTGAAGTGACATCAATTGATATTCACACCGATTTTGAGCATGTACTCCGGATAATTAAAGAATCAGGGTACTCTCGTATACCGGTTTATGCCGGGACGCTTGATGATGTACGCGGAATCCTTTATATCAAAGACCTTCTTCCTTACCTGAATAAAGGGGCCTCCTACAGATGGCAATCACTTATGCGGCAACCATTTTTTGTTCCGGAATCAAAAAAAATAGATGATCTTCTTGAAGATTTTCAGAAATCGAAAGTTCATATGGCTATCGTAGTTGATGAGTTCGGCGGAACATCCGGATTGGTAACCCTTGAAGATATACTTGAAGAGATCGTCGGAGATATTGCAGATGAGTTTGACGAGGAAGAATCATTATTTAATAAAATCAGTGAGTATGAATATCTTTTTGAAGGAAGGACGATGCTCCATGATTTTTGTAAAATACTTGATTTGGAGGATGACATATTTGATGATATAAAAGGAGAAGCAGATACCTTGGCCGGATTGATCCTTGAATTAAGAGGAGAGTTCCCGGTGGTTAAAGAGAAACTTCAGTGTAAAGGCTTCACTTTTGAAGTCGAAGGGGTAAATACACGTCGTATTACCAAAATAAAGGTAACGTTTAATCCCATCGAATTAACAAAGGTAACATAGGATGGGAAAAATAAACTATAAATATCTGATATTGCTGTTTGGATTGCTCCTTTTGCTGACTGCGTGCAGAAACGATTTTACACCCAGGCCACGAGGATATTACAGAATTACTTTCCCCGAAAAGAGTTATAAACCGCTCAGCATGCCCCTTCCCTACAAATTTGAGATACCCTCCTATTCAGTTGTTGCGGGCGATCCTCTGAATCCGGATCAGCCTTACTGGCTGACCATAGAAATTCCGGCCAACCATGCCCAGATTCACCTGAGTTATAAGGAAATAAATCAGAATCTGGCAATTTATATCGAAGAATCCCGCACACTTGCGTATAAACATTCACAAAAAGCAAGTGCTATCGAAGAGCAGATTTTTATTAATCCAGCAAAAAAAGTATATGGTACGGTTTATAACATCAAGGGAAATGCGGCATCACCAATGCAGTTTTACCTGACCGACAGTATAAAACATTTCCTGCGGGGATCATTATATATTAAGGAAATCCCTAATATCGACAGTTTACAACCTGTAATTGGATTCCTGAATAAGGATGTACTCCGGCTGATCGAAACCACAGAATGGAAAGAGAATAAGTAATGCCCCTTATACTGCACGAAAATACCGGGAACGCAGAGATTGGACTTTGGAAAATATCCGAAGAGATCGGTGCCTTGCAAATACTCGCCAAATTATCAGTTGCAGACACAATTACCTATTCAGAAATTTCTGCCCTTCACCGCAAAAAAGAGTGGCTCGCAACACGAGCACTTCTCAATGAACTGATCAAAGATCACCCCCTGATTAAATATCATAATAATGGAAGGCCTTATCTCGAAAACTCTTCTGTCAATATAAGTATATCTCACTCAGCAGGGTATGTTGCTATCATTCTTCACAAAACTTCAGTCCCGGGTATTGATATCGAACTTATCACCCGTAAGGTAGGCAAGGTAGGCAGTCGTTTCCTTTCAACCGAGGAGTTTGAGGCTTGCTGCGAAAAGGGACATCCGACCGATTTTAGGATGTTGCTGCATTGGTGTGCAAAAGAAGCCATCTTCAAAATAATACCACTGAGTGATATCGAATTTTCAAGAGATATCAGCATATCAATTAATGAAGCAATTGAAAAAGAGGGCTCCTTCCGGGGAGCTTTTAATTCCAGACCTGATCCGATCACCATGACACTTTATTATCGGACCATAAACGAAGTAATTATGGTCTGGGGATGGGTTGACCCTCTGAAGTTCAAATTATAGATCGTTCGGTATATATTTTAGCCCGTTGAATGAACAATCGGGCTGTTAATATGTCTCCTTAGGTATGCATAAAAAACAAAATATTATCAATTAGTAACTAACGTCTTTAAGGATGAAGATTTCAGATTCACATATCATGATTATTTTCGGAGCTTCAGGCGATCTGACAAAAAGAAAGCTCATCCCAGCTCTCTACCAGTTATTTATCAGTCATCTTCTGCCCGACAATTTTGCGATTATTGGAGCAGGACGGTCACCGCTCACCGATGATCTGTTCCGTCACCAAATGACCGAATTTTTACCGCTGGCAGGTGGAAAAAACAGCCAGTTCCTCAGTAAATTCTATTATCATTCGTTGGAGTATGATAAAAAAGAAGATTACCTAAAATTAAAAGACCGGTTGGATCTGCTGAGGCACATGCTTGATATACCCGCAAATTTCCTTTTTTACCTGGCCACACCTCCAAATCTTTATGATGTAATACCTGACAATCTGGCGTTTGCGGGCCTTCATCTGCAATCCGATGGTTTTAAACGGGTAATTATCGAAAAACCTTTTGGAAACAGCCTTCAAAGTGCCAGAGCCCTGAATATTAGCCTTCTGAAAAATTATAAGGAGAATCAGATTTTCAGAATGGACCATTATCTCGGAAAGGAAACTGTTCAAAACCTGATGGTAACCCGGTTCGCCAACGGTATTTTTGAACCTATATGGAACCGGAACTTTATTCAGCGAGTTGAACTCACCTCTGCCGAGAGCCTGGGTGTAGAAGGGCGTGGCGGATATTATGACCATTCAGGGGCAATGCGCGATATGATTCAGAATCACTTGCTTCAGTTAGTGGGAATGGTGGCCATGGAACCACCGGTCGTTATCGAAGCGGATGCAATCCGGCATGAAGTCATGAAAGTTTTTCAATCTTTACGCCCGATAAAGCCTGCTGAATTGCAAAATCATGTGATCAGGGGGCAATATACAGCTTCAAATATAAAAGGTCAGTTAGTATCCGGCTACCGTGAAGAGCCTGGAGTAGATCCCGGATCTCACTCCGAGACTTATGTTGCGATGAAATTTTTTATCGATAACTGGCGGTGGGCGGGCATACCCTTCTATATCAGAACCGGAAAAAAACTTCCGACAAGAGTAACTGAAATTGTAATAGAATTTAAGCCAACGCCCCATCATCTGTTTGACATAAACGGATTCGACCAACATACATCAAACCAGTTAATTATAAGAATTCAACCAGATGAAGGCATCCTGTTAAAATTCGGAATGAAAGAACCCGGAGCAGGTTTCAGGGTAAACCAGGTCAATATGGATTTTCATTATTCGAGTCTTGCCGATATCCAGTTACCATCCGCTTACGAACGTCTGTTGCTCGATGGCATGCGTGGCGATGCCACCCTCTTTTCACGTGGCGATAGTGTGGAAATGGCCTGGGGTTTTATTCAACCTATTCTTGATGCCTGGGAAAATGATCCTTCGATACCGATATATGGTTACCCTGCCGGAACATGGGGTCCTTATGAATCGGATGCACTGATCGAAGGGGATCAAACATGGCGGTATCCCTGTAAAAATCTGACCGACGATGGATTGTACTGTGAATTGTAACAATTAAAAAAACAGTAAAACCCAAAATCACTCATGAACCCGATAATTCACACGAGTAAAACTCCGGAAGATCTTGCAGACCTCTTTGCCTTACAATTAATTGACTGGATTAACGAGACGGGTGATGCATCTTTTCATCTGGCGTTATCAGGGGGAAAAACTCCGGCACTGCTGTTTACGATTTTAGCTGAAAAATATGCAGCAAAAATACCATTGCATAAAGTTCACTTTTGGTGGGGCGACGAAAGAATGGTTCCGCCCGACGATCCGGAAAGTAATTTTGGAGTGGTAAACAGACTTCTTTTTTCAAGAATTGAACTGTCTCAAATTCAGGTACACCGGATTATTGGAGAAGCAGAACCAGGCCAGGAGGCCCTAAGATATGGTTCTGAAATAAAAAGAGCGATGCCATCAAGCAATAATTGGCCTGTGTTTGACCTGGTTATGCTTGGTTTGGGTGACGACGGGCATACCGCTTCCATTTTTCCCGCTCAAATGCAATTGATGGAATCAGACGCGATTACCGGTATCACTTTTCATCCAATTTCGGGGCAGCAGCGGATTACCATTACGGGGAAAGTGATAAACAATGCAAAAAGAGTAGCCTTCCTGGTCTCGGGAGCATCGAAAGCAGGTATTTTCAAGCAGATAATTCATGATTCATCAGGCGCGCTGCCTTATCCCGCCTCACATATCCGACCTGCCGGTGAATTGCATTGGTTTGTGGACGAAGCATGTATTCAAATAACAATTTCTAAAACGGAGTTTAATTGAAATTGAATTTTTGTGACCTAGTGGATATTTAGTGTGGGGGTGAATGTTCAGGACATGATAATTCACCCCCTTACTTTTCTTCCACCCTGTCACTTATCTTTTCGGGCCTTCAATCTGAGGCGCATCCGTTAGTGACCGGGTAACTTGTTCAGGTACTGAAGAGTCACCCGGTCACTTGTCTCTGGATGGCAGATGCGCCGCGTCATTCTTTTACCATTTAACCCCGGGTGATGCGGTTTTTAACCGCATTCTTTAATTATTCGCGGTTGGAAACCGCGACACCCAAACTATTCCTTCATTTTCAAATTGGCAAATTGTGACTCAACTTCTCACAAAGCAAATGTTCGTCTAAATCCGTGTCGTCGTTCAGTCATGCAGTCGTGTAGTCATGCAGTCGTGTTGTCGTGCAGCCGGCTTCCCGCTACTTTACCAGAAAATCAAACATTTTCTGGTCACCGATAAAACCTTCAAGACGATCGCCTATTTTGACCGGCCCAACTCCTGCAGGAGTACCTGTATAAATCAGATCACCAATTTTGAGGGTAATAAACTGTGAGACATATTCAATAATGGTATCGACAGCAAAAATCATATCCGCCGAATTACCTGACTGAACTACCTCCCCGTTTTTTTGCAGTGAAAATTCGATCTTTCCCAGATCACCCAGCCTTTCTTTAAGAAGAAATTCCCCAAGAACTGCTGCCGAATCGAAAGCTTTCGACTTTTCCCATGGCAATCCTTTTGCGATGAGTTCGCGCTGTATATCGCGCGCGGTGAAATCGACGCCCAGGCCAATTTCGTCATAATAGCGATGGGCATAACGCGCTTCGATGGTCTTTCCCAGGCGATTAATTTTGATAACCAACTCCACTTCGTATTGAACGTCGTTCGAAAATGAGGGAAGGTAAAAATGCCTGTTATCCAACAAAAGACAGGAATCAGGTTTCATAAAAAAAACTGGTTCTGTAGGAACATCATGCTCCAGTTCCCTGGCATGCTTAAGGTAATTACGACCTATGCAAATGATCTTCATAATATTACATTTTAAAATTGCTCAGTTCTGTCTAACCTCCATCCTTTGTAAAGCAATTCGCCAGCCATTTAGGAATTGCGGAGTTCAATTCAACAATTTAAATTTTCCGGTTTAAATCCTTCAGTTTGATAGCCGTTAACACCTTTTTGGTATATCGCGGGAATTCACCCTGCATCATCCACGAATAATATCCGGGTTCGACACGAAGTACCTCTTCGACCGGTTTGCCTTTATGTTTTCCGAAATTAAATACTTCAACCCCCTTTTCGTCATACACGATCCGTCCCGCGAAATCTACACTCTTATCGAATGCCGAAAACGAAGATAATGCATCTATATTGTTCACAACGGGAACACATATCTTACCATTTTCTTCAAAATCAACTCCTTCGTATCTATCAAGCTGTGCTTTCAGAATTTCGTAAGTTGCTTTGGTATCGGCCATAGCACTGTGTGCATTCTGAAGTTCCTGTAAAAGATAGAATTTATAAGCCGCAGCCAGTGTGCGTTTCTCCATCCGGTGGAAAATTATCTGTACATCGACAAATTTATGTTTTTTCAGATCAAGGTCGATATCAACCCTCAGAAACTCTTCGGTGAGAAGCGGGATATCGAAACGGGTTGAATTAAAACCAGCAAGGTCGCATCCCTCAATAAATCTGGCAAATGTTTTTGCCACCTCTTTAAACAAGGGGGCATCTTTAATATCCTCATCATAAATACCATGAATGGCCGATGATTGTGCAGGTATGGGAATTCCGGGATTGATACGTTGTAACTTCTCCTCTTCCCGACCGTCAGGGAAAATTTTCAAAAGAGCGATTTCCACAATTCTATCGGTCACAACATTTATCCCTGTGGTCTCGAGGTCGAGAAACACAAGGGGATTTTTAAGATTCAGCTTCACTATATTTTCTTTTAAACAAAAAAACCCGGTAGTTGGTTAACCACCAGGTCTTTAATAAATATAAATTCAAAAATTACGCATTAATCATCATTGGCATTAATAACATCAGGACATCCTCGTATTCGAGTTCCTTTTCTGCAGGGACCAGCAGGCCCGCTCTGGATGGATCGGAGAGTTTCATTTTAACGTCTTCGGAAGAGAGGTTTGAAAGAATCTCGACCAGAAAGGTAGATTTAAAACCTATTTCCATTGGCTGACCATCGTAAACACATTTAATAGTTTCGACTGCCGAAATGGCAAAATCAATATCCTGGGCTGAAACAATCAGTTCAGTGGGTGTAAGTTTCAGACGGACAAGATTACTTGCCTGGTTGGCAAAAACCGATACGCGTTTAAGTGTTGTGTAGAATTCAACGCGGTCAGCCACCATTTCGTTAGGATTATTCAACGGAATTACAGAACTATAGGCCGGGTATTTTCCTTCAACCAGGCGGCAGACCATCTTAAAACCACTGAGGGTGAAAAATGCATTCTTGTCATCGAACTCAAGTTTCACATCCGAATCTTCACGCGGAAGCAGGTTTTTGAGTAATGAGGCCGGTTTTTTAGGCAGGATAAATGAGGCTACATTGCTGTATTTTGCATCTTTACGCTTGTACCTTACCAGTTTGTGAGCATCTGAAGCCACAAAAGTAATCTCCTCGGGTGACAGTTCGATAAAAATACCGTTCATCACGGGACGTAATTCATCATCGGCTGTAGCAAACAAAGTTTTAACGATTCCTGTGAGCAGCAGATCGTGAGGCAAACTGATTTCGTGATGGATATCGTTTATTGCCGGTAAAACAGGGAAATCTTCGCCATTATGACCAACAATTGAAAATTTACCATTGGCAGAAAGGATTTCAACTGCAAGAGTATCGGGATTGATGTTAAATGTGAGTGGCTGCTCGGGAAATTCTTTCAGAGTATCGAGCATTATTTTTGCCTGGATGGCAATCAAGCCTTCTTCTTCCGAATTATCAAGTTCGATCTTTGTGATCAGGGTGGTTTCGAGGTCAGAAGCCGTAATCATCAAAGTTTTACCTTCGAGCTTTAACAGGAAATTATCCAAAATTGGTAAGGTGTTCTTACTACTGATCACCCGGCTGATTGCATTCAGATGCCTCAGCAATTCGGTACTTGAAACGACAAATCTCATCGGCTTATACGCTTAAATTAGATTACTGTAAATTATATTTCACGCTTTTAAAGGGGCAAAAAAGATTCGAAATCTTGTTTGCAGGAATTTACGAATTTACGACTATTCAATAACTTTCCAATTTCAAAGCGCAATTTTTTTTAAAAATCTCAAAAACATTATGAAAATTTGTATGTTGTGAATTATATTCCATCTATTTATCTGTCTGGCGGGCTGAATATTTCCTGCGCCGGTATAACCAAAAGAAAGATCCCCCGGCCAGGATAAGGATAACAGGAAGTAAGAGATTGACAAGCTGCCAGAATAATTTATGCTCCCTTAATCTCACCTTATCGAGTAACCGCATTTGCATCGTGCGTGACCGAAGTTGCATTAGCCCGGAATCGTCGCAAAGATAGTGAATGGCATTGACTAAAAACTCACGGTTCCCAAAAGTAAGATTTGAAACTTTATCGTAACCGAGTGCTAAAGGGGTATATTTACCATTAATGAAACTTACCTTATTGGCAATTAACCCTCCATCCGAAATAAAAATCATCTTTGTCGGTTTGCTTTCCAGAATTATGGGAGATCCGTTTACTATCCCAAAACCCTGAACCATACGGTTTTTAAATACCGAGGTAAATTTTCCCTCCTTCAAAACACCTGTCGGGATAAACTGCCTGTTAAACAAACTACGGGCAGGCGGGGCATCAATCATTGCCAGGTTCACGATCATCGGACTTTGATTTGACCGCGCATAGGGCGAGGAAGCGAGAATTACGGAGCTCTTCACCGAATCGTTTTCACCAACCTGGTCGATTGAACTTACAAACTCGGACAACACCATATTTACATTCTTACCAATCGGATGATTTTGCGATGGTGTTAAAAGCGGTGAAAAATACCACGGAGCCATTGCATATTTGGGGGGCTGACCAGCCAAAGCCGTATTTACTTTAATTTTAAGACACTCAACATCCTGGACCAGATCAGTATTCATACGTATACCATAATGAAAAAGCTGATCACCCAGATTGAGCTCCCGGGGTAAAGCCATTGTTGACATTCCGTTTGAAAGACTATCCAGGCTAACCGAAACCGGATCAATCAGCCACATGATGCGTCCTCCATGCATAAGATACTGATCGATTGCATATTTATCCTTTTCGGGAAAGGGTTGTAAAGGGTTGGCAATGATCAGGGCTTTAAAACTGTCGGGAAGGGCAAGCAGTTCATTGGAAGTTATCCTGTGAATATCAAAACTTTCGGAAAGCGTGAAGGCGATATCCTGAACCTGGATCTCCTCCAATTCAACATGACCGGTCAGAAAAGCGATGTTTTCCCTGGTTTCACCGAACAGCAGTTTCAATCCGCGGGCAAATTCATATTCAAGCAATTCAACCGATCGAATCAGGTTTTCTTCGTCCCGCAGGAAAGGATCGATTTTTAACATATTAATTGCCACCTCCTTACCCGCAGCACGGAGAATCATTGTTGGAAAAATGGTCTTTGTCGTTACGCCCTGTTGGGTATTTATCCGGAGATTAACAGGAGAGATCCCCTTTTTTAGAAGATTTTCGAGATATTTTTTCTTATCAGCCTCATCAAACGAAACTTCATAGGGATCGGTTGTGTGAATGGTGATGGGTTGATTACAATAAATTTTAAAATCGCGCAATTTTTCAAGAGCGGCAGTTTGCAATTTTATAAAACCCGGCGGAAGATCACCCTCCAGCAAAATTTCGGCCTCAACGGGAGCATTTACCTTTAGGAGCAAGTCACGCGTCTGTGAAGAAAGTGTATATCTTTTTTCGGTAGTAAAATCAATGCGAAAAAACATGTTTCCGGAAATGAGGGTGATCGTTCCGGCAATAATAATATAAAGGAGCAGATGATTCAGCGAATGTTTTAATGGTCTCCGTTTCCATTCCAGTATTATGCGTGTGACCAGCATAAAAAAGCCGGCCATAAAAAGGAAATAAAGCAAATCACGGCTATCGAGCACTCCCCTGCTGACCGAATCGTAATGCGCTTCAATTCCCACGGAAGTGATTACCGAAGCAATATAGGCGGCCATCGGCAACCGGGAGATAAATCCAAATCCCGAATACCAGAAAAAGCACATAAAAACAGCCAGTATAAATGCAACAATCTGATTTTCTGTAACCGAAGATGTCATCAACCCAATCGTAATGTAAATTACAGCCAGGAAAAAAAGACCCGTATAACTTCCCCAGGTTGCTCCCGTATCTATACTCCCCACCGGGCTTCCCAGCAGATAAACAGAGAGAAAATAAACCAGAGTCGGGATTAAGGTGAGTAAAACGACTGTCAGTGCGGCAAGGAATTTGGCCATGATCAACTGGAATTCCGTGACAGGGCGTGCGAGAAGTAGTTCCATTGTGCCGCTGCGCTTTTCATCGGCAATCATTCGCATGGTAACGGCAGGGATCAGAAAAAGGTAAATCCACGGGGCAATTTCAAAAAGCCCGTCAAGCGTTGCATAACCTCCTTCCGGAATATTATAATTTCCGGAAAAAATCCACAAAAACAGCCCGGACAGTAACAAAAATACGACCGATACCATTGTTCCGGTACCTGACCCAAAAAACTGGGTGATTTCCTTTTTTAACAAACTGATCATTCCAACCTCATGTTATTTTTTCAATAATGCAACCATTTCGCGTGCTGCGCGTTCTGCACATCCCGGCCCACCAAGTCCGGCCAGTACCTCTGCATAACCATCCAGCATGTGTTCACGATATGCTGTATCAGTAAGTATCCTTTTTAATTCATTGCCAACTGTTTCGGGTGTGCAATATTGCTGAAAAAGCTCTTTGACAATTTCGCGGCCGGCGATAAGGTTAACCAGCGAAAAAAACGGAATCTTAATCAGCCTGTCCTTCACCCATGTTCCTAATCTACCCGCTTCAATACGGTAACACACTACCTGGGGAATATTAATATAAGCCGTCTCCAATGTTGCAGTACCTGAAGCAACAAGGGCAGCCGTAGATCGTTGCAAAAGTTCATAGGTCTGACCGAACACGACAGGAATCACTGTTTTGCCTAAAACTTCGGTATACAAATGTTGCGACTGAGATGGCGCACCAGCGATAACAAACTGATAATCTGTAAATTGTCGCGACACTGCGGCTAGTACTGGCAAAATTCTTTTGATCTCATGGCGTCGGCTTCCGGCCAGGAGTGCAATAATAGGTCGGTCAGGAAGGTCGTTCCTAAGAATAAAATCAATAAAAGTTTCCTGTTGATTCGGACGATGTGCAAGCTCATCGACCGTTGGGTTACCAACAAATCTGACCTTATAATCATATTTGCCGTAAAAGGCCGATTCGAAAGGAAAAATGGTAAACATCTCATCAACAAATTCTTTTACTTTATGCACCCGTTTGGTTTTCCAGGCCCAGATTTTAGGTGAAATATAATAAAAGACTTTTATCCCGTTAGTTTTCGCAAATTCGGCCATCCGAAGGTTAAAACCAGGGTAATCGACCAGAATTAAAACATCGGGCTTAAATTCAAGAAGTTTAAGCTCTGCCAGTTTGAAGTTACGTCTTATCTTATTTAAATTCAACAAAACCGGAAATAATCCCATAAACGCCATTTCACGGTAATGCTTCAATAAAGTACCTCCTTCAGCAGCCATAAGATCTCCGCCAAAAAAAGTAAAACTGGCCGTATTGTCTGCCTCCTTTAATTCACGCATCAAATGCGAGGCATGCAAATCACCTGAAGCTTCGCCGGCAATGATAAAGTATTTCATATTAACTATTGTATCAGATCAACTTCATGATGAAAATCACGATCCCGACCAGGATGGTTGCGGCCAGAACTCCGCGTCCGGCACTGTAACGGTTACTGTTGATAAAAAGCATAAATGGCGCAAGGTTTGGTAATACTGTAAGACTTAATACATTAACTAGTTTTTTTGATTCAATCAGTAAATTGAGGTAATCTGCAAATTCGTATTGTCCAAACCGAACAAGATAGTAAAGAGCAAAAAAAATGATCGGGCTGATGAATCCGACTATAAGTCCGTGAGTAATCTTGTTAAAAAACAGTGTTCGGTCATCGTAGTTCATCCGAAAATATCTTTGTTAATAAATCAATAAATAATTCGGGAATTGCCTAGAATTTCCATTTTTGCATAACCTGGAAAGCAGAGTAAGCCGTAAGGTCTGTGTTCACAGGAACTACTGAAACAAAACCGTTGAGCAGGGCAAAATCATCCGTATCGCGGGCTTCAGCTTCTGCATTATTAAAAACACCTTTTAACCAGTAATATTCCCGACCGTGAGGATCCGTCCTTCTTTCGAATTCTTCCATCCATTTCCCCCGGGTCTGACGGCAAAAATTTATCCCTTTCACCTCACCTTTCGGGATATTCACATTAAAGCAGACCCCTAACGGAAGTCCGAATTCTGCAACTTTTTGAAAAACCCTGGCCACAATTATTTTAGATTTGGAAAAATCGGCATCGGTACCGTAATCATCAAGTGAAAAACCAATCGATGGTATTCCGTGAATACATCCCTCGAGGGTAGCACCCATTGTTCCGGAATATAAAATTGACACGGAAGTATTTGCCCCATGATTAATACCCGAGATCACAAAATCAGGCAACTTCTCCAATAACTGGTTACAGGCCAGTTTAATACAATCTGCCGGTGTTCCCGTACAGGAATAGATCAAAAGTCCCTCTTCCTCCTGCAGGCGTGTAACCCTTAAAGGATGATCGACGGTGATGGAGTGCGACATCCCGGAACGAGGGCCGTCGGGAGCAACAACAACAATATCTCCGAAAAGGCGAATAACTTCAATCAGTTCGTTCAAACCTTTCGCATATATCCCGTCATCGTTTGTGATCAGTATTAAAGGTCTCTCCTCCATAGCTTACAATACAGATTTACAGTTCGCCAAAGATAATGAATCATCGGAAAGTATGCGGAAATAACAGGAAAAAAACTGAAGAACAATACAGAAACCATTCGCGGTTTTGAGGCGCTAAATAGGCAATTGTATACAAATAAAAAGAGTTACAACCTAAATAGTTGCAACTCTCTGATTTTCTGTGGGAACTGATGGGTTCGAACCATCGACCCTCTGCTTGTAAGGCAGATGCTCTGAACCAACTGAGCTAAGCTCCCTTCTTTTCAACTGAACATTTAACTGTTCCTTTTAAAAGTGTTGCAAAGATAGTGCTTTTTTTATTCGCACCAAATATTTTTGCGAAAAATAAGCGATTCAATAAAAACATATTTTTGATGGTAGTTTCAGCGTGCAATAAGCCGAAATTGATGCCTTCATCGAAACCAAAAAATGGAAACCTTTATTAAAAAAAAACGTAA
>JBBRGI010000070.1:0-14015 GCA_038240855.1 Bacteroidales bacterium | reverse complement strand
CAGGGTTGAAAAATCAACCACGAAAAATATCATCACACTCGAAGGCAAGGCACCCGATTCCATCGCTTCTGTAGTGGTTGTTGAATTAAACAGTACCCCTGACGTTCTTCCGTTACCTGCTGCAGGAAAGCCGGCCAGCGCCTCATCAGAAAAAGAGGGTACCGCAGCCAAAAACCTATTTGACGGCAACCCGAAAAACAAATGGCAGCCAAAGGACGATGATAAGGATAAATGGGTCGGGGTTGACCTGGGAGAAAATATCGCTATCGGTGCATTTTCGATCGTAGAACCCTGGCATCCATGGGACAATAAAGGTCAGAAAATTGAAGTACAGTATAAATCCGGCGAGAACTGGGCGGTTGCATTGGCAGCAACTACCAACGGAACCGGGCATACAGCTTCTTTTGCACCTGTCACAGCCCGATATTTCCGTTTGAAAATTACCGAGGCCAAAGAACCTACCATCAACGAATGGATTATTTATCGCGCTGATTAATTCCTTTGAACTGTTTACCGGTTCATTACTCAGTCAAACTTCGCGCGCTCTCCTTTCAGTATGGAAGGCGCGCGAATTTGTTTATAATTTTTTACCTTTGAAAAACTTAAAGATCATAATGAGATTATTTCGATTTGCCTGCATCATCATGTTAACCCTGGTTACCCTCAATCTCCATGCTCAGAAAGGGGCATCGGATATGAAACACTGGCCCAATGGTTCTTCACCCGCTAATTGCAGATATCCATTATTTTAATCATGATAGCAAAACCGAACTTCCTTCTGTCATTAACCGGAATATTTCTATTAAGTTTTCCGGCGGCAAGCCAGCAACCAGATCGTCCCAATATCGTTTATATACTCGCCGACGACCTGGGGATTGGTGATGTTTCAGGCTATAATCCCGACTCAAAGATAAAAACTCCAAATATTGATGGTCTGATCCGCTCCGGGGTTAAATTCACCAATATGCATACCAGTTCATCCGTTTGCAGTCCTACCCGATACGGGATACTCACAGGAAGATACAATTGGCGGTCAGCACTCAAGGAAGGTGTCCTGGGTGGATACAGCCCCGCTTTGATTGAACCGGAGAGGGAGACAATTGCCTCATTTCTTAAAAAACAGGCTTATCAAACGGCCTGTATTGGGAAATGGCATCTTGGTTGGAACTGGAGTAATATTGGGAATAAAATGGAAGATGTCGATTATTCGAAACCTGTTCTCAACGGTCCGGAAGCTAACGGGTTCGACTATTCCTGGTGCATCCCTGCATCACTCGATATGCCGCCTTATGTATATGTCGAAAATGGCCGAAGTACAGAATTGCCCGTCGATACCTGCAAGGCGGGCACAGGGATGGGTTTCTACCGTAAAGGTGTTGCAGCTCCGGGGTTCAGGCATGAGGAAGTTTTGCAGACCATCACCACAAAGGCCCTTGATTATATCAGTCTGCACGCCAAAGGTCCACAGCCATTCTTCCTTTACTTTCCACTTACAGCGCCACATACCCCGATTTTGCCTTCAGCTGAATTCGCCGGGAAAAGCGGACTGAATGCCTATGCTGATTTTGTACTTATGGTCGATGGTGTTGTAAAACAAGTGGTTGATAAACTCAAAAAAGAAGGCGTTTATGATAATACGATGATCGTTTTTACATCCGACAATGGGTGCTCTCCCCAGGCAGACTATAAAACCCTTGAGCAGAAAGGGCATTATCCATCGTGGAAATTCCGGGGAATGAAAGCTGATATTTTTGACGGAGGTCACCGGGTACCATTTGTAGTATCCTGGCCTGCATTAGCTCATCCCGGATATGTTTCAGACCAGATGATCTGTTCCACCGATTTTTTCAGAACAATTGCTGATCTGCTCGGAAAACCATTATCCGACAACATGGCAGAAGACAGTTACAGTTTCCTTAAAGAGCTAAAACACTCTGATTCATATCTCCCTGTCCGTGAATCGATTGTCAATCATTCTATCGGGGGCTATTTCGCGATCAGCAAGGGAAAATGGAAACTAATTTTTTGTTCTCACTCGGGTGGATGGAGCGACCCCAAGCCGAACAGCGAATTGGCGAAGGTGCTTCCCCCTGTCCAATTGTATGACATTGAAACGGATGTGAAAGAAAATATTAATCTGGCTGCAGATTATCCTGCTGTTGTAAAAGAGCTCACTACATTAATTACCGGCTATGTGGAAAAAGGAAGAAGTACCCCGGGCATGAATCAGTCCAACACCGGACCTGAACGCTGGAAACAACTTACCTGGATGCAATAAGTCACTAAAATCTATAATCTGAATTATTCTATAAACATTAAAAACACGAACATGAAATTAACATTGAAACAATTTACGATTACGGCAATCCTGGTATTTGCTTTTTCAAACTTTGTAAACGCAGCCACACCTGATTTTTATCAGATTCAGACCTACCGTCTAAAGAGTAAAGTTCAGGAAGAGCGTCTTGATAATTATCTGAAAACCGCCTATCTACCCGCTTTGCACAAGGCCGGAATCAAAAAGGTCGGAGTTTTTAAACCAATCGCCACAGATACCAGTTCGGGAAAACAGATCATTGTATGGTTACCGTTAACCTCTCTTAATCAGCTTAATAAGCTGCAAATAAGCCTGGCAAAAGATGATGCATACCAGAAAGCCGGGGCAGACGTTCTAAATGCTGCCTACACCGACTTACCTTTTCAAAGGAAGGAATCAATTCTTTTAAAAGCCTTTCCGGATGCCCCAACCTGTGTAATTCCCGGGCATAAAACAAAACCATCGGAAAGAATCTATGAACTGAGAAGTTACGAAGGCCCGACAGAAAATCTTTTTCGTCAGAAGGTCAAAATGTTTAACGAAGGTGGTGAAATCAAACTCTTCAAAACGCTTGATTTTAATGCCGTATTCTATGCAGAGGTAATTTCGGGAACCACGATGCCCAACCTGATGTACCTGACAACTTTTGCAGACATGCCTGCCCATGATGCCCATTGGGCTGCTTTCAGGATTCACCCCGACTGGAAAAAACTTTCGGCACTTGAGGAGTACAAGCATACAGTTTCAAGGTCCGTCATATTATTGCTTCATCCGACTGACTACTCCGACTTTTAAAAAGAATTAAATAGCAGGTCAATCCTATACCTTGATCAGTGAAATCGGTACAATATGCTGTTAATAAGAATTAATTCAGGCGATTTATCTGTCGTGTGAACAGTAAAGGGCACGCAAATATCAGAAAAGGGATGAAATAAAAAAGAAAATCCATGCAAATAATATATTTATTTAATATGATTATTCCATTGATTTTCAGACATGTTACATCCATATTTCACGGCATGACACCAGCCGGTCAATATTAAGAGTACAGAAATAGTTTGAACTTAGGATTTGATTTTCTTTACTTTGCAAAAAATTTTAGAAGCACCAAAACTATTCTTCAAAAAAGCATGGAAGAGAATCTGGTAATCGTCGAGTCGCCTGCGAAGGCAAAAACAATTGAGAAGATCCTGGGTAAGGATTTCCTGGTAAAGTCTAGTTTTGGACATATCCGTGACCTGGATAAGAAAGACTTCGGAGTTGATATCAACAATAATTATCAGCCCAATTATATTATTTCGGAAGACAAAAAAAAGGTTGTTACCGAACTTAAAAAATTTGCAAAAGCTGCCGTTAAGGTTTGGATCGCATCGGACGAGGACCGTGAGGGGGAAGCGATCGCCTGGCATTTGATGGAAGTACTGCACCTTGATCCGGACAAAACAAACCGGATTGTATTTCACGAAATCACCAAAGAGGCAATTCAAAAGGCTATCGAAAGTCCCCGTCGTCTGAATAAGGATCTTGTTGATGCTCAACAGGCAAGACGTGTTCTTGACAGGCTGGTTGGTTTTGAAATATCACCTGTACTCTGGAAGAAGGTTAAGCCTTCGCTTTCAGCGGGAAGGGTTCAATCAGTGGCAGTACGGCTTATTGTCGATCGCGAACGCGAAATCACCAATTTTCAAAGTGTTCCGTATTTCAGGGTCAATGCAGTATTTGAGGTTCCCGAAAATAATGGGAAGGTTTCAATGCTTAAAGCCGAACTAAATAACCGTTTTGAAACGGCGGAAGAAGCACGGAAATTTCTTAAAAAATGTATTGGCTCCGAATTTAAGATTGCGGATATTGTTACACGTCCCGCCAAAAAATCACCGGCTGCACCATTCACCACCTCCACGCTTCAGCAGGAAGCAAGCCGGAAACTGGGATTCCCGGTAGGATTGACCATGTCTGTCGCTCAGAAACTTTACGAATCGGGATTTATCACCTACATGCGTACAGACTCAACCTCACTTTCGGATGAGGCCCTTAAAGCAGCAAAGAAAAAAATCATAGCCTCATATGGCGACAAATACGTAAAAATACGTCACTATAAAACAAAGGTAAAAGGGGCCCAGGAGGCACATGAAGCGATTCGACCTACCTATTTCGACCAGGAAGAAATTAAAGGAACGTCACAGGAACAAAGGTTATACAGCCTGATCTGGAAACGGACTTTGGCGTCGCAGATGGCTGATGCGGAAATCGAAAGAACCACCGTCAATATTTCTGTTTCAAAAGCAAAAGAACTCTTCGTGGCAACGGGTGAAGTGCTCCGGTTTGATGGATTCCTGAGTGTTTATATGGAGTCATCAGACGACGAAACTTTATCAGAAGACGAGAAAGGGTTGCTCCCAACGTTGACTGTTCACCAAATACTGCAGCCTGATCTGATCCAGGCACTCGAAAGGTTTTCACAAAAGGCTGCACGATACACCGAGGCCAGCCTTGTTCGAAAACTGGAGGAACTTGGAATCGGCCGTCCGTCGACTTATGCACCTACCATTACCACCATCCAGCAACGTGAGTATGTAATCAAGGAAGACAGAGAAGGAACGGAACGTTCATTTCTAGCTCTTACATTGCGCGGAGATGCCATTAATGAGGAGTTAAATACAGAGATCACGGGCGCCGAAAAATCCAAACTGTTCCCTACAGATATTGGACTGGTTGTCAATGATTTTCTGGTCAAATATTTTGAACCGATTGTCGACTTCAATTTCACTGCTTCTGTCGAGAAACAATTCGACGAAATCGCTGAAGGACAATTGGTATGGAACGAAATGATCGATGGCTTTTACCGGCCTTTTCATCTCAAGATAGAAGAAGCACTTAATAATTCAGAACGGGCACGCGGCGAGCGAATGCTGGGCACTGATACTTTAACCGGGAAACTGGTATCCGCAAAAATAGGTCGTTTTGGTCCTTTTGTCCAGCTCGGCGAAATGGTAGAGGGAAGTGAGGAAAAGCCGCAATTTGCCAGTCTTCAAAAAGGTCAGAGTATTGAAACAATAAGCATGGAAGAAGCCATGAAACTTTTCGAACTTCCGCGTGACCTGGGCGAATATGAAGATAAAAAGGTGACTGTCGGAATAGGCAGGTTTGGGCCATATATCAAACATGACAGCAATTTTGTTTCGTTGAAAAAAGGAATCGACGATCCGCTGACTGTGACGATCGAACGGGCAATTGAACTGATTGAGGAAAAAAGAGAATACGCCATAAAATCAGTCCTGAAGACATTTGAAGAAGATTCTGATATCCGTCTGCTTGAAGGACGCTGGGGTCCTTATATTTCCTACAAAAAAGGAAATTTCAAAATTAAAAAAGGAACTGATATCGATTCGCTGACCGTTGCCGACTGCAGGTTGATCATTGAGACCGAAGGAGCTAAACCTAAAACGAACAAGAGGCGGCCAAAAAAATAAGATACCAACCAATGCCCGCTGAAAGTTCTTGAAATGATTAAAGATAAATAATTGATTCCGTTTGCCATGATGAACGAACTGCTTATACCGGCATCAGATCTGGAGGTTGTTAAACAATTCGAAGGAAGCTCCGACCAGTTAGGCCATTACCTTAAAGGTCAAAGCTGGGATATTGATTTTCTTCCCCGGGTTGCTATTTTAGGGATTCCTGAAGGCAGAGGTTCGGGATGCCCCGAAGTATCCGAAGCTCCCGATGCAATACGACGCCAGTTATATTCGCTGAAATCTTTCCCGCGCGATATTCATATTGTCGATCTCGGGAATCTGAAACGTGGCAAGCAGGCAAAAGATACTTATGCTGCAGTGAAAATAGTGGCCCAGGAGCTTTCTGCCCTGAACATTTACCTTTTGATTCTTGGTGGAAGCCAGGAGATGACTGTTCCCTTGATCGCCGGATTCGATCAGCAGGCATTTAATCTGGTAATTATAGATGACAGGATCGACAACTGTGTTAGTGATAAAAGTCCCGCTGATGAGTTTTTCATCAACAATCTGCCCCTCGGAACTTCTGTAAGCATCATTGCCGGACAATCGTATTTTATATGCCAGCAGGAGCATGACATTGTAGCCGAAGGGTACAATGGTGAGATTATCACGCTGGGTGAGGTCCGTTCCGATTTAAAAGAAATGGAACCTTTACTGCGCAATTCCAAACTTGTAAGTTTTGATTTCGGATCGATGAAATCATCGGAAGCCAATGGTCAGTATCGTCCTTCCCCAAACGGACTAACCGGTGAGGAAGCCTGCCAGCTCGCCTGGTATTCCGGAATATCAACATCTCCTGTTTGGTTTGGCATTTTTGGTTATTCCCCCGTTCTCGATTCCACTGCCCTGGGAGCGATGATGGCCGCCCAAATAAGCTGGTACTTCGTGAATGGGATTTCGAAAAGGATTGACGAAGAACCTGACGGAGAAGCGACTGATTTTGAGCATTATCATGTTCAGGTTGATGAACTGGAAGATCCCATTTCATTTCTGTGTCACCCGATTTCCAAACGCTGGTGGATGGAAGTTCCGACTGAAGACTGTACAAATTTTCCCGTCAGAATACCGTGTTCCAAAAAAGATTATCGCAAAGCAAGCGAAAATGAAATTTCTGAAAAATGGTGGAAATATTTTAACAAAGTATGATAACTAAAATCATATCTTTGTTTTCAATTTGGAGACACCTTTAATGCAGACCATCAAAAGATACCTCCTGCCACATGAATGATGCTAATAAAAATATCACTGATCGCAAAAAGGAGCTCCTGAATAAATTTTTGGTGTTGTGTATATTACTAAATATTTCTAACTTCGTTGCTTTAGGTCAGCAAGATCCTCAATTTAGTCAAAACCGATTTAATCATTTAACCGTAAATCCCGGATTTGCAGGGTCTTCAGGCTTAATAAACTTTTCATTACTAAACAGATATCAATGGGTCGGCTTTCCCGGCGCTCCGGTAACTACAGTTTTTAATACAGATGCTGCAGTTCGTCTGATCGGGAAAAATGATGGAATTGGTTTTTCAATTACCAATGATGTTATTGGATTTGAAAAAAATATTGCGATTGGGCTGAATTATTCCTGGAGGGCCAAAGTTGGTAATGGTCAGCTCGGCTCAGGTGTTTCGTTGGGATTAATGAATAAAAATTTGAAGATTGACATGACCGGCATCGACGGTGCCGATTTGTTGAATCTTTCGGATGCCGGATTGCCACAAGGAAGTGACAGCGGTATTCTGACAGATTTAGGTTTCGGATTATTTTATCAGCATAAAAACTATGAGTTGGCAGTTTCAGCCCGTCATCTGAACCAGCCCGCTTTATTAATTAATGAATCGGGCAGATATTCTTTAAAAAGACATTATTATTTGAGTGGCAGCTATATCGTGCAAATGGCAAATGAAAGGCTCCAGGTTATACCATCGTTTTATTTTAAAACTGAGGCAACAACATGGCAGGCTGATATCAATATGACCTTGCAGTACGATAAGCGATTGTGGAGCGGATTGGGCTACCGTTTTGGTGACGCAGTAGTGATTTCAGCAGGAGCGGAATTGTGGAACGGGATAAAATTCGGCTATTCTTATGATCTCAGTATCTCAGCTTTGTCAAGGTATAACTCGGGCTCCCATGAAATTTTTATCGCCTATGCAATTAAATTATACAAAAAAAAGACACATAAGTACAGAAGTGTAAGATTTTTGTAACTTTGACGTAAAAAACAACAGAATTTTTAACGTAAAAAACAATTGAACACACCATATTAAATCGAATTATGAAGAAATTGTTTTTCTTAGGCAGTATATCATTAATTCTCCTGATGACGGCTTGTCATCGTGGCGGAAACGGGGAATTGACAGGTGTGGAAAAACGCGGGAAATACTTTGAGCCTTCTCCCCTGGGTATGGCGTTAATACCAGGACGGAGTTTCAATATGGGCCCCGGTGATGAGGATGTAGCATTTGCCACGGCTCCTACACGTACAGTCGATTTAGCCACCTTTTGGATGGATGATACAGAAGTGACCAATAATGAATACCGGCAATTTGTCTACTGGGTTCGCGACTCGATGGCGCGTAATATGTTGTCTGACCAGTTCGCCGAATTTAAAATTACAGAGGATCGCAAAGGTAATCCTATTGACCCTCCTGTTTTAGATTGGAAAAGGAAACTCGACTGGCGTAATCCGGATTATAAAGATGCACTTGAACCGATGTATTACGCTGGTAATGACCGTATCCTCGGGAAAAAAGAGCTCGATCCCCGGAAATTAAACTATAGTTATTCATGGGTTGATCTCCAGCAGGCAGCCAGGCTACAGAATGCATACAACTATCAGACCCAGAGTTACCAGGGAACCGTAAATGACCTTACCGGGAAAGTGGTTCCGATTGAAAGCCGCTCAAGTTTTGTAATGAGTGAAGGAGTAAATGTTTATCCCGATACCCTGGTATGGATCAGGGATTTTTCCTATGCTTTTAATGAACCGCTGACAAACAAATATTTCTCACATCCCGGCTTTGATGATTATCCCGTAGTAGGTGTTACGTGGAAGCAGGCTAAGGCATTTTGCATGTGGCGTACCGGTTTCAAAAATGCAACCCTCGCTGGCAAGGGTGATTTCGGGGTTCAGGATTACCGGCTCCCTTCAGAAGCAGAATGGGAACTAGCCGCAAGGGGTGGTCTGAACAACTCGATGTATCCATGGGGGGGCTATTATACCCGTTCACAAACCGGCTGTTTTCTGGCAAATTTCAAACCGATGAGGGGGAATTACAGTGACGACGGGGGGAAAACAACCGTAAAAGTGGCCACGTACGATCCGAATGGATACGGCTTATACGATATGGCCGGAAATGTTGCTGAATGGACCATCAGTGCCTATGATGAATCGGCTTACAATTTCATGCATGACCTTAATCCCAATTTTGAACAAAATGCACTTCCCGACGATCCACCCGCGATGAAACGTAAAGTTATCCGTGGCGGTTCATGGAAAGATATTGCCTATTTCATCCAGGTAGGCACCCGCACCTTCGAATACCAGGACACCGCCAAATCATATGTCGGCTTCCGTTGTGTACGTTCCACATTCGGAGATGAGTTTCAATCAAAAAGATAAAAATATTAAATAAGAAAATAATGGGAATGTCCGAATTAACACACTCGCGAAAGTGGAAATCTTTCATGAACTATGCGTACAGCTGGGGCGCATCAGTTGTATTAATGGGTGCTTTATTCAAATTGCAGCACTGGCCCGGAGGTGGTACTATGCTTACAATAGGTATGTCGTGCGAAGTACTGATCTTTTTCCTCTCGGCTTTTGAACCTGCAGTTGAAATTCCTGACTGGAAGAAAGTATACCCTCAGCTACGTGAAAGCATTTTCCCTGAAGACGACGACCTGGTTCCAATTCCAGTCAAATCCACCTCTTTCGAGAATATCCTTGAAAAGGCTGATATCCCGGCAGAACTACTTGCGAAAGTTAAAAAAGGCCTCCAGGATCTCTCCAACACAGCGAGCGGAATCGCCGATATTTCGAGTGCAACCATAGCAACGGATGAATATGTAAAAAATATGTCCGACGCCTCTGAATCGCTATACTCGTTCAAGGAAACCAATTCGCGTGCATCGCATTCAATCGAAAAATCGACCAATGAACTGGTTCACTCGTATGATCAGTCATCGCAGATCCTCGGAGCATCGTCCAAAAATCTGGCTCAGACTTTTACTGAATCATCCAAAAAAATAAACGATCAGCTTTCCTCGACGGGCGATAAACTCGCACAGTCGTATAAGAGTTTTACGGAATCGGTGAATAAAGATATGACTACCCTCAACGATCATTCGAAAACCTACAGTACGGGACTCTCGCACATCAACACGAGCCTGTCGGCATTAAATTCTTCGTATGAATTGCATCTTCAGAACGCCAGGAAGCTTTCCGAATCATCGGTAAAAACCTTTGATGATCATTCCAAACTGACAGAACTTGTAAATATCACACTCGAGGAGGCTCAAAAATACAGGAAACAGACAGAAATGCTCAATAAAAATCTGGAAGCACTTAACCATGTATATGGGAATATGCTTGGAGCTATGAACATAAAAGGTTAAATCGAAAGATGGGAACAAAATACTGCCCTGAAGCGCCCAGACAAAAGATGATCAGCCTGATGTACCTGGTACTGACGGCGATGCTGGCACTCAATGTCGACAAATCGGTATTGGACGCTTTTGTTATGGTCAATGATAATTTCATGCAAACAATTGAGAATTACACATCAAAAAACCAGGGGGTTTACAACAACTTTGAAAGTGCAGCACAGGAAAATCCAGCAAAAGCCGATAAACTCAACAAGAAAGTTCTAAAGGTCAAGTCGAGTTCCGATTCGCTGTATCGTTATATTCACAGTTTAAAGGAATTAATTGTAAAAACTGCCGACGGTCCTGAAGGGGATGTCAATAATATTGTGCAACAGGACAACCTTAACTATCCTGCCGAATTAATGATCACCAAAAAAAATGGTGCCGCTTTAAAAAAGGCAATTATAGATTATCGTAACTCACTTCTTACATTAGTTGACACTTTAAATACAGAGTTGATTGCCGCTATCAATAAGAGCTTGAATACAGATCCTCCACCGTCCAAAGAAGGAAGTACACCTTCGTGGGAAGAAAGCAGGTTCCAGGGTTACCCGCTGATTGCTGTGATTACCCTGATGTCAAAGATTCAAAGCGATGTACGTAATGCCGAGTCTGATATAATTACCCATCTTTATGCTCAGATTGATGCTTCGTCTTTCAAATTCAACAAATTACAGGCTCAGGTAGTTTCCAAGTCAGATTTTGTACTTCTTGGCAGCCCTTATGAAGCAAAGGTATTTCTTTCGGCAGTCGATACAACAGTAAAGCCTGCAATTATAGTAGGAGGTTCAACCTTGCCCATTCTTCCGGGCGAAAATGCCGGCACATACAAGACGACAACCTCAAAGGAGGGAAAAATTGAATGGAGCGGACGTATTGAGTACAAGAATCCCGAAGGCATAATTGTCCCCTACTATTTCAAACACGAATATGAAGTAGCGAAACCATCAATGACCGTTTCGCCCACGAAAATGAATGTTTTTTACGCTGGTCTCGACAATCCCGTTTCAATTTCGGTTCCGGGGATATCGGCCAGCAATGTAAAAGTTTCGATCACCAATGGTTCTATTCAGCCAAGCCAGGACGGTTTTATCGTGAGACCTGATAAGGTTGGCGTTAAATCAATAATCTCCGTTAATGCGCTGATAGATGGATTATCCAAAGAAATTGGTTCAACGGAATTCCGTGTAAAAAGGGTTCCCGATCCTGTTGCCTCTGTTGCCGGTAAAATAGACGGGGTGATTGGCAAGAATGAACTACTGGCGCAACAAGGAGTACTGGCAAAAATTCCGGATTTCGATTTCCAGATGAACTTTACCGTTACATCATTCGTCGTATCGACATCCAAACAAGGGTATGTCATCGACAAACCCACGAAAGGGAACCGCTTCTCACAAGAACAGATCGACCTGATGAAAGGATTAAATTCAGGAAACAGATTATATATTGAGAGTATTGTAGTTAAGGGAGATGATGGCACGGTCCGGAGTCTGCCTGCAATTAGTTTTAAAATCATATAACGATGAAAAAAATACTATTGATCCTTACATCATTTCTGATTGTGGCAGCTTCAGGAAACCTCTTGAACGCCCAGGTCATCGATGGTGCATATACAAAAAGGACAACCGTGGACCGGAAACCGGCGCCACTGCCTGTCGTAAGAGAATCGGATGCAGTATGGTCAAAAACGGTATGGCGGATGATTGATCTTCGTGAAAAACCGAACCAGCATTTTTATTATCCTACCCGTGAAATTCAAGGGCGATCCAACCTGTTTAATATTTTATTAAAAGGAGTTGAAGGAAAGACTATAACAGCTTTTGATGCAACCACCGCTGATGCTGAATTTGACAAGCCCATTTACTACAATGAGGTAAAACTACAGTTTGGTGACTCCATTAAGTCTATTAAAGTCACTGATATCGTCACAGGTGACTCACGTGATTCCATTGTAGCAGCCGACATCCCGACCCAGGAAGTCAAGCTTATTGAGGTCAAAGAGGTATGGTATTTCGACAAACAAAAATCGACCATGCAGGTACGAATCCTCGGTATATGTCCGATACGATTATATAAAAAGGATCCAAAGGACAGCACCTATGTCCGTAAACGACTCTTCTGGGTTTATTACCCCGAAATCAGACCCTTGCTGGCACGAAATGAATCGCTGAACCCATTCAACGGGGCACGCAGTTTAAGTTTCGATGACTTATTTCTTACACGTAAGTTCGATGGATATATTGTAAAGGAAGAAAATACCTACAATAACAGGTCGATTGAGCAATATTCAGCGGGTGAAAATGCTTTTCTTGAATCGGAAAGAATCAAAAATTCTATATTTAATTACGAGCAGGATCTCTGGGAATATTAAGGCAGAAGGCAGAAGGCAGAAGAGTTTTAGATAAAATCTGATCAATAAGGAAAATTTAAAATTACACCTGTCGGTTGAGTGCTGACCCAAATAATAAAATAGCTTAAAAATATAAACGGGATATCGAAAGTATCCCGTTTGTGTTTTTACTCCTATGTTTAAAGGAACTGCAAAGAACTAATTGATTATCATATCTCTGGGCCGATTTCTATGGAATTGAATGGTATTCCTTAATGAAAAGCAATTAATACACTCAAACAGCTCGCCAATCTCCCAGACCAGCGAAATTTCATGAGCACCGGCGCCATAAACTGCCAGACCCGACAACTGAAGATCGTAACTATAGGCTACATGAACCGGGCCGCTTAACACTCCCACTGTTAATACCAGGGCATCATTATCAAGAAGATGATTTTCGGGATTATCATTGTTAAAAACCGGAACTCCACGGTACCATACCCCAAAATCCAGGACTCGTCCGTACACATACGCGCCCAGATCGAGTTGTTTAAATGTATGCTGATATTCGAAGCGATAACATAAAGAGGCAAACCTTGGTTCCTCAACCCTGCTGGCATGTGCGCGCCATAAGTTCATTCCCCCGAAACTCACGAATTTAAGCGGTAAAACGGCGGCGCTACCCAAAAATGAATAATTTGGCCGCAACAAGTGGTCTGCCACCGCTCCCAGCCAAAGTTTTGGGGAGTAGAGGAAGACAGAGGTAGCAAAATCGAGGTATTGGGCCTTCGTATCGGTTAAAAATATATGCCCCGCTGAAGGTGTCCCCGTAACCACTTCGTCAGGAAAAACCAACCTGCTTCGGTCAAGGCTTTTTTGACCCAGCGTAAACTGTATGCCAGGGACAAATTGCCAGTTTTCACCCAAGGGAACCCGAAAAGAGTACTGTAAGCCCAGATAAGATGTATTCAGATTGGCCGATCCTGCTTTATCTGTCACCAGCAACGCACCGAATCCACTGCGGAATTCACTCAAATAAAAATCTGCAGACACTGCAAACGTTTGGTATGCCTTTGATATACCGGGCCATTGGTTCCGGTAATTTGCCGCCAGACGTGTCCCTCCCGTTGAACCGGCTAATGAAGGACTTAAAAATGTCGGGGCGGAATAAAACTGTGAAAAATGGGCATCCTGAGCAATTGCACTG
>JBBRGI010000069.1:0-14033 GCA_038240855.1 Bacteroidales bacterium | reverse complement strand
GTGGCTGACTTATTTATTCAACCCGGAATTATCGTGTATTGGGTTGTTTTAAATAGCAACAGCATTTAGAATTACTTTCATCTCTATTTTCTACGACATAGACAGCATGTCTATCTTCTTGTCTATGTTCATAACTACTTTCATCTCTATTACCTATAACATAGACAGCAAGTCCATCTTCTTGTCTATGTTGCACAGTATCTCAACTTTGGTGATTTAGGATGCTCTCCATTAGTCTTAATAAGTTTAAATTCAAGCATTTTGCCAAGATGTCTGCTTGTAGTTCTTGTAGTTATACCAAACTGAATGGTATAATCTTTAGCAGAAATCTCACCTTTACTTTTTATCCATTCAAAACCTTTAAGTTCATCATCATTTAATTCGCCAATTCCTTTACGTTCAGAAACTTCAGTAATTGCTTCCATATTACGTGGAAATCTAAGAGTTAAAAAAGGTTCTTCAAATGAAAACTCAGGGAGAGGTAGATTAAAATCTGCATATAAGGACCTAAGTGCTTTCATACCAAATCCTTTTTCCTCAACATATTCCATCAAACTAAAAACATAAGTAATTATTGGATTTCTACTAATAGAAGGTGCTTTAAATGTATTCAGTTGTTCAAGCGAAATTGAAGGTAATGGAGCACCTGGACTTTTAATAACAATTTTAAAATCGTCAATCTCAATAGAAGATTTTGCTCCCTCAATCATATAATTCCTGTGTACAAGTGCATTAATTATTGCTTCACGAAGAACTTTTGGTGGAAAATCCGGAATATCTTTTCGTTTAAAAGAAGAAGTATCTTTTGCTAGTGGTAATACTTTTAAGAGCCATTCTTCAATTAGGTCTGGAATTAAAACAAGAGGTTGATCAAAAGTTTTTGGTTCAACTTTATCCGCCCCATATTCAACGGATGCCATAAAAGCTGCTTGTTTGAACCTGCTCCTTGGGTTTTTCCCAAAAAGCAGAATGCCAATTCCCGTTGGTCGGTAAATTTTATCTTTATCATCAAATTGAACTACACCAATATCAGCAAGATACTCATGAAAAGGTGTATCTGAAATCTTGAATGATAATTTTGCTTCAGTGATAAACTTGTTTAATGCCTCATCCGAAAACTGGCTTAAATCAGCTGTTTTAATGGGCTTTTCAATTGGAGTTAATAAATCCTCTTCCTCTTTCTTTTTCTTTCTTTTATTTACCTGCTTAATAAACTCAGTATTTTCATCTTCAATAATTTTTTGAAGATCCCTGTCAAACATTATTATTTTGACATGATTATCCTCCAGATGTTTTATTCCTTTACCATAAACCGTATAATCCGGATCAGTAATACCAACATAAACGGTTTTAATTCTTGCTTTTGACGTTCTTTTACAACAAGCTATTTTAGGAGGATTTCTTTCAACACAAGGTTCTAAAGTGGTGAACAAAATGCAGTCATCAAGCTTTTTATTGCCAAGTTTTCTTTCAAGCAAAGTGAATTCTGCGTGATCACCATCTCTAAGTTCTCCCCGATGTGCTCTTTCAATTTTCCCATCGGGAAATAATAAAATTGCACCAACCTTAGGTGGCACTTTGCCGTCGGGTCTCGGTTCATTGAGACTTTTATTCATCTCCTCAATTGCCAATTCCATGTATGGTCTTGGATTAAATTTTCCTTCCTTTTCTTTCTGTTCTTTCACAATTTTACATTTTCAAATTATGACTATCGTTTCTGTTTTCTTACACTTGGCGTTAACTATCTTACTCCAGTTCTTTAATCATTGCATCCAATTCCTTCATAATGCTTTTTAGTTCTGACACGGCTTCTCTGGCAATGTCGATCGGATCATCGAGGTCATCGCTGTTACTGACCGAACTGTCGGCTATCAGGGCCAGGTCGAGCGTGTCGTTCTTTATTGCAATCTGCTCACGTGTAATACAAAGCCAACGTTCATCTTTAATCGCGGCACGTTTTTGCTGATCAATTTTGCCATCGTATTCCAAAGGAATTTGATCGGCTGTCATTCCACCCGTATAGGCCACAATAAAATCATCGAAAGCCGATCGGGTAAACGGGGTGCGTTTGCCATAATTGGGTGTGTTGGTGCGCATATCGTAGAACCACACCTGTTTGGTATTGCCCGTTTCGGTCGTACCGCGTTCAAAAAACAACACATTGGTTTTTACCCCCTGGGCATAGAATATCCCGGTAGGAAGGCGTAATACAGTGTGCAGGTTGCATTTGTCCATGAGGTCGCGCCTGATCTTCGCCCCGTCACCATCCTCAAAAAGCACATTGTCTGGTAGCACAACTGCCGCACGTGCTCCGCCTTTTTTATGCAGGGAACGGTAAATGTGTTGCAAAAAATTCAATTGCTTGTTGCTGGTAGGATAGGTAAAATCGTCGCGGGATGGCCGTTCGCCACCCTTCTTTGTTCCGAATGGTGGATTTGCCAGCACGCCATCGAACCCTTTCAGGCTTTTACCAAACTCAGTTAATGTATCGTTCAGGTAGATGGAACTGTCGAGACCGTGTAATTTGGCATTCATTAAGGCCAGCCGCTGGGCATCCTGCACCAGTTCCACACCGCTTAAAGCCTCAGTTTGCTGAAATTTCTTTACTCCCTCACTTATATAAACATAGTCATGTTTATGAATCAAATACTGGTTGATGGAGATCGGGAATCCAAATGTTCCGCAGGCAGGGTCATTCCACCGTTCTTTTAGTTTGGGTACCATTAATTCAACCATCACGTTGATCAATGGGCGTGGGGTGAAGTACTGACCGGCACCACTTTTCTTTTCACCGGCATTCCGCTCCAGCAGGTCTTCATAAATATCACCCATTACATCGCGGTCGTGTTCATCGTACCAGTTAATCAGGTCGATGTTACTGACCAGGGTCCTTAAATTCACCGGTTTCCGTAACGTAGTAGAGGCATTTGTGAAAATCTCCCTGATATTCGGGTTGTTGCTCTTTGTGCTGATGGTTGCCAGTAATTCGCGGTAGGTATCAAACAACTCTTTGTTATCCTGGATGCTTTTTAACCTGGTCCAGCGGTATTCTTCGGGCAACTCATCCTCGAACCCTTTTACCTCGCTTAACTTGATAAAAAGGATAAAGGTTAACTCATTCAGGTATTGGTGATAGGTTACTCCGTCGTCGCGAAGCACATTACACAAATTCCACAGTTTAGCGGCTATTTCTTCTGCACTCATCTAATAATTTTTATTCAATCGATTCAATATGTCCGGCAAAGGTGGTGATTTTTGATCAAACAGTGAAGGCCTGACTGTGTGACTTTGATTCTAATAAGCAGAGTGGATCAAAGTCAGGCCTTCACTTTCTCATTCAAATAAGTAGAGTGGATCAAAGTCAGGGTCTTCACTTTCTCATGCAAATAAGCAGAATGGTTCAAAGTCAGGCCTTCACTTTCTCACAACCGCTATGCAATCTGGTATAAGTTTTCGTTTATCTCGTTAACAACAAGTTCCAGTTCGTTATTAAAAATTTTGTTGAGCCGTTGGTATCCACCATCTTCCTTGAATGGAGCCATATTTAAATCTGACTTTTGCAATACATTTTCCTGCAGCAACTGCTTTTCAAAACGGTCGATCCATTTCAGTTGAATCTTATTCCATGATTTCATTGCCCGTACTTTTTCAACAGCCCGATTGATCCGTACTGCGTGACTGATTAATAAATCGCCTAAAGCCAACGTTCTGATGTAGGAAATAATATCAGCAGCAATGTCAACATTCCGGCTTTCTTTCCAGGCAGTATTTAGTTTAGTAGTGTTGAATCCTTTGAGATCCAATTCAAGTCGGAGGGCTTTTAAAGATTGTCTGTCGAGTTCCTGTGGACGGGTGCAAATGATTTGCAAAGCCGCTATTTTATTCAGATTGTCAGTAACGAATTGCTGAAAACTCAATATATAATCTTCCGGTTTTTGACCATTTCCGTATCCGCGCTCCATTCCTTTGAATTCATCGTCATGATCAGACACATACTTCATCGCAGGTGTTGGTTGTAATTCGTCCAGAAACTTCCAGATACCCTGCACCCGATCCAAATTTTCCAATGAGTTGCTATTCCGGAGTTCCTTTAAAAAGCCAATAAAACTTTCCGGATCAAGACCTCCGGTAAGATAGCTAAATTTGTCAATATGAGCATCTTGAATGAGCTTTCTTTTCCGCTGGAACCTGGCAATGATTTGCTCTAATTGTTTAACGGCACGTTCATTGCTTACTATCCGGGGCAATTCTGCTACCAATTGACCAAATGTTACTTTGGGATCGGGTGAAACGGGCTTCATTTGGGTGTAATCTTGCAAGGCTTCATAAATCCTTACTGCGTCATAGATCCTGAAAACCTCTTTCCCTATTTCGTCGCACCTTCGCGTGGCACGTCCAAGCATTTGTTCATATAAAATCCTTGATTTCACCCGTCTTAAGAAGACAATATTGCAGATGGCCGGTACATCAATTCCCGTAGTGAGCAAATCAACGGTCACTGCAATGGTCGGATATTTCTCATTCTTGTAACGCCTGACCTGTTCAACCGGGTCATACGATTTTCCGGTAATTTTCTGAATGGCATTCTCAAAAACGTCGATCCCGATTTTAGCATATTCCTCTTTCATGATCTTAACGACCAAGTCGGCATGTTCATCATTTGCCGCAAAGATTAATGTCTTTTCATCACCTTCCGGATCAATCTGCTGAACTAATTCTTTTAGAACCGTCCTGTTAAAGCTTTCAGTCAGTACCATCTTGTTGAACCCCTCAATATTGATGGCCAGTTCATCCTCGAGTTGATCAAGTTCAATGATGACATTATTTTCCCTGTCATAAACTTTCGGCTTTTCACCTTTTTCCCAGATAATCCCTTCCTCGCTGAGTTTTGTCTTGATCAGGTAGGGCGGCTCATGATCAATCAAGAAACCATCAATAACAGCTTCCCGGTAGGAGTAGTTGTAAACAGGTGATCCAAAAATTTCAGTGGTGTGCAAAGCAGGGGTAGCTGTCATGCCTATCGCAGTAGCATCAAAATAATCCAATACGCGCCTGTATTTACTCACATAGTCCTGCTGGTTTTTAAACTCCAGCTCATCATCGTCCATCTCTTTATCAAGCAGGTAACCGCGGTGTGCCTCATCGACAATGATACAATCATAAGTGTCGATTGGCAATATTTCAGATCCTTCCTTTTGATAAAACAAACGGGCAACCATACTTTGAACCGTGGCAAAATGCAGACGTGTATCCAATTCCGGAATCAAATCGGTCAGACCCTGTACCTGATAAATTTCAGCAAATGTATTCAGGTCTTCAATTTTGTTGTCTTTAAATGAGTCAGAGGCTTGCCCGACCAATAGACGCCTGTCGGCTAAAAAAAGGATTCTTCTGAAGCGGTTTGACTGGATTAAACGATAAACAAGACCAATGATGGTTCGTGTTTTTCCGGTCCCTGTAGCCATTGCCAGGAGTATTCGTCCACTATCAGGATTTTCAATCAGGGTATTTTCAACCGCATTGATCGCTTTCATCTGATAATCGCGTAACGCAAGGCCGTTTTTATCCCGGAGAAAATCGGGTATGTTGTCTTTCAGTTTTTGCTCAGCCCCTGCAATATCCTGTTCCCATAATTTTTTCAATCCTTCCGGTGAAAACCATCCTTTTATCGATCTTGAATGATTATGAGGGTTCCTGGCGTCCAGAAACCAGATGCCGCTTTTTGTTTCAATCTGCTTTAAAAAGGTTCTTCCATTGGTGGAAAACAAAAATGGTATTTTGTAATTGTCCCAAAGCCCTAAGAATTGAACCGGTCCTTTCTGTTCTGCAAATTCAGCATACCGTTTTGATTGGAATAAATCGGTAGATATATCCTGTGCATATTTTTTGGCCTCAACAATTCCATAAAATTCAGTCCCGATAAATAATGCATAATCAGCCCATTTGGCTCCAACCTTCCACTCTGCTATGGCCTTATTTTTGCCTTTCTCAGGTAATGAACCATGTAACTTATAATTGATGGTTGGTGTGTCAGCTTCCCATCCGGCGCTTCTCAATTGATCATCGATCAAATACCTCGTTTCAGCTTCCGACATTTCAATTTTAAGTGCAGCCTGGACTGCCCGTTGTTTAATCTCAGTGGATTTCTCCTGGCTTAATAAACCAATTTCACGGTCTTTAAGAAGCAAATTAAATCTGCTCTCCAGAGCCATGTAATCGTGCTCGAGTGAGCTGTAATCCTTCCCTGGTTCAATTTTTTGTGGCGTGTGGAATTTGTACTGGCTAATATCTTCGGCTTTATCCGAATAAGCATCATAAAACCACTTTGAAATTTTAAAAACACTGAAAAGCAGGCTAATCGCCGCTTCTTCAACGCCTTTTCCTGCATGAACCGCCTCATTCCCTGACTTGCGGATGGTATGTAACAGACTGGCAATTTTGTCTTCTAAAATTCCTTCATCGATCAACAGTTGCAACCGTCTGAAAGCGGTATTCTCAAAAGGGAAATCGAGTTGATGAATTTCAAATATGATTTCAACCATTTTTTCCCCCAATAACCTCATCTTGTATATCGCGGCATTTGGATCATCATGAATGTATCTTTCTGCCTGGATTCCAAGATTTGCAAGGAGGGAAAATTCTTTCGATAAAAAACTGAAATTGCTGTCCATGAAATTAATTAGGGTCGATCATTTAGATGGACGAAGGTAAACATTGTAATCAGTAAAATGAAAGATTATGAAAAAGAAAAGATTTACCTTTAAAGCAACAAGTTTTTATCTGAGCTCATTATACAATTTGCTTCAAGGCCAGTGCTTCAAGGAGTTTTTGGTTTAATGCCGGTCGGGGATAGCCCGGTAATTGATGTTTTATTTTGCTGAACCCGCTACTTCGAAGGAACTTGCAAAAATGGATTCTGCTCAAACCCGAAAATAATTTACCATTGGAAAGGTTATATTTGATGTAGTTTGACAAGTGACGAATATGGAGTATTACCTCCTTGTAATTTTTATTTTTAAAGAAAACCGCAGCAATCAGGAGATAAGATTGTTGCGGTTTTTAAGGCATGAGTGAACCGAAAAGTTAAAATCAGTCCGGCTAATGTGTCAATGATTTCATAAACACGGTAATTAATTCCACATCTTTTACGAGCGAAGAGGCTGAAAAGGTGGCACCCGAAAGCGCCTCAATATCTGAGCCATATTTTAATTTTTTCCCGTTATATCCGGCAAACTGTTTCAGCCATTTGGCGGAAGATACTTCACCTCCGTGGGGAGAGGTGTAATTTATAATACTGATCTCTTTGACAGAGGCATCGGGATTATATACAACCATGTAGTCAAATGGTTCGAACCTTCCCATCGAAGAGGTGAACACCAGAAAACCCAAATTTTCACCGGAGCTCTTTAATTCGTATATTCCGTTATTCTTAAACGTTATCTCCCCCAACTGCTTATCACTCAAAGCGACATCTTTCTTCGTGATCATTTTGCCTTTAAAAATCCGCTCAAGGTTTTTATCGGCTTTTTTCAGGAAGGATGAAGTCACCTCAGGTTTAAGCATTGCACCGGAGAAAAATAAAACATACAGAATTGCCGTTAATATTTTCATAATTATCTGATTCAATAAATCAGAACATTATACCAATCCCAAGATTAACCTGTCCGGTGTAATTATCGTTGGCAGCCGATTTAACCCAGGCATAATCGCCTTTAAAAACCAGTTCCGGTGTGGCTCTCCATCCAATACCGGCTGTAATTTCAGTTTTGTCATAGGCCAAATTCCGGACAAGTGTACCCTCTACTTTTTTATGAGTGTCATATTCTTCATAGCGGACGAAAGGAACGAGAGCGGAACGAATATTCGATTTTTGAAAAACATTGTAACCGACTTCAGCGTACCATCCTGATAATTCACTTGCCAGATCTTTGCCGGAGAATTTATTATACTGAGCCGTGTTCCGGATATAGGTCATGATATACTGCCCACGGATCTCCAAACCATTTTTTGCATATCTCGAATCAACACCGATCATACTAACTTCCACTACCGATGAATCAGCCCTGGCTATTCCTGCTGAATTTTCTTTACTGAGGTTGTTGTATAATGTGGATTGGGTTTTCCCAAAATAGCCGGAAAGTCCCACTTTGAGGCCCGGAAGACCGAAATAATCAACTTTAGCGGCCAGGTTGGGAGAACTCATAAATGACTCAGCACCTTTTTGACGGCCGTTACGCAAACCGTTCGATCCGTTCAGATAGGTTGCCCCGTCATAGCTTTTAAAACCATTCATCAGGTAAACCTGGTATTTTAGTGAAACCTGGTTAAAAGAGCCGCTAAAACCAGCTCCCAACTCCCGCCAGGTTGTTGGTACTATCCGATTGTCAACATTCGGGCGTTCAACCCCGTTGTAAATCGGTGGTTCGTGGTATTCGTTGACTATTCCCATGGGAATTAGCATCAATCCTCCGCGAAAATTAAGCCATGGAAGTATCCTGTAATTCAGGAATGCCTGTTCCACAAATACTTCATCCACATGTTCCAACTCAAGTTCCGATATAAACTGGGCGCGGTCATTAAATTTGTATCCAAACAGTATCACCATTCTGTGAACGTCGAGGGTTCCGTTACGGTATACATCCGAGCTTATCGGTTGATTGTAGTCAAGTTGTGCATATCCTCCTATTGTGACCCGGCTATTCATATTTTCCGTCATTTTCTCGGAGCTGTTTTTCAGTACACCGGATTCAAACTGGGCGAAGGCGTTTGAGAAGCAAAGCATACAAGCAATTATTACAATTGTCAATTTCATAGTGTTTGTTTTATAATTCGCTGCAAAAATAATTAATTTTCAATCCTATATCAATTAAATCTAAATCTAAATAAGAATAGCAATCAACGAACTGTAATACCGCATTTTAGTTTTTACGGCTTTGTTTATTTAGAATATGGGAGTCCTCACCGGAAGAATGAGATGCCTGTTTATTTGGGAGTATCCTGCAGATATATTTTGCGCATGAGAATTTTAGTTACTTACCGAGTTTGAAATTCAATCCGGCAAAAAAGGCAGTTCCCGGCATCGGATAGTAGCGGTTAATTTCGTATTCCTGGTTTAACAAGTTCTCGGCATTGGCGAATATTTCGAGATTCGGATAGAGATGGCATACCAGTTTTGCATTTAGCAGTGTATAATTCTCCAGTTTGGTTTTCGGAGAGGGATCCGTATCCAGATCATTTATCTGATGAACATTAGCAGAGAGGCTGAATTTTTTCCAATGGTACCTTCCGCCAATGAAAAGATTGTGTTTAGGCGTTGCGAAAAGTGGTGACTCCATATTAATGTAACTGTACGAAATATTTGCCGTCAGGTTTTTCGCCGGACTTGCGTTTACTGCCACTTCGATACCTTTGTTCCGGATAACACCGCTGTTAAAAAGGTTTCCCATGGCTCCGGTGATAATCAGGTTGTCGCCGTTGGCGATATAGGCGGTAATTTCAGCATTCAATTTATTATTAAGAAATGATCTCGAAATTCCCGTTTCATAACTCATGATTTGCTCCGGCTTCAGATTCGGATTATGGTTCCACATATATAATTCCCTGATTGTCGGACTTCTGAACCCTTTTGATACAATTGTCTTCCAGGTTGTTGAGGGCAGGATTTGCCATGCAAAGCCAAGTGATGGAATCCATTGATTTCCATAGTTTTCGTTGTGTTGTATGCGTAATCCGCCATTCAGGGTTAATTTTTCAAACAAAGTTTGCTGCATAACCACATAAGCACCCAGTTCAAACAAAGTTGTATCCGAGAAAGTGATGCCATTTCCGTTCATCGCTTTCGTGTTTTCTGCCTTCCCGCCATAATTTACAAAATCGGCACCCACTGACAGGGTATTTCCGGGGTAAAGTTTAAATGCTTCTGAGAGATTGAGTCCCCAGTTTTTGTCTTTGCTATGAAATCCATCGGAAATGGTATGCTCTCCAAAGTTGAAGTAAAATTTGGCTGTACCTGAAGCTTTTTCAAATTCGTTGTCTACAAACACTGAAAAGTATCCGCGCGAAATATCGATTGAACTGCCTTTGGATGCATTGAGTGTATCGGGACCGGGATCGGTAGTTTTGAATTTGGCAATACTGACATCGGATCCAACCCTGATATGGTTATTCAGTTCATAACCGATTTTTGCATAACCATTGGTGATATCAAATTCCGAATCGGGCCGGTGTCCGTCTGTCTGATCGTGGTTGACAGATCCAAACACCGTGAGACGATTGTGTTTATACCCGGCAGAACCCATGTATTTCCGGGTGTCGAATGATCCATACATGATCCGGGCATTTCCATTAAATCCTTCATTATCTTGTTTCCGGGTAATAATATTGATCACTCCGCCCATCGCATTTGAACCGTAAAGCAATGATCCCGGACCTCTTATCACTTCAACCTTTTCAGCATCCGACGCAACGTAAGAATCAGAAAGCGGATGACCCATTATCCCCATAAATTGTGGATGGCCATCGATCAGCATCAGTACTCCCGTGGTGGGATTACCTCCGATTCCCCTGATAGAGATTTGTCCGGCCGACCCGTTCGCCACCCCGAAGCCTGTAACGCCGCGTTCTGTCACGAACAATCCGGGAACTCTTCCGCTTAAAAGAGGAAGAAGTGCCGATTCATTACTTTCTTCAATTTGTAACCGGCTCACCACCGAAATTGCCATTGGGATTATATTTTTATTCACCCTGGTAGTTGTTCCTGTAACCACTACTTCGTTAATATTGATGGTGTCTTGCAAAGTCTCTGCATTGGCCTGGGCAAGAACGATGTTATCCCATCCGTAAATTGCTATTAATAAGAATATTATCTTTTTCATACAGAATTATTTGTAATACATTATTAGTAAAAAGTGTTACGCATTAATAAAAAAAAATTAACTCACCTTACTCATGATCAGTTTACCATGGGCTATTCCCTTGATCCCGATCAGTAAGTCGGAAAGTTCTGTTAATCGTTGGGCAGCCCCTTTAACTGCCACAATTTCGATACAGCTATCCCTTTCGAGATAATGCCGCTGTGAGGAGAGTATAATATCGGAATACTGGCTTTGCAATTCATTTATCTTCTGGCCTATGTCCTTTTTAATATTGTTATGGACCAAAACAATAGCACCTGCAACCATGTTATTGCACTGCCACTTTTTCTCAACAAGGTTTTTCTCGATTAAAGCGCGCAAAGCCTGTGAACGGTTTGGAAATTTATTCTCCTGTACATAACTATCGAGTGCTTCCAAAAGCTCTTCCTCGAGTGAAACACTGAATCGGGTTACCGTCATAGTAATACGTTTTCTATTATTCGTGTGCAAATTTATACAAATTCTAACACCACTATGCCAGGAAGAGAATTTTTCATTGAAAAAATAGGAATTAACAGAAATATTGATCATTTTCAACCAAAACTAGAATTATGGATCGACTGGTTATTTTGTCGGGTGCCGGAATGTCGGCAGAGAGTGGTATACGCACATTTCGTGATATGAACGGATTGTGGGAAGAATACGATGTGATGGAGGTCGCAAGTATTGACGCCTGGTATAAAAATCCTGAATTGCTCCTTCAGTTTTACAACGAACGACGCAAGCAGATGATCAACAGCCAACCGAATCGGGGGCATTTACTGCTTGCCGAACTCGAAAAGAGTTTTGATGTACAGATCATTACCCAAAATGTAGATAATCTCCACGAAAAGGCGGGATCTACACAGGTGCTCCATCTGCATGGTGAATTAACGAAAGCCCGAAGCTCAAAAGATGCTTCGTTAATTTATACGTTGGATGATCCTGAAATGAAGATGGGTGACAAATGCGAAAAAGGAAGTCAGTTACGGCCTCATATTGTCTGGTTTGGTGAGGAAGTACCGGCAATGGCGGAAGCAATTTCCATTGTTGAATCGGCTGACTACCTTTGTGTAATCGGAACTTCCCTGAATGTTTATCCTGCAGCCGGCCTGATTCATTATGCCCCGGCGTCCAGCCCTGTATTTTTAATCGATCCGAATCCCCCTGTTCTCCCCGCCAGGATTAAGGTAATTGCTAAAGGGGCGGGCGAAGGTATGGCTGAATTAGTCCGTCAGTTGACTGAACTCCGGAAATAGAACGGCTTTTAACAATCAATAATTTAATACAAACCTCGTTGATGGGAAAGAAGATGATTATTGCCGTGACAGGAGCAAGCGGCTCGATATATGCGAAAAGGTTGCTGGAAAAACTTCATGTACTAAATATTCAGAACGATACCTGTGACCTTGTGTTTTCTTCCACGGCGAAAAAAATATGGCAATACGAATTGGGAACTCCCCCGGATGAGACAAAAGGCAGTTTTACGATATACGAAAAGGAAGATTTTAATGCCCCGTTTGCGTCGGGCTCGGCCGGATATGATACAATGATCATTATTCCCTGTTCAATGGGAACAATGGGGAGGATAGCCTCCGGAGTTTCCGACGACCTGATCACGCGGGCTGCCGATGTGATGCTTAAGGAACGGAAACGGCTAATTCTTGTGATCCGTGAAAATCCTTACAACCTGATTCATCTCAGAAACATGACCTTACTGACTGAAGCTGGTGCAATTATTTCACCGGCAACGCCTTCATTTTACAGCCTTCCGTTAACAATTGACGATCTTGTCGATACGGTTGTGAACCGCGTACTTGATCTGGCTGGTTTCGAAAACAAGGGATTCAAATGGCAGAGTGAATAGCACCTATACTTTGGATCCGTCAGATGACGGATGGCCCCGGGTATTCGAAGTTCAAATTGCTTTCACGCCGTGGCAATAGTCGCGATGCTGATCCTGACCTCGGGGATCCTGAGCAACGGTTCGCAACAGGCCTCCAGTGTGGCACCCGTTGTTACCACATCATCAACAAGCAACAAATGTTTTCCAGATAAAGAGGCACAGTTTTTTACATTAAAAATTCCGCTTACATTTTCCCATCGTTCAAAACGCCCTTTTGAAGTCTGCGATGTTTTAGCATATTCCCTTATGAGATTCCCCTGAACCAGGGGGCGGTTCATTGATTCAGAGATTCCTTTGCAGATTTCAGCACTCTGATTGTATCCTCTTTTTTTCTCCTTTTCAGGATGAAGCGGAACCGGAATTATTACATCAATATCCTGATATAATTCACTCTGAAAAAGGTCGTAACCAAATAACATTCCCAATTTTCGGCCTATTTCACTATTCCCTTTGTATTTAAGCTGATGTAAAAGATGCTGCAATCGCCCGCCTTTATCGAAACGGCAAAACGAAGTGGCGTTAGTGATATTTACCCTTCCGGTAAAAATCCGGAAGACCGGATTTTCGATGTATAAATGATAATTTGTCCTCGGCAGGTCTGCAAGGCAATGCAAACAGAGTATCTCCTCTCCTTTTATAAGCGGGGTATTGCATCCCGTGCACAACCTGGGATAGAAGAGCGAAATAAAATCATCAATAAGCGTCATGTCATCGAAACATTTGATGTGGTACATTGCCTGCCATTAAGCAGGTTTCAGGTTTATCGCTATATTTTTTAATCCATACTCAGGGGTATTGCCTCTCTGGTTGCAATACACGTACAAATTTATGAAAAGCTTTCCGGATATGGTAAAATCAAATCAAATTAAATTGTTAATCAAAAATATCGTTTACCTTTAGAAATAAAATAAAGTGCTATGGCAAAAGATAAAAAGAGCAAAAAGGCGCTTCGGTTCAACAAGTCAGGACTGAAAAAGGCCATCCTGTCAGAATATTACCAGGCGGGTAATAAATCATTTAATTACAAACAGATTGGAGCGGCAGTCGGGGCAAAGGATGTTGGGGAACTGCAACTGGTAAATGTTGTATTACAAGAGCTTCGTGATGACGATATCGTTGTGGAGACTGAACGTGGAAAATATCGCCTTAAATCGCAGGGCGGAACTGCCACGGGAATTATGGAAATCAATTCAAAAGGTTTCGCACAGGTGATCAGCGAGGAGCTTGAAGAACCG
>JBBRGI010000068.1:0-14040 GCA_038240855.1 Bacteroidales bacterium | reverse complement strand
CCGTCGGGGGAGGAAGTCATCAACAGGGCATGAAGTGAAAGTGCTTCGTTTTCGGCTATCGCGGCAATTGTTTGAAAATCATCTTCACCAATCGCTTCAACCATTCTGCGAAAATTACTTTCAGCCTGTATTTTTCTTCCTTCACGGTAAGGGTGATCATTCATCATCAGGTGTCCGGAAGTGCTCGTAACTACCTTTTCTTTCGTGCTCACGATCAGTATTAAATCCCTTAATTGATTAAGCCGGCTTTCCTTTTGTATCGGAAAGGGAGTCGCATACTCGTCCGAAGAATGGCTGATAAACGGGCTGTATCCCCAGGTGACGATGCCACCGAACACCGATCGCGATGCACTGCCCGATCCAAGTCTGGCGATGAAAGAAGCTCTTCGAAAAAAATCGTCTTCTGTCAGTTTTTTTCTGCTGACCAGTTCCTCCATACTGACCAGGCAAAGTGCTAGCGCACACATCGAAGAGGCCGAGGAGGCAATTCCCGTTGAATGTGGAAAATTGTTACTGCTATGAAAATCAAGTTCGAAGTCTGTCAGAAATGGCATTTCAGCGCACAGGTCATCTAAAAGACGCTCAATTTTCTCTTCAAATATCAGATGCTGCTGATCGTGGAAATAATACTTCAAATGTATCTTTTTCCCCTTTGTACTCCTTTTCCGGAAAGACAATGATGTGGTGGTAGAAGAACTCTCCAGCGTTATACTAAGGGAACTGTTGATAGGCAACTGATGATCCTTTTTACCCCAGTATTTTATAAGGGCGATGTTCGAAGGGGCCCTCCAACAGATATTTATTGCGTCTTCGCTCATTGTATTTGTTTATAAATTGTCTGCATAATATTGTTGTTTAATGACTGATTAAGTATTTAATACCAATTCATTATACCTGAATATCAGTGTCATTTTTTTGCTTTTGAAATAGTCGCGGACGTATTTTTCGGAAGAAGATGAAGCCACGAGAATAAAATCGCCGCCCCATGCTCCCAGCGACTTTACCGATCCTTCAAAATCTTGAAAAAGTCGTTTTTTCACAGGTTGCGCCCCCAGGATCCCCGCAATAATTTCCTCGTGCTGATCCATCAGCGATTGAAATTTTATAAGGTCAGTTGCCTTTTCAAAATGATCAGTAAGCTCCGAGACTGCTAACATACCGTCTGTTTTAATCGAACCCTGATCCAAAAGTCTGATACTTTCTCTAGAACTTTGTTTCCGGTTCAGGTAAGCAAAATAGAGCTGATGATGAAATGTAGGATGAAAGTCGGCTTCCCGGAAAACCGGCTGATCATTTTTCAGTTCATAAATTATCGGGGCAGATGCTCTTGTACACGCGACATCATAACCCGATCCGTTGAAAACGTGTTTGTTTAACTGAAACGGATCGCAATCAGCCCAGTAGGCAATATTCGAAACCAGCGAGCTGCTTGAGCCGATACCCCATGCCGGATCGAAATCCATTTCGGAAATTACCTTGTTTTGGTTACCTGTGCCCAGGAACAATGGATTCAGTTTTTTGGCAGCAACAAGAATATTACGAAGTGTTATCGAAACTTCCGGAATGTTTGTTTCAATGATATTAAAATCGGGGAGGAGCATCGTTGTTTTAAACCATAAAGAATTATTTACATTCGATATCCATATGAACCGTGGTTTGCCATCTGTTTCCAATACCCTTAATTTTTGCTTAAAACGCAGCGGCAGAGCTAACGATCGGGAACCTTTAAGTACGAGGTATTCACCCGTTATCATTACTTTGGCATGCGATACAAACGATCTTTCGGGTATGCTCATATTGTTTCTCTCAGGTTCAAAATATAATCTTCAACTGCGTCGTAACTGACCGCTCTTACGGAAAAATATTCAATCGCACGCTCTTTTTCAAAAGAATTAACTTTCAGTTGATTGAGGATATTTGACAAATGCATTTTCATATGTCCGGCCTGGATGCCTGAAGTTATCAGAGAGGCAATCGCCGCAAAATTACTGGCCATGCCCGCGGCTACAGCAATCATCATTAATTTTTGAGCATCGGGATTTTTCAGTATGTCGAGTGCTATTTTTACCACAGGATGAATTTGGGTAATGCCTCCAACTGTTCCAATCGACAAGGGAAGTTGAAGTTCATAGGCAAACGTCTCTTTGGTAAGTGTGATGGCGTTTAAACTTTTATAACTGCCGTCACGCGAGGCATAAGCATGCGCTGCAGCCGCTGTTGCCCGGCAGTCGTTACCGGTAGCCTGGAGTACCGCATCTATACCATTGAAAATCCCTTTATTGTGCGTCACTGCCCTGGACCTGTCGACGTTTGCGATATCAACTGATAGTTTAAACTTCGTCGCGAATTCATTGAATGATAATTTATTGTTCCATCCGTCAAGTTTTGTAATTGGGCATTCTACCCTGCAACTGACAAGAGATTCCGGAGTATAATTTGAAAGAATTGACATGATGATATCGACCTTTGTTTCACCGATATTTAATTCATCGGTTTGTTGTAAGGCACAGGCCATCTTCTCAAGGCATGAATTGATAAAATTTGCCCCCATCGCATCAGCCGTCCCGAATGATACATCGATCTGGTAATAACCGGGCAGGTCATACGTTTTATCGACGAGTTGAATATCCCTGATTCCGCCACCTCTTTCTCCCATTTTATGGGTTAGATCGCGGGTCGCAGCGTATAATTTTTCCCGGATACGTGTAAATTGCTGCGTGATATGTAACGGCTGGCCATTCCAGGTAAAGTGAATCTGCCCCTTTTTAGTAGTTCCCAGGATTGTTGCCTTGAATCCTCCTCGCCCGGCCCAGAATTTTGCGGCTTTCGCTGCCGCAGCGATTACTGAACTCTCTTCTGTCACAAAAGGTACGATCATCCACTCACCATTAATCAACATATTCGTAACAACCCCTAACGGAAGGGGGAAGTTACCGATATAATTTTCGATCATTTCGTTGTACAACTCCTGATCATGTGCTGAATAATCGTTAATTTCCAGAGCTTTGGTATCCTTTAGATCTGAATTTTTCACAATATAATCAAGTCGTTGCCTACGGTTAAATTTCGAAAACCCGGATAACAGAGCCATATTGTATTAAGTATTATTGATTATCTTTCTTTTTTTCATTGCATTTCAAGGTCAGGTAACATTTTGCCATTCTGTATCCTTCGATTTGGGTTGAAACAAATTGTTGCAATTCGGAGTAGTCTCCCTGGCTATATTTTAAAAAGACAGACGCCTGTGCATAAATGGCGGGCATAACTGATTTCCCGATCAGGTAATATCCGTCGAGATAATTCAGGATTCCGCCTGAGATGATCAATTGATTACATGAAAATTTTTCGCCTTTACCAATCATCTCATTAATCAGGTCTACCATCTCTTCGGTCGTAACACCTATATTTACAAATGGTTGATATAACTCTTTTTTCAGTATGGAACTACGGTGAATTTCCACCTTTGAAAAATTGGTTCCGCCAAAAGCGCCAAATTCAATCGCGGCAAGGGGTAAATTGAGCAAACGACGGATGCTTTGCGGACCGAAACCCTGACCGACTTCCTTTACAATTAATGGAAAATCGACCTTATTCAGAAGCTTTTCGATGGTTTCGACAGGAGCATGCCGGATAGTATTTCCTTCAGGCTGAACCCATTCCTGTAGCGGATTAACGTGAATAATCAGACCATCCGCCCCAAGGCGATCGATTAGCCGTCGCAGCGGATCTGTTTCGTTGTTTTCGACCATTTGCTCAACCTGGGCAATACCCAGATTTGCAAAGAAAGGAACATCGTAACCCATGATGGGACGGAGATTAAAATCGCTGAAAAGGGTGTTCTCCTCAAGTAACATCCGGCATGAACCGAGTCCCATTCCCATTCTAAACTCCTTACAGGCCATTGCCAGGTTGCGATTAATTGTGCCCGAAAGGCGAGTACCACCTGTCATGCTCGAAACCCAGATCGGGACACTGAGCTTCTTTCCCGCGAAGGAGATTTCATCCAAACTATTTTCAGGAAATCCGGAAACCATCGGTTCGTAATAGAAACGCTTATCTGCTTCATTTGCTGAAGTCTGCGATAAGAGTGAAAGTTTGATATGATCAGTTTTACGATCCGAATCACCCTGAATCCTTTCATTTCCTTCATTCCCGGCATTGTAAATTAATTCCATAATTGGTTGGTATAAGGTTATAAAATGTGGCGCGAAATGACCATTTTTAATATCTCGGACGTCCCTTCGCCGATCTGTAGCAATCGTTGATCCCGATAAAAACGTTCGATATTGTTCTCCCTCAGCAGACCGTAAGCACCGTGAATCTGAAGCGACTCGTCGGCTACCTCACGGGCAATTTCTGAGCAGTAAAGCTTTGCAACAGCGGCCTGCCTTGCAAATGGTAAATTGGCATCTTTCAACCGACAGGCATGATAAAGCGTATTTCGGGCCAGTTCAATCTTTACAGACATTTCAGCCAGTTTAAAAGAAATGGACTGGAATCCAGATAACGAACTTCCAAATTGTTTACGTTTTTTTGAGTAATCGATAGCCATTTCAAACGCTCCCTGTGCCAGTCCCAGACCCATTGCAGCTATTGACAGCCGTCCTCCGTCGAGTGTTGAAAGCATGATTTTCATTCCGTCGCCACGATTACCCAGCAGATTTGATTCTTCCACGACACAGTTTTTGAATTGAAGTTCACCATTATCAACAGCACGCCACATCAGTTTTCCCTTGATAGGTTTGGAAGTGAAACCCGCCGTGTCACGATCGACTAATATTGCAGACAACTCCTTTTTTTCGTTTTTCACATCGGTGATTGCCTGTAAAGTAATTCCAGAAGCAATGGGAGAGGAGCTGTTGGTAATAAACATTTTCGAACCGTTAATAATCCATTTTCCTTCGTGGTTTCTTGCTTCCGTTTCGACCCCCCTGGCATCCGATCCCGCGTTTTTTTCGGTCAGACCAAAAGCCCACAGTTTCTCTCCCGTGCATAATCCGGGAAGGTATTTCACCCTTTGTTCTTCATTTCCAAAAACATAAATTGGCGTTATGCCAAGCGAATTATGGGCAGCTATGGTTGCAGCAGGCGAGCTGTCGACCCGTGCAATTTCTTCAACAGCAATAATATAGGAGAGGTAATCCAATCCCTGTCCTCCATATTTTTTAGGCAGGGTTATTCCAAATAGTCCTGATTTACCCATGGTCCGTGTTAATTCTACAGGAAATTCCTCCTTTTCATCCTGTAGAATGGCAAATGGCTTAATTATAGTTTCAGAAAATTCCCTGATCTTCTCCCTATATTTAATAGTTTTTTTATTCAATAGCTCATTCATAGTAGTTCCTCCAGAAATAGGAGGGGCATCTGGTCTGTAACCTGGGCCCCGACATTAACAGCAATTTCCTTCACTTTTGCATCTCTGGGCGAAAGAATCCGGTTCTCTGACTTCATTGCTTCAATTACCATCATTAGTTCGCCCTTCTTTATAATCTGATTTTTTACAACATTTATTTCCAATATTTTACCGTGTAACGGAGATTTGATCTCCCCGGTTTCAAAATGTGATTGAATCGCCGGATTTATACCGGATTCGGGATAGCTTTTTAATAGTCCGGGTAACGAAACTGTATAGTGATGATTTTCGCAGCTAATACATATATCATCCTGATCATCATAAATATATGATAATCGTTTGGTGACACCGTTAATCCTGACGCTGATGTTATTATTTGTCTGATCCCCTGCTTTAAAATGAAATTCAGATTTGTTCATCAAAAAAGATGGATTGGTTCTGTTATTCAGTTTGAGAACAATATTAAAACGCTGACCATTGACAAAAATGGTGATGACCGGTCGGATTATCCGCCAAAAGCCCAGATAATTCCAGGGATCTGTTGTTGTAGACTGCTCTATTTTTAAATAGACCAATTCTAAGGATAAGGCCAATAAAAAAGGAAGATGTGCTTCCGGAAGTTGAACTTTATAATGATCAATCAGTAGTTCATGGTTATTACGGCAAAATTCAACGGTTGTTTTATGCTGCCTGAAATCAGGATGTTTAAGTATCGTTTCGAGATATTTTGTGTTTGTTTCGGGGCCAATAATATTCAGGTTCCGGAGTTCATTTCCGAGCAGTTCCAGCGCACTTTCACGGTTTTCAGCGAGGGCAATCAATTTCATTAAGAGGGGATCAAACTGGTGCTTATTCTGTTGATTCATATTAAGATCGGTCTCAACTCTCAATTGCGTATGCTCCGGGATATTAACCGAGAGAATTGGTAGCGATGAGGGTAAAAAGTGATGCAGCGGATTCTCTGCATAGATTCTTGCTTCTATGGCATGACCTGAAAGGTTCACCTCTTCCTGTGAAACGGAGAGTTTGAATCCCGAAGCAATCAATAACTGTTCACGGATGATATCAATCCCGGTTACCATTTCTGTTACGGCATGTTCAACCTGGATCCTGGGGTTTATTTCCATAAAGAAGTAGTTGCCCGATTCGTCGATCAGAAATTCTACGGTTCCGGCCCCGGAGTAGTTGACGGCTTTCCCTATTTTTAATGCCGTTGTAACCAATTCATTTCGTAATCCGGGTTTTAACCATGTTGCCGGTGCTTCTTCTATGATCTTTTGATGATTGCGCTGGATAGAGCAGTCACGTTCGTACAAGTGAATAATATTCTTGTGATTATCACCTATTATCTGAACTTCAACATGACGTGCATTATGAATGTATTGCTCAGCAAACAACTCCCCGTTTCCAAAATAGTTTAAAGCAATCCTGGAAGATTTTTCAAGCAGACTTTTTAATTCTTTTTTGTTCTGAACCAATTCTATTCCTTTACCACCACCGCCATATGAAGGTTTAATTAACACGGGCCAGGGTAAACTATCATAATTGAAATCAAGTGTGCTGATATCGACTTTCCGGCTGAATACGACAGGGATGCCAAGCCTTTCTGCCAGTGCTTTGGCTTCTGGTTTATTACCGGTCAACCGAAGAACGTCAGCCGACGGACCAATAAATATCAGTTGATTCTTTTTGCAGGCTTGGGCAAATTCGGGATTTTCAGAAAGAAAACCATATCCGGGGTGAATTGCCTGTGAACCAGTTGAAACAGCGATCTGAATTATCAAGGTGATATTCAGAAATGTCAGCACAGTTTCCCCGCTTCCAAGGCTTACCGCTTCGTCAGCTAATCTGACGTAGTCGGAGACTTTTTCAGTTTCGGCATAAACAGCGACCGTTCTGATCCCCAACTGTCGTGCCGATCGTATGATTCTTAAAGCGATTTCACCCCTGTTCGCAACCAGTATTTTATTCAGTAATGCCATTAAGTCAATAATTAATAATTTTGGTAATTACATCTATAAATTTAACAGATGATTACCATTTAGGTTTTCTCTTCTCCAAAAAAGCAGAAAAACCCTCCTGTGCTTCGTTCGAAATCCTCATCTGTGCAAGCAGTTCCGGAATTTCAACCATTACTTCAAGTTTTGGTTCTTCGGTTAAACGGTTAATGATTCTTTTTGATTCTGTCACTGCCTGCGGGCCATTAGCTAATATATCTTTAACAAGCTCATTCAGATACGACTCCATGGCTTCTGTTGATCGAAATGCGTGATTTAGCAGCCCATACTTTGCAGCCGCAGTTCCATCAAAGTTTCTTGCCGAAAAGATGAGCTCCTTTAAAACCAAAGAAGGTACTTTATTCAGCAAATATGGCGTTATTGAAGCTGCCGCCAAACCGATGCGGGTTTCACTCAGGGCAAATCCGGTATCCGCAACACAATATGCAAGGTCACAAGCTGCTACCAAACCGCAACCACCTCCAAAAACATTCCCATGGGCTACAGCAATCACAATTTTACTGCTGTTAAAGATCAGGCTAAACATTTTGGAGAGTACTTCGCTTTCGTTTAAATTGTGCTCCTTTGGGAGGGTGATCGCCTTCTTCATCCAACCAAGGTCTGCTCCTGAACAAAATGATTTTCCTTGTCCCCGGATCACAATCAATCGTATCGTGTTATCGGATTCAATTTTCGAAAAGAAATCTGATATTTCTTGTATCATAATGTCATTTAGTGCATTATGAACTTGTGGCCGTGCCAGCCAAAGAGTTGCAACCTGCCCGTCCAATTCGGTGACTATTGTTTTATAATTGTCCATAAAATTATTTTGATCAGGATTTTACATTCTAAATATTCCGGATCTTGGCTCTGGAATAGTTTTGTTTAATGAGATTGAAATGGCCAAACCGACAACCTTTCTTGTGTCAACAGGATCGATGATGCCATCGTCCCAAATTCGGGAAGTACTGTAAAACGCTGAACTTTCTGCTTCGAAACGGCTGATCAGATCTGCATTATCGTTTGAATCATCCTCCCCTTTGATTGAATTGAGGACCTGCTGCGCCTGTGGTCCGCCCATAACACCAATCTTAGCTTCAGGCCACATAAACAGGAAATTTGGATGGTATGCCCGACCAGCCATCGCGTAATTTCCGGCGCCAAACGATCCCCCAATAATGACCGTTATTTTGGGTACCACGGCTGTTGCGACAGCATGGATCAGTTTTGCACCATTGCGGGCAATGCCCTCGTGTTCGTATTTTTTCCCAACCACAAATCCTGAAATATTTTGCAGAAAGAGAAGGGGGATTTTCCGGAAGTTGCATATTTCGATAAAATGAGCCGCTTTGAGCGATGCCTCCGAAGTGAGAAAGCCATTATTCGCGATGATACCGACAGAAAATCCCAGTATCCGCGAATAGCCGGTTACAATTGTTCCGCCGTAATTGCGTTTAAACTCTCCGAACTTACTGCCATCGGCAATACGGGCAATAATCTCATAAATATCGACAGGTTTTCGGAAATCGACAGGGGCAAGTCCATAAAGTTCGGTCGGATCGGATGACGGTTCTTCAATTGTAAACTGCTCATATTGCTGTGATTCAGGTATAGATATCATTTCAAAGATATTCCGGCAAATCCGGATTGCATCTATTTCATTTTCTGCAAGATGATCGGCAACTCCCGAAATCTGTGTATGCACCAACGCGCCACCCAACTCTTCTGCGGTAACCTCTTCACCCGTAGCCGCCTTTACAAGAGGAGGGCCACCGATAAATATTGTCCCCTGGTTTTTTACAATGATGGTTTCGTCACTCATCGCCGGAACATAAGCACCTCCCGCGGTACACGATCCCATTACAATGGATATCTGGGGAATACCGGCTGCTGACATTTGCGCCTGGTTATAAAATATACGCCCGAAACCGTCGTGATCGGGGAATATTTCCGATTGTTCAGGCAGAAATATACCTCCCGAATCGACCAGGTAAATACAAGGCAGGTGATTCTGAAAGGCGATTTCCTGCGCCCTCAGGTGTTTTTTTACCGTTTCGTGAATATATGTTCCCCCTTTAACTGTAGCGTCATTGGCGATAATAAGACACATTTTTCCATGAACTCTACCGATACCTGTAATGATCCCGGCTGAGGGAAACTTATCGTTATACTTACCGTTTGCGGCCAGAACAGAGAGCTCAAGGAATGGAGAGTTCCCGTCGATCAGTAAATCAATCCGGTCTCTGACTTCCAACTTTCCCCGCGAACGATGCCTGATCACGGACGGATCATGATCCCTGCGGGTCACACCATCCATTTTTGAACGATATAATTCCATAACCCCGGAATAGAATTCCATTCTTTTATTGAATTCAGTTTCAGTGGAGTCAATATTTGATTTTAGCTGTTTCATCGATCAGTCATATAAGCCCGGGAAACTGGAGGGATATACATTGTGCATAATGTCGTAAACAGCTTCGATAATTGTTTCGGTATTTGGTTTTGAAAAATATTCTCCGTCAGTGCCGTAAGCTCCCCGATGTGCTTTAGCCGATAATGTTTTTGCAGGAGTTTCCAGGAAATGAAAGGCGTTTTGCTCCTCGAGCACTTTTTGCATCATATAGGCAGTGCCCCCGCCGGGAATGTCTTCATCGACAAACAGGATTTTATTTGTCTTTCGTACAGACAGGCTGATGATATGATGTTTATCAAAAGGCACAAGTGTTTGTACATCAATTAATTCTGCCGAAATATTAAGTGCTTTAAGTTTATTGACAGCACTGTTAGCAATGGTGACATTCCAACCATAGGTAACGATTGTGATATCAGTGCCTTCCACCAAAATTTCCGGAATACCCAAGGGGACGGTAAATTCGCCAGGATTTTCAGGAAGAAGTTCGTGGATATAATAACCTTTTAATGGCTCAATTACCAGTGCTGGATTATTTTGTTTTAAAAGAGTATTATAAAATCCGGCAGCCTGGGTCATATTCCGGGGCACACAAATATTGATTCCCCCGAGCGATCCGAGTAACATGCTCATTGGAGATCCGGAATGCCACATCCCCTGTAACTGATGGCCTCTTGTTCGGATAATCAACGGGGCAATCTGCTGACCTCCGGTTCGATAATGAAGGGTTGCGAGATCATCAGAAATAGTTGGCAAGGCATAGAGCAGGTAATCGAGGTACTGAATTTCGGCAATGGGTCTGAATCCCCTGAGTGCCAATCCGATGCCCTGCCCAATAATTGTAGTTTCCCTGATTCCGGTATCAGATACCCTATGAGCACCATATTTTTCCTGCATCCCTTTCATACCCTGATTGACATCACCGAGTCGGCCCGTGTCCTCGCCAAATGTTAAAAGCAAAGGGTATTTTTTAAAAAGACGTTCAAAATTAAGATTCAGCACTTCATTAGCCGGTACAGATTTGGGTTCCTCGGCATATTTTGGTCTTATACTGAAACTTGAATCAAAATTGTTTATATCATTAAATAAATGAGTATTGTAACCAATTTTTCCTTTTTCTTCGATTTTAATAACCCATTCCGATAATTTGTGCCTGCTTTTTTGAAAGGCGTTATTCCGGTGAAGCAATCGAAGCTGTTTTTTCGCGAATGCAAGCAGTTTTTTTCTGGTTGGAAAAGGAGCCGAAAGGACCTCTTCGAGTCCATCGGCGATGGTAACCGGAACAGTTGGATTTTCAGAGGCAATTGAGCTGATCAATTCTTTCAACGCCTTTTTTTCCTCGTTAAAACACTGAATAAAGGTCTGCCATGCGAAATCCTTGGCGAGTCTGGCCCGCTCAATCGCTTTATTTTCGATTAAAATAATTGTTTTTTGCGTAGCCAGGTTTTCACTGATTATCCAATCCCTGAATTTTGCAATCGGATCATTGTCTTTCTCCCAGACAAGGCGTTTATTACTTTTGTATCTTTCGTGAGAACCTGAAGTCGAATGTCCCTGAGGTTGGGTCATTTCGTTAATATGAAATATTACCGGGGTGTGGTTCTCGCGGCAAATTTTGATCCCTTTTTCGAAGGTTTTTAATAAGGCCGGGTAATCGTGTCCCGGGCAAACGAAGATATGGCATCCCTTATCTTTTTCGCTGGTTTCGAATCCTTTCAATGCTTTCGAAATGCTTGCTTTTGCAGTCTGGAGCTCCACGGGGACACTAATTCCGTATCCGTCGTCCCAGATAGCCACAGCCATGGGAACCTGCATTACACAGGCCGCATTGATGGTTTCGAAGAACATACCTTCCGAAGTTGATGAATCGCCAATTGTTCCGAAAGCGACTTCATCGCCGGTAATGGTGTTTTTAGTATATTTTCTCAGTTCAGGATTTTCCCTGACTAGTTTTGATGCCTGGGCTAAACCTAAAAGGCGGGGCATTTGCCCGCCTGTGGATGAAACATCTGCGGAGGAGTTTTTTTGTGCCAATAAATTAATCAGGCCCTTCTCAACACTGTAATTACGGGTAGCGTAATGGTTATTGAAATTCCGGCCAACGGTTGAGGGATTGTTTTCGATATCGGTGTCACCATAGATCTGTGCAAAAAATTCTTCGGGACTGAGTAATCCGGAAGCGAGCATAAATGTCTGATCCCTGTAATATCCTGATCTCCAATCACCTTTTCGGAAATTCCTCGCGTAGGCAACCTGTGCCAGTTCTTTGCCATCACCAAAGATGCCAAAATGGGCACGACCGGCATGAACTTCTTTGCGGCCTAAAATACTAAGTTGCCTGCTTAGAAATACGGTATAATAATCTTTAAGAACAACTTCCTTTTCGATATTTAACGATGTTGGTAACAAAGTTTTTTCCAGCTCCATTATCAAAATTTGAGATTTAAATGCCAAGTAATGTTAAACATTCACTAAAAACAACCTTCAGTTCTTAGTTTAGTGTAATTAACGATTATTGGGCTTTTAAGTTTTCAAATCCTGATTTTTAATTTCACGAATTACAGTTCTTATTCCTCTTCCTCCTGTATCTCATTTTCGAAATCGTTCTGAAGAGCAACCATTTTGAGTGCGGTTACAGCAGCCTCATCTCCTTTATTTCCAAGTCTGCCACCTGCCCGGTCAAGTGCCTGCTGTTGATTTTCAGTTGTTAAAACCCCAAAAATAACAGGAAGATTGTATTTAATATTCAGATCTGTTGCTCCTTTAGCCACCCCCTGGCAGATAAAATCAAAATGACGCGTTTCACCCTGAATTACACATCCAAGCAGGATAATCGCATCCACATCCGTATATTCGGCAAAGAATTGCCCCCCCAAAGTTAATTCAAAACTTCCCGGCACATGTTTTACCAGGATATCATCATCCTTAACACCGTGCTTTTTTAATGTTTCGACTGCCCCGTTTGCCAAAGCTCCAGTAACATCATAATTCCATTCCGATACAACGATGCCAAATTTCATATCGTTCCCTTGTGGAACTGAACTTAATACGTATTCTGAAAGATTTTTTGTTGCCATAACTGAAAAATTTTTGACAAACCTACTTTAAAAATAGGATTGGTACAAATAGAAATTCGGGTTTAAAGTACTTCGATCCCTGGTCGGATATTACTTCTGTTTTTGCAATCCATATCCTGTAAATTTTAACAAAATTACCCGATTTATTCAGTTTAACCTAATAGCTTATTGTTATCGATTATTTCGAATGATTACAAATATCTGTTTTTTATACCCCTACTAAACAAAATAATAACAAATACAGATTATTTATTTCAAATTGCAAAAAAAATGGATTTTCGAGCAAACTAAACACCACTTATGACTTTACAATTTTTTTTTATCATCTTATTAACACTGTCAATCCGATTTTCTGTTGTCGGTCAGGAAACCAATTCCAACTATTTACCGATATTAAATTCGCCACTTAAACCTATCTCGAAGTTACCATCTTTTGCTCCTAAAAATGATTTACCTGGTCAATTGAATTCAAATTTTCCTGACCGGTATTCTGATTCAATTTCGATTAACAGGAAATTATTTGGAGTAACTACCAAAAAAAGAGTTGGTCTTCAGCTTCGAAATTTAAAAGCGTCGATATTACCGGCGTCATTGATCCTTGCAGGAACAATTACATTACTGCCTGAACCATATTGTATGATAAGCAAATACAGAATTCAGGAGGAGGAATTAAAGATTTTTCCCGGCATGGAAACCTCTGTTGATAATTATTTGCAATTTATGCCGCTCGCAGCCGTATTTGGTTTAAAATCCTTAGGCGTAAAAAGCCGGAGTGATTTTGTGAACCAGGTTGCAATTACTGCTAAAGCCGAATTACTTATGGGATTAATTGTCCGCGGAATGAAGCAATGGATTCGCATTGAACGACCTTCCGGAGGGGGAATGAATACCATGCCTTCGGGTCATACAGCACAGGCTTTTGTTGCTGCAACCATTCTCCATAAGGAATATCATGAAACTTCACGCTGGATTAGTGTTGGGGGTTATGCAGTCGCAACAACAACTGCCATGGGACGCATGGTTAATAATAAGCATTGGATTTCGGACGTGCTGATCGGGGCCGGAATCGGGATTATTTCTACACAGATCGTATATGCCACGCATCGGTATCGCTGGGGGAGTAAAAACAATCTGGTTGTTATGCCTGTGATCTATAAAGATGGCGGTGGAGTCTCTTTTGCAATGGAGCTTTAAAAAGTGTAG
>JBBRGI010000067.1:0-14052 GCA_038240855.1 Bacteroidales bacterium | reverse complement strand
TTCTTGTTTCTGAACAAGCATCCGGTATATCCCGGCACTCTGATTGGTTACCAGATCTTCATATAACTTGCGACTCTCATCTAGGGCTCCCTCCGCTATACGGTATCTTGCGATAGTTGAAACAGATTTGGGTTTGTTATTGTTTTTCATGCGGACAATTTATACATATTTCATCAGACGTCGCAGCAGTCAACTCCCTTCTTAACCGTTGATTTTCGCTGCATTTTTGCCATCATCCCAAGGGATTCTTCAGGCATTAACATTTCATCATTAAGCAATCTTGAATAATAAACAAATAATGATGCTCACAAATGTTAACGGGTGTGCAAAGGTAAAAATATTTTCCTGTTACAAAGACTGATGAAATTCGTAAAAAAGATGACCAAACTCAATTACAAAGGATTATTCCCGCGTAATATTTCATCGCTGTGGCATCTACGGTAACCGTTTTCCGTTCCTTCCTCCCTGCTTTACAGGATAGCAAAAACTAAAATATAGGACGGTTGCCTGGAATCAACAGGAATATTAATAATTAGTAACATCGGACTAACCTGGCAATACCTCACACAGAAAAAGTCAAAAAAGATCTAAAACTTCCTTACTTTTACGGCAAATGTAAAGAACCTCTGCGATTATGTCAACACGAATTCTAAGGGAGATCACCCCTTTTATTGTTATGGAAGTGGAAGCTGATTTGATTACTATTGGTGACGAAATCCTTATTGGTCAGATTGTTGACACTAATTCAGCCTGGATGGCAAAAAAACTTAATGAGGAAGGAATTAATGTCAGGCAAATTACCAGTATCTCCGATCAGCCGGAACATATCATCGCTACATTGAAAGATTCGGGCAGCAAGGCAGCGATTGTCCTGGTGACAGGGGGTCTTGGCCCGACGAAAGATGACCGTACCAAAGCCGCTTTATGCAATTTTTTCTGCACGCAATTAATTGAAAACATTGACGTGCTGGAACAGATAATCAGATTACTTACCCCTCGCGGAGTGATTATAAACGCACTAAACCGCGAACAGGCACTTGTTCCGGCAACCGCCATCATACTTCCCAATAAACAGGGAACAGCACCAGGCTTATTGTTTAATCATCAAGGCACGATTTTTGTCTTTATGCCCGGAGTTCCTTTTGAAATGAAATACCTGATGGAGCATGAAGTGCTTCCCAGGATTAAAACGTTGTTCAATACAACTACAATTATTCACCGCACCGTTTTAACCCAGGGTTTGCCGGAGTCAATGCTTGCAGAGCGGATTGCCGTTTGGGAAGATAACCTGCCTGCATGTATTTCGCTTGCATACCTTCCCAGTCCCGAAAGCATGAAGTTACGTCTTTCGGCCCACGGTGAAGATCAGATGTTTCTTACTCAGTTGCTTGAACAACGGATCAATGCTCTGGCTGAAATTATTCCTGATAATATTTTTGGTTACGGAGAAGATACGATGGCTGGAAATATAGGTAAAATTTTAACGGAGAAAGGTTTAACAATTTCAGTTGCTGAAAGTTGCACGGGTGGGAACATTGCACATTCTTTTACGCTAAACCCCGGAAGTTCCCGTTACTTTAAAGGTGGAGTGGTTGCCTATTCCAACGAATTGAAGATAAGGCTTCTGGGAATAGATCCCGAAGTACTGTTATCAAGGGGTGCTGTAAGTAAAGAGGTGGTCGAATCAATGGCCTTGGGAGCCCGTAAATTGATGAACACTGATTTCGCAATTGCAACTTCAGGTATCGCCGGACCGGATGGAGGAACTGAGGATAAACCCGTGGGGACGGTCTGGATCGCGGTGGCCAATTCCCATTCAGTAGTTTCAAAAGTTTTAAATTTCGGAAACAACCGCGAAAGAACCATTATCCGGGCGACCCAGACAGCGTTAAATATACTGAGACTGAATTTATTGAAGAAATAATATATTGAAAGTAAAAAATTAAATATCACTACATATGAAAAAAGGATTAATAATTGCCGGTATAGTTTTTGGCTTGTTGATTATCATGATGATCGCGATTCCTGTCGTTTTTAAGGGCAAAATCGTGCAGAAAGTGAAAAGTGCCGCAAACGAAGCTGTAAATGCAAAAGTTGATTTTTCGGATGTTCAGTTATCACTATTCCGAAGTTTTCCTCAATTAAACATAGCCTTAAAAAACCTTTCGGTAACGGGCATCAGCGAATTCGATGATGTAAAATTACTGAATGTGGAATCCCTCTCAACAGCCGTAAATATTTCCAGTTTATGGAAATCCGGTGGGCTGAGTATCACTTCCATTGAACTTGATCGCCCCGCCATCAACCTGATTGTCAATAAAGATGGAAAATCAAACTGGGATATTGCAAAAAAAACAGATAAACCTGAAGTAACTGCAGATAAAGAAGGTACAGAGATTGATCTGGAGAAGATTAAAATCCGTAATGCGTCGTTTGCTTACTCAGACGAATCAACCCCCATGCTTTTTACATTGCAAAACGGAACCTTCGATCTGTCGGGAGTATTGAAAGGGAGCAATAGTAAACTCGACATCACTGGTCATGCCGACAGTATAAATTTTGACTACACCGGTTCGCGCTATGCCTCCAATTTCAAAGCCGGTTTAAAAGGAGGTTTACAGGCCGATTTTGATAAAATGTCGTTTACCTTTCTCAAAAATGAATTGTTAATCAATAAATTACCACTCGAAGTTCAGGGTATGTTTGTGCTGGGTGAGAAAGATTACATTTTCGACTTAACCTATAAATCACCCACCTCTTCTTTTGGAGATTTGCTGGGCTTTATACCCGACCACTATCAGAAAAATCTTAAAGGCGTTGAAACAAACGGAGATATATCCTTCAATGGTTTTGTAAAAGGGATTTACTCCGAATCCAACTATCCGGCATTAGGCGTAGACTTAAAAATTGCCGGAGGCCGGTTAAAATATCCCGATTTGCCAAAAGAGATTGAGAAAGTGGAAGTAACCGCAAGCATGACCAAACCGCAGGGTGAAATGGATCTTGCCAAAATCGATATAGAAAAATTTGATGCCACTATCGCCGGAAACCCGCTGACCGCAACTTTACATGTTGCCACCCCTGTCAGCGATCCCAAATTAAAGGGAAACCTCAAAGGACATGTTGACTTTGCTACACTTAAACAGGCAATCCCCATGGATTCAATTGATATAAAGGGTATTATTGATGCATACGTCGACTTTGATGGTCAATATTCCTCCATCGAAAAGGAGCAATACGAAAATTTCAGAACAGATGGTACAGTTACGCTGAAAGACTTCATGTATACTTCGGTTGATTTACCGCAAAGTGTCGAGATCAGATCTGCCGATATACGCCTTAATCCTAAACAAATAACGTTAAGCAAATTATCGGGCAACATGGGAGAAAGCGATTTTGAAGCAAATGGCACGATTGCGAATTACTGGGGTTACATTCTCAAAAAAGGGATCCTGAACGGGAATATGATTTTAAACTCTAAGTATTTAAACATTAATCAGTTCATGTCAAAATCAACTGCAAAGGACTCAGCCGCAATCAGTAAGCCCTTTGAAGTTCCCGAAAATATTAATTTCACTGTACAATCAACTGTTGACAGAGCCCTCTACGAAAACATGACCATTTCCGGAATTACCGGAAAAGTAGTTATTAAAGATAGAAAAGTACTGCTTGACGGTCTGAATATGAATATGCTCGGCGGGAAACTGGTGGTGTCGGGAGCCTATGCTACCTTAAAGGAGCAAAAGCCAGATTTTGATTTTAAAATGGATATCAAGGAATTTGACCTGCCGAAAGCTTATCAGTCACTGAGTACAGTCAGACATTTTCTCCCGGTTGCCAAAGAAAGTACAGGTTCTTTCAATACAAGTGTCTCATTGAACGGAAAACTCGGCAATGACTATACACCTGAATTTACAACACTAAACGGCGGAGGATTACTGACTGCAACTAACATCGAATTGATTGGAGCTGCCCTTTTTAAAGAAATTGGAAAATATTTCAGGAAAGATTTATTCAGACAGGTAAAAGTCAGTGATTTCACTACCCATTTTAAAGTAGTCGACGGGGGACTGGTCATATCTCCTTTTAACACCAAAATTGCCGGTCAGGAAGTTACGTTGTCGGGCAAACAATCGGTCTCAAAAAATCTTGATTACCGCATTGATTTTAAGGTCAATAAAGAAGATGTCAGCGATGAGGTTACCAAGTACATCGGTTTTGTCCCGGGGGCAGAAAATATTTCTAAATATCCGATTGGTGTTCATGTTGGCGGTACTTTCGACAAACCTGACATCCAGGTCGATCTTACTGAGGCGAAAAAACTGGTTGAAGCAGAATTTAAAAAGAAGGCAGGCTCAACGATTCAGGATGCCGTTAAAAAATTTGGTTTGGATAAACTGTTTAAATAAACAGTTTATTTTAAATTTCCGAATAAAGTGACGAAACCAAACGCAATAATGGTAAAGCTAATGTATAACCTTGTAAATAAACTGTTTAAGACATCAGTTCTTATTTTTATTCTGTTGACAGCTTCCTTTCCAATAGTCGCACAAGAAACCGATTATCATGGATTCAGGGAGCTCGATTTTAAGTTCGAAGGTCATAATGCCAAAATAGTTTTCCCCAAAAAGGCAGAAACGCAACGGCACTGGATATGGAGAGCCCGTTTCTGGGGCCATGAGCCTCAAACAGAGATCGCTTTGCTGGAAAAAGGTTTTCATGTGGTGTATATCGATGCTGCTGAATTGTGTGGCAACCCGGAAGCGGTAATGTTATGGAATCATTTTTACGATTACCTGGTTAAAGAATACAACCTGAATCCAAAGACGGTTCTCGAAGGATTTAGCAGGGGTGGTCTTTATATCTATAACTGGGGTTCGGCGAATGTCGGGAAAGTTGCCTGCATATATGCGGATGCCCCGGTATGCGATATTAAAAGCTGGCCGGGTGGCAAAGGGAAAGGGCCCGGATCGTCGGCTGACTGGGAGCTGCATCTGAAAGCATATCAGCTTACAGAAGAAACGGTGAACGACTTCAAAGGAATCCCTGTCTTAAATGCCCAAAAACTGGCTGAGGCAAGGGTCCCCGTATTACATGTTTGTGGCGCGACAGACGAGGTTGTCCCGATAGATGAAAACACTTATACGCTCGAAAAGGTCTATAAAGCGGCAGGAGGCGATATCAAAATAATTGTAAAAGAGGGGATTGGCCATCACCCGCATAGTCTTAAAGACCCCTCTCCCATTGTTGATTTCATTCTTTCACACACCGTTCCCGGATTAATGAGTGAACCAGCGGCTATTGAATCAAAAATGGCGATCAATTTCCGCGAAAATATCGATAATTGCCGGATCAAATTCGAAAAGGAGAAAACAGGGAGGGTGGCCTTTCTCGGCGGGTCCATCACCACTAATCCGGGCTGGCGTGATATGGTTTGCGAATATCTTCAGCAGCGGTTTCCTGAAACAAAATTCGAATTTATCAATGCGGGTATCCCTTCAACAGGATCAACCCCGGGTGCGATGAGATTTTCGCGCGATGTTTTGTCGAAAGGAACCATCGATCTGCTTTTTGAAGAAGCGGCTGTAAATGATGCCACAAACGGAATTAAACCGGCCATGCAAATCCGGGGAATGGAAGGAATTATCCATCATGCGATGAAATCAAATCCGTTCATGGGTATTGTGATGCTCCATTTTGTTGACCAGGATAAAATGGCTGATTACAACAATGGTAAAATTCCCGAGGTAATTCAGCAACACGAGAAGGTGGCAGAACAGTATAACATCCCCTCGATTAACTTTGCCAGGGAAGTAAATGACCGCATTCTGAACAACGAATTCACATGGCGTGATGATTTTAAAAATCTCCACCCCTCCCCCTTCGGTCAGGCGATCTGTTTCAGAACGATTAAGCACTTTTTTGAAACATCATGGAAGGATCCTGTCGCAAATAGTCAAAAACATAATCGATCACCCGGAAAGCCAATGGATCCCTTCTCCTACATAAACGGTCATTTCGAACCACTCGGGCAGGCAAAAACTGGGGCTGGGTGGAAATTGATAAATAACTGGAAACCAGACGACAAAATATCTACACGGACTGGTTTTGTAAATGTCCCGGTTATTGAAACGACACAGCCCCACGCTTCGCTAAAACTGAAATTCCGGGGAACAGCAATCGGACTGTTTGTGACTTCCGGACCAGATGCGGGTATTGTGGAATACAGCATCGACGGATCAGATTTTAAAGCTGTGGATCAGTTTACCCAATGGAGTAAACAATTGCATCTTCCGTGGCTCATTATGCTGGATGATGAACTGAAAGATTCAAAACATACGTTAATTCTTAGAATGTCAGCAGAAAAAAATCCTCAAAGTATTGGAAACAGTTGCAGAATTCATCAGTTTGCAGTTAATAATTAATCGGTTGATTTAAATCAATAATCCTATCTTTGTAATTCTTTTGAAAAATAGGATACAAATAAGAGAAAAGAGAAATATGAAGATTGCCTTGATTGGTTACGGAAAAATGGGCAGGGAGATCGAACAAATCGCCTTAAGCCGTGGACACTCCGTCGTTTTAAAGATAGACATCAATAATCCTGAGGAACTTACCACAGAAAAACTCTCAGAGGCAGATGTAGCCATCGAATTTACTTCCCCTGTTACAGCAGTAAATAACTACCTGAAATGCTTTGAAAATGGTGTTCCGGTTGTTAGTGGAACAACAGGCTGGCTCGATCAAAAATCCGAAGTCGAAAAAAAATGCAAGGAAAAGGACGGGTGTTTTTTCTATGCATCAAATTTTAGTCTTGGCGTCAATATCTTCTTCGGGATGAATAAATATCTTGCCCGGGTGATGAAAGATTTTCCCCAATACGATGTAAGTATGGTTGAAGTTCACCATACCCAGAAGTTGGATGCACCAAGTGGTACTGCCATCACTTTGGCCGATGACATTATCGCCATCAACGATAAAAAAACAAATTGGACTGTTGACGATCCAAAATCAGAAAACGAACTTTATATAAATCCCATTCGCGAAGGTGTTGTTCCCGGAATCCATACGGTGAAGTATAACTCAGAAGTTGATTTTATAGAAATTACGCATAGCGCTTACAACCGGAAGGGATTTGCATTCGGAGCAGTCCTTGCAGCCGAATTCTGTGTGGGGAAAAAAGGGATTTTATCAATGACAGATCTATTGAAATTTTAATGAAAAAATTAATATAAAAATAATGAATAAGTTATTGGATAGCAGATGGTTTAAGTTTGGCCTCGTGGGAGGTCTTTACCTGCTTTGGGTTGTTTGGTTAAACAATTACTGGTGGTTGATCGGACTGGTTGTAATCTATGATATTTATATCACAGAGAAAGTACACTGGTCGTTCTGGAAGAAGAAGAATCCACCGGATGGCAAACAAACCAAGGTCGTTGAATGGGTTGATGCCATCATATTTGCTGTCATTGCCGCTACCTTTATCCGGATGTTTTTTATTGAGGCATACACGATACCGACCTCTTCGATGGAAAAATCAATGATGGTAGGCGATTACCTCTTTGTCAGTAAAACGGCCTATGGACCCAAAATGCCGAATACACCCATTTCGTTCCCATTTGTCCATCATACAATGCCTTTATCGACAACCATGAAATCATTTTCAACCATTATTCACAATCCCTACCGCAGAATAGCCGGATGGGGAAAGGTTAAAAATGATGATGTTGTTGTTTTCAATTTCCCGGAAGGTGATACCGTTGCGCTGAATATGCAGGACAGAAGTTACTATGAACTGATTCGCTCATATGGACGTGAAAAAATTCATGGCGATAAAAGGGTTTTTGGCGATATTATTTATCGTCCGGTGGATAAACGTGAAAATTACATCAAACGATGCATTGCTATTGCAGGCGATTCATTGAAAATCGTTAAAGGCCAGGTATACGTAAACGGTAAACCACAAAAGGAAATACCCGGGATTCAATATAAATACCTTGTCAATATCAACGGTACAACCATTAATACCAGTGCCCTGGAAAAACTTGATATTTCGCGTTCTGAAATTGAAGGATCTGACTCCCGGTACATCATGTCGCTTACTGCAGCACAGGCCAGCAAAATGGATGGATTAAAATTTATTCAATCCAAAGAGAGGGTTACCTGGCCAGAGGATAATAGTGATCCTGCCATTTTTCCCAGCGATCCAAAATTCAACTGGAATCTCGACAACTTTGGTCCGCTCTGGATTCCGAAAAAAGGGGTGACAATCAACCTTACAACCGATAATCTGCCTTTATACAAAAGAATCATTGATGTATACGAAGAAAATGATTTAGTAGTTAAAGATAATGTTATTTATATCAATGAAACACCCGCTTCCTCCTATACATTTAAAATGGACTATTTCTGGATGATGGGAGATAACCGGTATAATTCGGCAGACTCGAGATACTGGGGCTTTGTTCCAGAGGATCACGTTGTCGGAAAAGCATCTATTGTGTGGCTTTCGCTCGATAAAAACAAAAGCTTCCTCTCCAAAATCCGGTGGAACCGCTTTTTTATGACCGTCAAGTAAAAGTCGATTTTGCAAAATAAAAGTCGGCATAATTAATGCCAGCTTTTATTTTGCAAACATTTGATAAATCGTAGTCTATATGAAGATTATTAACAGTTTAGTTGCGATATTCATCTCGTTGGCGCTGTTATTATCCTGCAAAACATCAGGATATATCACAGATCACGAGAGCATTCAACGACAAAAAGAGATGCGAAAATACCGGACTGGTGTCAATTTCGCCGACATCGGCCTCATGGTTGCATCGTCTATGGGCACAGTATTAACCGGGGTAAGTGTGTACACCGAACCGCGGGCCAAATCATTCAGGAACTTAAAACTGATCAGTGAGTCGAAGGATACCCTTTTTGTTAATATGGTGACAGATTTACTCTGGAAGGATTCGGTGTATTGCGATATTCGTGATATAATGTTGCCACCTCTCCAATCCGCGAAGGTAATTGTTCCCCTGGGTGCCGCATATAATATCTTTTTCAGAACCGATTACTACGCTCCCGACGATGAAAAAGTTGAAATAGACACAGGCAAAACCCACCGTGTAAAGTTGAAACCACAGGCAGAAAAATCAGATTCAGTCAGTATTCAAAAATAAAAATCGTTTAACAACCAACATCAGAACATCATGCAAAGGGGTTTACTTTCGGGAATCATATTGGGATTAGCGATGACAATCTTTGCATTGCAAAATGCAGTAACAGTTCCTGTGAAGTTCCTGTGGATGAAATTTTTGGAAGTACCCTTAGCATTGATTCCGGTGATCTCCATAATGATTGGTGTTCTGGTAACCGCCATATTTGCTTTTATCGATAAGCAAAGGCTACGGAATAAAATTCGAAGGCTCCACATCAAGGTAAAAGAACTTGAAGATCAACTGAACGGTGCGGATGAAAGAAAAGAAGCGGGAGAGTTGAAGTCGGAAGACGGTATATCCATTGAAGGCGAACCCGGACATCGTTTTTTTGACTAGTAATGGAAAATACGAAAACACAAGTTATACTAAGCAGCGCCTATCTGGCACCCGTACAGTATTTCACAAAACTGATCAGCTATCCGACTATTTCAATAGAATACTGTGAGAGCTATCTGAAACAATCTTACCGGAATCGTGCAGTTATCCTTTCAGCCAATGGTCCTTTACCATTAACAATACCGGTTGCCAATGGTCCGCGTGCAAAAGGGCCTGTGAGGGATCTTAAAATCTCATATGATGTTAACTGGCAGCAAATTCATTGGCGGGGTATATGGTCTTCCTACAATAGTTCGCCCTTTTTCGAGTATTACTCCGATGACATCGCCCCTTTTTTTCATAATAAGACATACAAATACTTAATCGATTTCAACTCAGAAATACAAAATGCTGTATTTAAAGCCCTCAACATCAAAATAGGTATTATTAAAACAGCAGATTACTACCCCGAAGGAGAAGTTCCCGATACAGCGGATGATTTTCGGTATACTATTCATCCAAAACCACAAAAACAAATTGCCGATCTCCATTTTTTTCCAAATCCTTACTTACAGGTTTTCAATGACAAATGGGGATTTGTACCCAACTTAAGTATCCTGGATATGCTTTTTAACGAAGGGCCCGGAACGATTAGCCATTTGTGTTCATGTATTCGTTAGGGAACGACCGGTCGAAGGAGAGACGAAGTGACGGAGTGACGGAGTGACGGAGTGACGGAGTGACGGAAAGAGACGATAGTATACACACCCGTGCACATCTTACGAGCAAGGACGAAGTGACGTAGAGACGGAGTGACGGAAAGAGACACCCACCCTTTATTTAAAGCTTTTCCCTGATGAATTTCCCGATAATTGCAGCGTGGTCAAAAGCCATTTCAGGTAGTGCATTGATCGGAAACCACCCCGCTTTTTCGGCATCATCGCCACCAATAACATTAGCAGTCTCATCGATCATTCCATAAAATACGGTGGAAATAGTACGATGACGCGGATCGCGGTTTACCTCATCGAAGGTGAAAAACTGATTTATCGCAATATTCTTTAATCCGGTTTCCTCATTTAGTTCACGTTGGCATGCTTCCTTTAAAGTCTCTTCCATTCCGACAAAACCACCCGGAAGAGCCCAAAGACCTTCGAAGGGATAAAATTTTCGCTGAATGAGTAAAATCATGTCCCGACTGAATTTCTGCGCAACAATTATCGCGTCAACAGTTATCGCAGGGCGGGGATATTCGTAACAGTATTTCAAATTCTGATCCTTCATAATAATAATATAATGATAAAAGCATAACCGGCAAAATAATGGATTTAGGGAGCATTCAGCTACCTGGCAGAAGGGTATGTTTAACTTGCAGAATACACTTATTTCTCCTTCTGTTTACTGGAGTTTTTCAGGACAATATAGACCACAATCATAATTGCGAAAAGGTAACCGAGTATTTCAAGATGTCCCATAATTTTAGAAGGTTAAAAGATTTGACAATGGCTATAAACAATCCGGACCCCTTTAAAGATAATACGCAAACCTTGCGTTCAAAACTAATCAACTGCTGATTAGTCGTCGCATAAGCCTCATCTGATGGGTATACCGTCCGGTATCTATATTAAATATACCAAAATGATCGATGTTATCAATTCGCACCTTTCCGGATGAGTGAATAATTTTATTCTTCTCCCAGATAACACCTACGTGAGTAATAGCACCTTCTTCGTTATCGAAAAAAGCGAGATCACCGGGTAATGCCTCCTCCACAAACGTGAGATTGGTTCCAATTAATGCCTGCCGGGAAGCATCGCGCGGAATAATTAAACCGGCCATTTTATACAGAACCTGTGAAAACCCGGAGCAATCGATTCCGAAAGGAGTCCTTCCTCCCCAAAGATAGGGTGCATTAAAATATTTAAGCGCATTTTCAATGATCACTTCACGAATGTCGAGGTCGGCGCCTGCTATATTGTTTCCCTGAATACTGTAACCCACATTTCCGATCTTAAAAGTCCGGTTAACCTTGTTAAAGTGGGGAAGCGAACTTCCTGCTACAATCAAAAAATTATTATAAACACCATCAGGCTGAATAATATTAAAAACATCGGTTGTAACAATCCGCGGGATTTCTTCCAGTTCCCCAAAAACATGCTCTTCAATCTCATTGACCATTTTACGGTCGATCCATCCTTCGTAGCCATCGAAGGCGAGCTTTACCCGGCACCATTTGGCGTTCTCTTCAATTATAGTATAGTGTTCGCCAAAAAGTATTTGCGTGCACATTTCGCTCTTTTCGTGCGGTTCCGACCGCACAGGAACAATACTAAGATTAGAGGTTCCGTATCTCATTAAAAAATTACTACTTTTGATTAATCCCAAATATACGAATTAATTAGATTCGCCATAAATTTAATAGAAGAGAAAGATATGAATCTGAAGAAGAGCAAATGGTTTGAATCATCACGATGGCATACGATTTATATAACCTCATTATTTATCATTACAACCATTGTCCTCTATTTTGCTTTACCACAGGAGGGAAGGTTTCGTTATGAATTTCAAAAGGGCAGGCCGTGGATGCATTCAACATTAATTGCCCCTTACAATTTTGCCATCATGAAATCCGATAAGGCGATCCACGAGGAACGTGACTCGCTGCTAAAATCACTGACACCCTATTTCATTCTTCATGATTCAATAGTACAACAACAGCTTAAAGCGCTCTCCTCAAAAATTGATGAGATAACACGCAATGCAAATTCAGAAATTCTGTATTCAAGAATTATTAAGAATAAAGTACTTACAATTTTCGAACGCATCTACAATTCGGGAATTCTCGAACAGGAGGCAACTAATTATCCACCCCTGGCAGGAAAAACTGAACTTTTTATCGTACGTAAAAATGAAGCCCTGAAAGTTCCTGTCGGACAATTATACTCTTTGAAAGAAGCCTATTCCGAAGCAAATATAAAATTGGACCCGATCCGGAACAGTGACCCTGACTTCAAACTAATCCTTGACAAACTCCCTATCGAAGATTACCTGGCTATAAACCTATCGTTCGATCTCGATAAAACGGAGGCAGAAGAAGAAAAGATTCTTGAAAATCTATCGACAAATTATGGCATGGTGCAGGAAGGTGAACGGATTGTATCGCAAGGTGATGTGATCTCGCCTCAAACTTATGTCATTTTGGAATCGCTTAAAAACACTTATGAAAAAAGCCGGGGCGATTTCTCCAAATATTACGTGATCATTATCGGCAAATTGTTATTTATCAGCATGTTGATGGTTACGCTCTTTCTTTTCATTTACAACATCCGCCGCAAATTACTGAAATCGAAACGTGATATCACTTTTACCCTGTTGATGATGACCCTGATGATCTTTTTCTGCCGGATCATCGTGACGACCAATGTTTCCGTTTATATCGTCCCGTTTACCGCCCTGGCATTGATCATCCGCACATTTCTTGACGCCCGTCTGGCCATTTTTGTGAATACCATTACCGCTATTATTGTGGGATATATGGTACCAAACGGTTATGAGTTTGTACTTCTCTCGATTTCGGCCGGAAGCATTGCTGTGATCAGTCAGAATAATCTCCAGAGGCGTGATCAGTTGATCCTTACCTCTGTAATCATATTTTTTGTCTATGCTGTTACTTATATCGGCATTTCGCTGATACAGGAGGCAAGTTTTGGGATCGACTGGACCATATTAAAATGGTTTATAGTGAATGCATCCTTAACCCTGATCACCTACCTTGTAGTCTTCCTGATTGAGAAGATCTTCGGATTTGTCTCTGATGTCACACTGATCGAATTATCGTATTCGAACCAGAAACTATTACGCAAACTTGCAGAAGAGGCGCCCGGCACTTTTCAGCATTCACTGCAGGTTGCCAATCTGGCTGAAGAGGCAATATTAAGTCTGGGTGGAAATCCGTTACTTGTCAGAGCTGGTGCTCTTTATCATGACATAGGTAAACTTACACATCCACAATTCTTTACCGAAAACCAGCTTCTGGGTATCAATCCGCACGACCAGCTCGCCTACCAGGAGAGTGCGCGAATTATCTTGGAGCATGTTAACCGGGGAGTAGAGCTTGCGAGAAAGCATAAAATACCCGAACAGATCATCGATTTTATCAGAACGCACCATGGTACAACCAAAACGAATTATTTTTATATAGAATCAAACAATAAAAACAACCAGGAGACCAATGAAAGCCATTTTACTTATGCCGGACCGCTACCTTCAACGCGCGAAACTGCCGTGGTTATGCTGGCCGATAGCATTGAAGCTGCATCCAGAAGCCTGGAGAAAAAGGACAACGAAAGCTTTAAAAAACTAATCGATGAAATCTTTAAGCAAAAAATAATGGCGGGGCAACTCGATCATTCACCAATAACCTTCAGAGATATAACCATTCTTAAAGAGATATTTCTGGAAAAACTTCACAATATTTACCATATTCGAATCACTTATCCACAGAATGATAACGAGTCAGATATTTCAC
>JBBRGI010000066.1:0-14139 GCA_038240855.1 Bacteroidales bacterium | reverse complement strand
TGGACAGTATCCCTTTCAGAAAAATCCATCCCATTAGTATTTTTTACTTCTAAAATTCCACTTTCTTACGAGGAGTGGTCACTTATTGCAGCAAATGTAGCTTTTTTTCAGCTTTGATTTATTTATTGTTTGGTTGATTCCAGCAAAACCTCATCCAGTTTTTTCCTGATCAGTTCACCCCACAGAACATATCCCTCCCGGTTTTGATGGAGCATATCCTTGATAAACAGCTCATTCCTTGGTTTGCCTTCCTTATTCAGGTAAGCCGGTGCCGTTTCAATAAAATAGGTATTCTCCATTTTATCGCAAGCCTGTTTTAACAATTGATTCAACTTTGAAACCTGGGGCCACACAGCCCACCGGCTTTGTACAGGCGTAATTTCGATCACGAAAATCGGTTGATCATGATATTTGTCTCTTACCTGCCAGACCAAATTGCGGAACAACTTCACAACTTCCTCTGGCGATTTATCTGTTGCAGATCCGGTGATATCATTGGCTTCGAAAATTACAAGTGCACGAAACTGATGAGGATAAACGATTCTTTTAATATAAAAAGCCAGATCAGAAAATTTTGAACCACCAAAGCCGCGTTGAATAACGGGATATGGTGCAACATCATCTTTTATTGTTGACCACATCCGGATACTTGAACTGCCTGTAAATAGAATCGCATCCTCAGGATATTTTTCAGCTTTGTCCAACTGTTCAAATTTGACAATTTCCTTCTCCCATTTTTCGGAAGCTTCCTTTGCGTATTTCCGGGTCACATTGCACGAAACAAGAAGACCGGCCATAAAAAAGCCAAAAATCATTATGCGGAATGAACCACCGGGTGTTAAACGACTCATATAAAGGTTTTAATAATTAGTCAATTCATAATAAATTACGATCACAAAGTAATAAATAACGCGAACTTATTAGCCGTATCGCACAAAAAAGACAGTGCATATTTTTCGTTTGAATTGGTTTTGTGTAAAGTGGTATATTTGCAGTTTATTAAAAATCAGATATGATCTCAGTTGACGGACTTACCGTAGAGTTTGGTGGAACCACGTTATTTAAAGATATCTCATTCGTAATCAATGATAAAGACCGCATTGCCCTTATGGGAAAAAATGGTGCAGGGAAATCAACATTACTTAAAATTATTGCAGGAAAACGAACCACCCCGACAGGAAAAATATCAGCTCCCAAGGATGCCGTTATCGCCTACCTGCCGCAGCATTTAATGACCGAAGATAACCGAACTGTTTTTGAAGAAGCTGCCCAGGCTTTTGCAGCCATTAAAGAAATGGAGCACCAAATCGAGGCCCTTAATCTCGAGATGTCATCACGTACAGATTATGAATCGGATAGTTATTACGACTTAATCGACAGGGTTTCGACCCTGAGCGAAAAATTCTATGCCATCGAAGAGATCAACTACGATGCTGAGGTGGAGAAGATATTAATTGGTTTAGGATTCAAAAGGGAAGATTTCACGAGACCGACAAACGAATTCAGCGGCGGATGGCGTATGCGTATTGAACTTGCCAAAATTTTACTCCGGAAACCCGACCTGATTCTGCTTGATGAGCCGACAAATCATATGGACATCGAATCGATCCAATGGCTCGAAGATTTTCTGATCAACTCGGCCAAAGCGGTTATAATCATTTCACACGACCGGGCATTTGTTGACAGTATCACCACCCGTACCATCGAGGTAACCATGGGTCGTATCTACGATTACAAGGTAAATTATTCGCAGTACCTGCTTTTGCGACAGGAACGTCGTGAACAGCAATTAAAACAGTTTGAAGAACAGCGCAGAATGATTGCTGACAACCAGGATTTTATCGACCGGTTTAAAGGAACTTATTCTAAAACAAACCAGGTACAATCGCGCGTTAAAATGCTGGAAAAATTAACGATAGTTGAAATTGACGAAGAAGATAACTCGGCACTTCGTCTTAAGTTTCCCCCCGCTCCCCGATCAGGAAATTATCCTGTGGTGCTTGACGGGATGTCAAAAAGTTATAACGATCACCTTGTATTCGCAAATGCTTCACTCACCATCCAACGGGGCGAAAGGGTTGCATTTGTCGGAAAGAATGGTGAAGGCAAGTCAACGCTGGTAAAAGGACTCATGGGTGAAATCGAATACGATGGTACCCTTACCCTGGGACATAACACCATGATTGGCTATTTCGCGCAGAACCAGGCCTCATTACTTGATGAAGAAGTAACTGTCTTCCAGACCATAGATGATGTGGCCAAAGGCGATATCCGAACAAAAATCAGGGATATTCTCGGAGCGTTTATGTTTGGAGGAGACAATTTAACAAAAAAAGTAAAAGTGCTCTCCGGAGGTGAAAGAACCAGGCTTGCCATGATTAAACTTCTTCTCGAGCCTGTAAACCTTTTGATTCTTGATGAACCTACGAATCATTTGGACATGAAAACCAAGGATATCCTTAAAAGTGCACTGCTCGATTTCGACGGAACGTTGATACTGGTTTCACATGACCGTGATTTTCTTTCAGGTTTGGTCACCAAGGTTTTCGAATTCGGGAATAAACAGGTAAAAGAACATCTTGGCGATATCCACAGCTTTCTTCAAAAGAAAAAAATGAATACTTTGCGTGAACTGGAACGGAATACTCAAACTTTTTAGGTATCTATTCTTATGAAATACATTTCCGGGCTATTCGAATAATATCAAATAGACACCAAAAACGATCAAAGCCTATCAAAAGGATAATAAACTAAATCTGTTTAATAACTATTGAAAATTTATATATCAAAATGATATACAAAATGTCATTTAAAAATAAATTTATAATAAAACGTCAAGAAAAAGTTATAATTAATACTAAAATGAGAGAATTTTGTGTAAAATTGTAAAAAATTAAAACCTCAATAATATATTAAATTATGAGTAACGAAGTAGAATTATTCATTGAAAATTTTATGGCAAATCTGATTGCCAAAAATCCACACGAAAAAGAGTTTCATCAGGCTGTGCGTGAAGTTGTCGAAAGTCTTGCACCATTTCTATTGAAGAATCCGGCCTATGTAAAATTAAAAATTCTTGAAAGAATGGCTGAACCCGAGAGAGTTATTCTTTTCAGGGTTCCCTGGCTGAATGACAGGGGTGAAATTGAGATCAACAAAGGGTATCGTGTACAAATGAACAGCGCAATTGGTCCGTATAAAGGAGGATTACGTTTCCATTCTTCGGTAAATCTCAGTATCCTCAAGTTCCTCGCGTTTGAACAGGCGCTTAAAAACAGTCTGACCACCTTACCAATGGGTGGAGGTAAAGGAGGTTCTGACTTCAGTGCAAAAGGGAAATCAGATAATGAAGTAATGCGTTTCTGTCAATCGTTTATGACAGAACTTCAACGACATATAGGTCCGGACACAGATGTTCCTGCAGGAGATATCGGTGTGGGCGGCCGCGAAATCGGGTTCATGTACGGACAGTACAAAAGACTTCGGAACGAGTTTACCGGAACACTAACCGGCAAAGGGGGAAACTGGGGCGGAAGTTCGATGCGTCCTGAAGCAACAGGATATGGAACGACCTATTTCGCCCAGGAAATGCTCAAAACAAGGGGTGATTCGATTAAAGGAAAAACCGTGGTTATATCAGGTTCCGGTAATGTAGCCCAGTATGCAGTCGAGAAAGTGACTCAATTGGGTGGCAAAGTAGTAACGATGTCCGATTCTAACGGTTTTATTTACGACGCCGAAGGAATTACACCGGAGAAACTGGCTTTCGTAATGGAACTCAAGAATGTGCTGCGTGGACGTATTAAAGAGTATGTGGATGAATATCCAGGTGCCAAATACTTCGAAAACGAGCGTCCATGGGGTATCAAATGTGAAATCGCATTACCCTGCGCCACGCAAAACGAACTTCACGAACATGATGCAAAGGACTTGATTGCCAATGGCTGCATTTGCGTTGCAGAAGGAGCCAATATGCCATCAACACCAAAGGCAGTTGATGTTTTCATTCAGAACAAGATCCTTTATGGTCCGGGGAAAGCGGCAAATGCCGGTGGTGTTGCCACCTCCGGACTCGAAATGTCGCAGAATTCCATGCGCACAAAATGGACACCCGAAAAGGTGGATGCCAAATTGCAGGAAATCATGATCAACATTCATCAGACCTGTATTCAAAATGGAACTGAACCAGATGGTTACGTTAATTATGTGAAAGGTGCAAACATCGGTGGATTCCTCAAAGTTGCGTGTGCCATGCGTGAGCAGGGATTGGTTTAGTGAAAAAAACTCTCAAAATAAAAAAGAGGATGTCAGTGCGACATCCTCTTTTTCAATTCTTATCCATTAACCTGGCTTTTTACTTATATTCATTCCATGCCTTGATCGAAATATTATCCAGATCGAGTTTGCATATGGCATAAATAAATGCACTGGCCACCCGTGCATTGGTTATCAACGGAATATTAAAATCGATCGCGTTCCTGCGAATTCGGTAACCGTTTGATATTTCGCGTGTAGTATGATCTTTAGGAATATTGATCACCATCTCTATTTTCCTGTTTTTAATCAGATCAAGCGTGTTGGGACTCTTGTCAATTTCATCCGGCCAAAATACCTTCTCGGTTTCAATCCCATTTACCTGGAAAAAATCGTGGGTACCCCCTGTTGCAAATATCGTAAAACCACGTTCCTTGAGCATTCGCGCGCTTTCGAGTAATTCAATCTTACCACGTGTCGGTCCTGAAGAAATCAGGATATTTTTTTTGGGAATACGATATCCAACTGATAACATCGATTTAAGTAAGGCTTCGTAAAAATTTTCACCAATGCAGGCAACCTCACCCGTGGAAGCCATATCGACACCCGAAACCGGATCGGCATTCAACAGACGATGGAAAGAAAACTGCGGCGCCTTAACCCCAACATAATCAAGTTCGAACAACGAACTGTCAGGCTTTTGAAAGGGAACATCCAGCATAGCTTTGGTTGCGATCTCGATCAGATTCGTCTTCAAAACCTTCGACACAAACGGGAATGAACGCGAAGCCCTCAGATTACATTCAATCACTTTTATATCGTTGTCCTTCGCAAGATACTGAACATTGAAAGGCCCTGTAATTTCAAGTGCCATGGCAATTTTCCGTGATATTTTTTTAATCCTCCTTATCGTCTCGATATAGAGTTTCTGTGGTGGGAATACAATTGTTGCGTCTCCTGAGTGCACTCCGGCAAATTCGACATGTTCTGAAATTGCATAAGCTACGATCTCCCCGTTTTTTGCCACGGCATCGACTTCTATTTCTTTGGCATCTTCGATGAATTCAGAAACTACTACCGGGTGTTCTTTCGAAACATGGGCAGCAAGGGTCAGAAAATGATGCAACTGATCTTTATTCGAAACGACATTCATCGCAGCACCCGAAAGCACATACGATGGCCTTATCAACACCGGAAATCCGACTTCATCAACAAATTTGTTGATCTCTTCGATGGTAGTAAGCTGACTCCAGCGCGGCTGATCAACCTCAAGGCGGTCGAGCATGGCTGAAAATTTATTTCTGTCTTCGGCGTTGTCAATTTTTTCGGCGGTGGTACCAAGAATAGGCACACCTTGTTTGTGAAGTTTCATAGCCAGGTTATTCGGAATCTGGCCTCCCATCGACAGAACTGTTCCTAATGGTTGTTCAAGGTCACAAATGTCAAGAACCCGTTCAAGTGTTAGTTCATCAAAATAAAGCCTGTCGCAGGTGTCATAATCGGTAGAAACTGTTTCAGGATTGTAGTTAATCATAATGGAGCGAAAACCCTCTTTTCGAATTGTGTTCACCGCATTGACCGAGCACCAGTCAAATTCGACAGACGACCCGATGCGGTAAGCACCCGATCCCAGAACGATAACCGATTTGTTATCATGTTCAAATTTGACATCATGTTCTGCACCATTGTAGGTCATATAGAGGTAGTTTGTCTGTGCCGGATATTCTCCCGCAAGGGTATCGATCTGTTTGACAAACGGAATGATTCCCAATTTTTTCCTGTACTCCCTGACTTTCAGACTTTCTTCGTGGATCGATCCATCCTTGCATTTGAGTACCAGCCTTGCAAGCTGAAAATCGGAGTATCCCTGTTTTTTCGCGAGTTGCAATAATTCAACGGGTACTTCTTCGATTGCATCGTAACCTGTCAGGGTGTTCCGAAGCACAAAAATATTATGCAATTTATGAAGAAACCATTTGTCTATCCGGGTTATTTCCCAGATTTTATCGACCGGGTATCCTTTATGCATGGCTTCTGCAATTGCAAAAATCCGGCGATCGGTCGGATATTCCAACTCTGCGTCAATATCGACAATTTCCATTTCGCCGCGGTTTCCCACGAAGCCGTGCATCCCGACACCAACCATCCTGATTCCTTTCTGAATCGCTTCCTCGAACGAGCGTCCGATAGCCATGATCTCACCGACCGATTTCATGCTTGATCCCAGCGTTTTCGAAACCCCTACAAATTTATTAAGGTCCCATCGTGGTATTTTAACCACCACATAATCGAGGGCCGGTTCGAAACAGGCCGTTGTTACTTTCGTGACCGAATTTTTAAGCTCATGAAGTCCGTATCCAAGACCAAGTTTGGCGGCAACAAAGGCCAGCGGATAACCGGTAGCTTTCGAAGCCAGCGCTGAAGATCTCGAGAGCCGGGCATTCACTTCGATGACACGGTAATCTTCTGAATTGGGATCGAGTGCAAACTGTACATTACACTCCCCTACTACCCCTATTTTACGGATAATTTTAATCGAGAGAGCCCGAAGTTTATGGTATTCGTCGTTTGACAAAGTTTGGGAGGGAGCTACAACAATCGACTCCCCGGTGTGTATTCCAAGCGGGTCGAAATTTTCCATATTACAAACCGTGATACAGTTATCATAGATATCTCGAACCACTTCATATTCAACTTCTTTCCATCCTTTAATCGATTCTTCGACAAGGATTTGGGGCGAATAACTGAACGCATTCTCTGCCAGTTTATTCAATTCCTCTTCGTTTGCGCAGAATCCCGATCCTAAACCGCCAAGGGTATATGCTGCCCGGATAATCAAAGGGAAACCCAGTTTTTTGGCTGCTTCACGGGCCTTTTCGATCGAATCGCAGGCAACACTCCGGGGCGTAAGAACGTCGATTTCGTGCAGTATTTCAGAAAATATCTGACGGTCTTCGGTGTTGATAATTGACTGAACGGGAGTGCCAACTACCTTAATGTTGTATTTATCGAGAATTCCTTGTCTGAAAAGGTCAACACCGCAATTAAGCGCGGTCTGTCCCCCAAAAGCGAGTAAAATTCCATCGGGGTTTTCTTTCTCAATCACCTTTTCCACAAAATAGGCAGTTACCGGGAGAAAGTAAATCTTATCGGCAATCTCTTCCGAAGTTTGAATGGTTGCTATATTCGGGTTAATCAGAATGGTATAGACACCTTCTTCTTTCAATGCTTTTAATGCCTGTGAACCCGAGTAATCGAACTCTCCTGCTTCTCCGATTTTCAGCGCCCCCGAACCGAGGACGATCACTTTTTTAATAGCTGTGTTTATCATTTACTTGCCTTTGCTTTTTTTACACTTTCAATAAAATCGTCAAAAAGATATTCTGTATCCACAGGGCCTGAAGAGGCTTCGGGATGGAATTGTGTCGAAAAAAACGGTTTCGACTTATGTCGGATTCCTTCGTTGGTATTATCGTTTACATTAACAAACAACGGCTCCCAGTCTTGCGGAAGTGTTTCGTCGGCAATGGCAAAACCATGATTTTGTGATGTAATAAAACAGCGGTTGGTCCCTTTGAGCAATACCGGCTGATTATGACTCCGATGACCGTATTTCAATTTGTACGTTTCTCCCCCCGCAGCAAGTCCCAGAAGTTGGTTTCCCAGACAGATTCCCATTATAGGTTTTTCACGTTCAATCGCAGTACGTATATATTTTACTGTGATTTCACACATGGTCGGGTCGCCGGGTCCATTAGTCAGGAAAAGTCCGTCGTAGTCAAGCAGGGTAAAATCATAATCCCATGGAACCCTGATTACTGTTGCATTCCGGTTTAGAAGACAACGTATAATATTGTTTTTTACACCGCAATCTACAAGCACGATTTTAAATTCTCCGTCTCCGTAAGTTTCAACCGTATTCGTGCTGGCAATGGCAACAAGATTAACCAGGTTCGGATCAAAGAATTCGATCTCCTCCTCTTCGAACTCAATTTTTCCCAGCAATGAACCTTGTTCACGAAGAATCTTAGTCAGTAAACGGGTATCGATATCATACAGGCCCGGAATATGCTGTGATTTAAGCCAGTCACCAAGATTCATACTGGCATTCCAGTGACTGAAACCCACTGAATAATCGGAGACAATCAAGGCTGTTATATGTATCTTATCCGATTCAAAATGCCTGTGTATGCCATTTTGCATCAAATTTTTAGGTACACCATAATTTCCGATCAACGGGTAGGTTGAAACAAGTATTTGTCCCGTATAGGAGGGATCAGTCATACTTTCGGGATATCCGGTCATCGCGGTATAAAAAACTACCTCCCCGGCAACCGACTTTTCGTAACCGAATGATTTCCCTTCCAACACTGTTCCATCCTCAAGAATCAGTTTTACTTTTCGCATTATACGCTGGTTTTACTCTTGTTAACTTATTTATATGCACTTAATTCGCAAAAAAAATGCGTTTTCACTACTTTTTTATCAGTAGCAAAAACGCATTTCCGGGCGTCTTCATCCTCGATATTCTTTTTTGATGTCGCACAGGTGCAAAAGTAGTCTATTCTGCGAAACTCACAAAGGCATAGTTTTGATTTTATAATTATTCACATTAATTTAATATTTGCAGTTAGTATTAAATATTTATGCACATAATAAGAATATATCAAAAAAATTGTATAAAATTGCACTCTTTGGTAGAATAAATATTCGTTCATGAAAAATCGGTCTGAAAGAATTCAGTTAATTAAAACCATTATTTCGGAAGAGATAATCGCAAGTCAGGAGGAATTGCAAATCCGGTTACTGGACCAGGGATGCGATGTCGCACAGGCGACGCTTTCGCGTGATCTGAAAACGATGCAGGTAATGAAAGTGAGCGATGCCAAAAAAGGATATATCTATCGGTTGGGTGGCACAAATACTGGTAATCAGCAATCTGTATCAGAATTGTCGCGCCTGGATTTTATAGCCGATGGTGTGGTGGGAATTGAGTTCTCCGGAAATCTTGGAGTTATAAAAACCCTGCCGGGATATGCTAACAGTGTAGCCATCATGATTGATAAGGCAAATCCGTCCCAGATTCTTGGAACAGTGGCCGGTGATGACACCATATTGCTGATTATGCGTGAAGGTGTCGGACGTAATGATGTGATTCAGGCATTAAAAGCAATAATGCCAAAACTTGAGAGTAAAATTTAGTGAATGTTGATTTTTAAACGCTATGATATTTAAGAAAAAAGAAGATAAGCAGACAAAACCTGGTATTCAGATAATGATTGCCGGAGAACAACACCTGCGTTATGTTGATGAAATAAATGACACCATTGAAAAAGCATCGCTTGAACGCGGTACAGGGATAGCACGTCGTACACACGAATATATTGCCTCCAAAATCCAGGAAGGAAAAGCGATAATTGCAATTGACGGTGAACGCTTTGCGGGATTTTGCTATATTGAAACATGGAATGATGGCCGGTATGTGGCCAACTCGGGGCTGATCGTTCATTGGGATTATCGCGGGCATGGCCTTGCACGAAGTATTAAAATGATGGCCTTCGACTTATCCCGTAAAAAATACCCCAATGCCAAACTTTTTGGGTTAACCACCGGCCTGGCTGTGATGAAAATTAACTCGGAACTGGGTTATCGTCCTGTCACCTTTTCGGAATTAACAGATGATGAGCAATTCTGGAAAGGATGTCAGAGTTGTGTTAATTACGACATTTTGCTCCGGATGAATAAAACCAAATGTTTGTGTACCGGCATGCTGTACGATCCGGCCTGGGAAGCAACGAAGCAAAAGCCAAAAACTCCATTCAAAATTTATAAGGAGTGGCTCGAAAAACGGAAAAACGAGAAATTGCAGTTCTCGGCCATTACCTGGGCAAAGAATATTATTCCGGGACATTCATAATCATGTAGTTTCTTGACATTTATATAATTAAAAAAATCAAAAAGCTAATTCATTAAAAATTTAAAAGTTATGAAAGAAAAGGTAGTATTAGCATTTAGCGGAGGGCTCGATACTTCGTTTTGTGCAATTTATCTGTCGGTTGAAAAAGGGATGGAAGTTCATACAGCAATAGCCAACACGGGTGGATTTTCGAAGGAAGAACTTGCTGTGATCGAGAAAAAAGCTTACGCCCTGGGTGTTAAATCACACAAGATGATTGATGTCACCGATGAGTATTATAACAAGGGAATCAAGTACATGGTATATGGTAATGTATTGAGGAACAACACCTATCCTATTTCCGTAAGTTCAGAACGTATTTTCCAGGCATTTGCAGTCATCGAATATGCTAAAAGTATCGGAGCCGGTTATGTCGCTCATGGCAGTACAGGTGCTGGCAATGATCAGATCCGTTTTGACCTCGCATTCGAAGTGCTTGCACCCGAAATCAAGATTATTACCCCCACACGTGACCTGGAGTTATCGCGTGAAGCCGAAATCAGTTATTTGCGCGAACATGGCGTTGTCGATAATTTCGAAAAGATGGCCTATTCGGTAAATAAAGGACTCTGGGGTACAAGCATTGGCGGAAAAGAAACCCTTCATAGCAACTCCACACTTCCCGAAGAGGCTTATCCTTCGCATCTGCAAAAAGAGGGTGAAGAAACAATCACGCTTGAATTTCTTAAAGGGCAGCTACGCGGAGTAAACGGGAAAACACACCGTAACCCGGTAGATTCCATTAACGAAGTCGAACAACTCGGTTCAGCATGGGCAGTCGGACGTGATATGCACATCGGCGATACAATCATCGGCATTAAGGGACGGGTAGGATTCGAAGCCGCTGCGCCGATGCTGATTATAAAAGCACATCAAATGCTCGAAAAACATACACTTACCAAATGGCAGCAATACTGGAAAGAGCAGCTTGGAAATTGGTACGGCATGTTTTTACACGAGGCAATGTATCTCGAACCGGTAATGCGCGATATCGAGAAATTCCTCGAAAACAGCCAGGAAAAGGTTACCGGCAAGGTAATAATTACCCTTAAGCCTTATCATTTTCAGTTGGTTGGAATTGAATCGGAACACGATTTAATGAATTCTGAATTCGGACAATATGGTGAGATGAACAAAGGATGGTCTGCCGATGACGCCAAAGGATTTACCAAAATTCTGGCCAACCAGTTAAAAATCTATCATTCCGTAAATAAAAAATAATGCCGGAAGTGAAAAAAATCAGGGTCGGGATAGTTGGCGGAGCCGGTTATACAGCAGGCGAACTGATCAGGATATTACTCTATCACCCGTCCGTTGAATTGAAATATATTCAAAGCAGCAGCAATAACGGCCGGCTCATATCTGCCATCCATACCGATCTGCTCGGAGACACCGGGCAGGTCTTTGCAGATGTCGATTTTGAGGATACTGATGTCCTGTTTTTGTGTTCCGGGCATGGTAAATCTATAGACTTTCTCACCAGGACAGCCCTTCCGGCACGGGTAAAAATCATTGATCTTAGTCACGATTTCAGGCTTAAGCGCGATGGCAATGATTTCGTCTATGGATTGCCGGAACTTAACCGCGGGCAAATCCGGTCGGCAACAAAAATCGCGAATCCCGGATGTTTTGCCACTGCGATACAGTTGGCACTTCTTCCCCTTGCCACTGCAGGCTTGCTTTCAGATGATGTGCATGTTCATGCCATCACAGGGTCAACCGGAGCTGGTCAGGCTCCTTCACCAACTTCTCATTTCAGTTGGCGCGATAATAACCTGTCGGTTTATAAAGCATTTGAACATCAACACCTGGGTGAAATTTATCAAAGCCTTTACCAGGCCCAGCCCGGTTTCAGTAAGGAACTAAATTTTATACCGGTCCGCGGAAATCATACGCGCGGGATTTTTGTAACGGCTTACACAAAATTTGAAGGTACATCCGAAGCGGCAACCCGCCTGTATACAAAATTCTACGACACCCATCCGTTTGTTAATCTTGCACCGGTAAATCCGGATTTGAAACAGGTGGTAAACACGAATAAAGGATTGCTTTTCCTTGAAAAGCACGGGAATAATCTGATGATCATTTCCTGTATTGACAACCTGCTGAAGGGAGCTTCGGGCCAGGCCGTTCAAAATATGAACCTGATGTTCGGAATCGATGAGCGATGTGGTTTAAATTTAAAGGCGATTGGGTTTTAGCAAAGGGCAAAGAGCAAAGAGCAAAGAGCACGCCAATCAATTCTTCGCATATCACCCAATTATTTAATTATCAGTTATTTAAACACCAACAGCCAGTTGCCGGCAGCCAGCAGCTAAATCTTAAAATTAAAAAATAAAATTGCTTTAAAATTTTTCTGAAAGCAATGTCTTAAAATATACAAAATGAAACTTTTCGATGTTTACCCGCTTTTTGATATTGTTCCGGTATCGGCTAAAAACTGTTATATTACGGATGATAAAGGTATTGAATATCTTGATTTGTATGGAGGACACGCAGTTATCTCTGTCGGCCACTCACATCCGGAGTATGTAACAAAAATTACGGATCAGCTTAACCGGATAGGTTTCTATTCCAATTCTGTTCAAAACCCTGTTCAGGAAGAACTTGCATTAAAACTGGGAGAACTTTCAGGATATGAGGATTACACACTTTTCCTCTGCAATTCGGGTGCTGAAGCCAATGAGAATGCACTGAAACTGGCTTCCTTTCATACTGGCAAAGGAAGGATTCTCCACTTTGAGAAGTCATTTCACGGAAGGACTTCAGCCGCTGTGGCTGTGACCGATAATCCAAAAATTATATCACCGCTTAACGATACTGTTTTGCGGACAATGTTACCGCTGAATGATGTACCGGCACTTGAAGAAGCCTTGCAAATTGGCGATGTAGCAGCGGTGATCGTCGAAGGAATCCAGGGAATAGGAGGATGCCGCGTTCCTGAACCTGCCTTCCTCGAAGCAGCAGCACGTTTATGCAAGGATTACGGGGCTTTACTCATTCTCGATGAAATACAATCGGGATATGGGCGGAGCGGAAAATTCTTTGCTCATCAATATGCCAATGTAAAGCCGGATATCATCTCCATAGCCAAGGGGATGGGAAATGGTTTTCCGATCGGTGGAATTCTGATCAATCCGAAACTCAAACCATGGTTTGGGATGTTGGGAACCACATTTGGCGGAAATTACCTCGCCTGTGCGGCCGGAATTGCGGTACTGGAAATTATGAAAGCAGAGAAGCTGGTTGAAAATGCGCTCGAAGTCGGTAATTATTTATTGTCTAAGGTTGCCGAAATTCCCCATATCCGGCAAATTAGAGGCAAAGGATTAATGATTGGTCTGGAATTTGATTTTCCGATCACATCCATCAGAAAACAATTGCTTTTTGGGGAAAAAATATTTACAGGAGTGACCGGAACAAATACCATCCGTATCCTTCCTCCGCTAACCCTGAACAGATCACAAGCTGATCAATTTATCGCAGCGCTGGTACGTGTATTGAATAAATCGTAACTTGCGTTACTTAAAAAACAACACGAAAAAATTAAGTATTCAACCAATTTCATGGAAATAAAGAGTCTGAAAATAGCGATTATAGGCGGAGGGAACCTTGGGCGATCGGTCGCCGAGGGATTTTTAAAAGCAGGAATTTCAGCTTCCAAACTTACCGTTACACGTCGGCGTACACAATTGCTCGATGACCTCGCCGCGAAAGGAATCCATATAGAACGTGATAATAAAAAAGCGGTAAGTGAAGCTGATATGGTGATTCTGGCAGTTAAACCTTACCAGGCGGTTGAGGTGATTTCCGAAATCAAATCTTACTTAAAACCTGACCAGATCATTGCCTCGCTGATGACAGGAATCAGCATTAAGGAATTAAAAGAATTACTCCCGGCAGGAGTAATACCATTGAGAGTAATGCCC
>JBBRGI010000065.1:0-14254 GCA_038240855.1 Bacteroidales bacterium | reverse complement strand
AACCTTAAAGGTTATGCGGATAAAGTTATTGAACAGCATCAGACAATCAGAATAAACCGCCGATCAGGAAAGGATTTTGTTATTGTGAATGCTGAAGACTGGGAACGCGATCAGGAGAATTTATATGTATTCCGAAACAATTCGTTAATGGATCAGGTTTCTGAATCACCGCTAACCTGGCAAAAAAAATAACGGATATATACCAAATCAGGATCAACCAGATGTGATCAATCGTATTTAATGTATCGGTTTAAAACTGCTGCTTTGGTCACCATTTTGAATATCATATAGTATATAAGCACTTAAATTCAATGAATTAGGTGCTTTTTGCTTTTGAGGAAGGTTCAAATTATGCACTCATGCTCAAAATTTAAAGGGACTAAAGTGAGACACACCCTGGAATTGCTTATACAAGACGATAATCATAATTTAGCCTAAGATTCTTAATTATTCCCGCAATTATTTGTATAAATCGTTTGGAAGTGGTAATTATGCATTAGGATTTTCAATAAAATTAACATTAACTATTTATGACGAATTTATCACGCAGGTCTTTTATCGCAACATCAGCTACGGTTGCAGCAGGAACACTTTTAATTCCGGGATTAACCCAATGTAAAAGCGGGAAAATAAATATTGCTGTAATTGGTGTGGGAGGACGCGGAAAAGCAAACTGGAGCGAATGTTTGAATGAAAATGTTGTTGCTTTGTGCGATGTCAGTGATAATGCAGCAGCAGAAGGGTTCAAGACTTTTCCAAACGCCAAAAGATTCAAGGATTTCAGGGTTATGTTCGATAAGATGGCGAACCAGATTGATGCAGTCATTATTTCAACACCCGACCATGTTCACTTTGCTGCCACAATGGCGGCCATGGAACTAGGGAAACATGTCTATGTCGAGAAACCACTTGCACACAACATCTGGCAACTGCGCACACTGCGTAAGGCAGCTCAGCATTATAAAGTCATCACCCAGATGGGAAACCAGGGGCATGCCACTATGGGCATCCGATACATCAAGGAATGGGTTGATGCAGGTATTTTAGGAAATGTTAAGGAGGTATTTGCATGGTTTGATGGTCCGGGATTTAACCCCAAAGGATATTTTCTAAAACCGGACAGTTATCCACCCGCAGAGGAACAAATTCCTGCAGGACTGGATTGGGACTTATGGTTAGGGCCAGCTAAATTCAGACCTTACAGCCATTTTTATACGCCCCGCTTTTGGAGGGGGTGGTATGAGTTAGGTAATGGAGAGTTAGGTGATTGGGCCTGTCATACCCTCGATGCCCCATTCTGGTCACTCGATCTGGGAATGCCCGTTTCTGTTGATTCCATTTTGCGCACTCCATCGCCTGAAGGCTTTGTGACCGATCAATCTGTATTGAATTTTGAATTTGAGGCACGTGGAACTAAACCTCCTGTGTCATTAAAATGGTACGAAGGTGGCGTAAAGCCGGAAAACCGTCCCGAATGGGGACTCAAAGAATTGCCCGGTTCAGGGATGATCATGGTTGGCGACAAAGTTTCCCTGATGACCGGCGGTCGTCCGAATGATCCAAAATTACTTCTTCCAGAGGCTGAATGGCAGCATTTTACTAAAAATCTGCCGGCTGAAACAATTCCCCGCGTTGAAGGAGGACCACAGGCAGAATGGTTGCGTGCGATTAAAGGTGACGGTCCGATGCCCGGTTCCAACTTTGAATATTCGGCCCGCCTGACGGAGATGGCATCGCTTGGTGTTTTATCTCAACGGTTTAATACGCGTATTGAATATGATGCTGCAAATATGAAAGTCACCAATCATCCTGATTTTGATTTGTTTATCAAGGAACCTGTACGGGAAGGATGGACATATGGTGAAAATCTTTGAATAAGTTAATCAATAACGAAGCTATCAAATATCCGGCGTGCGATTCTGCGCGCTGGAATTTGTTTACATCACAGTAAGGGTCGTAAACAACGAAAATAAATTTTAGTCGTATATAAAATGTCAAAGTATTTCTTTTCAGTCCTTATTCTGTTTGCTTTTCTTAACCTTCCTGTGATATTGTTTGCCCAGGGAGGACATATCAAACAGGTTGAGCTTTCGCGGTTTGAATTGCAGTCATCAGCGTTAATAAATGCTTCCGGTGAAAAGATTTCTTCGCCCGATTATCGATCAAACGTTTACTGGTTTCCGGTAAAAGTTCCTTCAACAGTGCTTACAGGTCTTGTTGCCAACAGAATTTATCCCGATCCATACTCAGGTATGAACAATATGCTGATTCCCGATGCCTCTGACGAATTTAATAAAACGTATAACCTGGAACAGTACAGCCATTTACCCAATGATCCCAATCCATGGAAAAAGCCTTACTGGTACAGGACCTCGTTTAAGGTTCCTGCTGCTGACATAGGACGACATTTCCAGTTGATCTTTAAAGGAATCAATTACCGGGCAGCCGTGTGGTTGAACGGACAGCCGGTGGCTGATTCTACCCGGATGGCCGGAATGTTTGCTGAATACAGCTTTAATGTGAGCAATCTCATTAAAACGAGTGAAGAGAATTACTTAGCGGTGAAAATTTATCCCCTCGATTTTCCTGGGTTACCTGCAGAGGAACAATTAAAGGCAATGGGTGATTTTTTTGCAAATGGCGGACCAACGGGTGATATTGGCAAGAATGTAACCATGCTTTGTTCTGTAGGTTGGGACTGGATGCCCCCGGTACGCGATCGTAATATGGGTATCTGGCAACCTGTATTTCTTCGTACTTCAGGTGATGTTACGATAATGCAACCTCATATTATCACCGACCTGCCGGCTTTACCCGACACCACAATAGCCAGGCTTTCCATTAATCTTACCTTGTCGAATCATGGACATAGCAGTACAAAAGGTGTTTTAAAAGTCATTATACAGCCTGAAAATTTTACAGGTCAGGCCATTCAGATTTCGAAAGAAGTTACCATTGCCGCAGGTGCCAACACGGTTGTTGATCTGAATTCAGGTAATATGGCGCAGTTACAGATAAAAAACCCCCGTTTGTGGTGGCCCAATGGATATGGAAAGGCAAATCTATACCGCATGCAGCTTAAATTTGAATCAAATGGCGTGACATCCGATGATACAACCTTTGCTTTTGGTATCCGGACTGTTGGTTCTAAGGCGGTGCAATCGACCAATAAATCTTTACGCCGTGATTTTTACGTCAATGGAAAACGTGTACACCTCACAGGTGGCGCCTGGGTGCCCGATATGATGCTGAATCGTGATTCAACAGCCTATGATAAAGAAATGCGTCTGTTCGAAAATTCCAATATCAATCTTATCAGGATCTGGGGAGGAGGGATTACCCCCCAGAATGTTTTTTTCGATCTTGCCGATCGTTACGGATTAATGGTTTGGTCCGATTTCTGGGTTACAGGCGATACTCATGGTGAATTTAAAGGATCAGAGGACTATCCTTTGGAGAGCCAGGTTTTCATGAACAATGTCATATCTACAATTTACCGGATTCGAAATCACCCGAGTTTGCTGGTCTGGACGGGAGGAAATGAAGGTCATATCCGCAAGGAGCTTTACGACCTGATGAGAGATCGCATTATTACCCTGGATGGAACACGACCATTTATCCCAAGTTCCTCAGGATTTGCCAAACTGCCCAAAGGATGGGACGGCGCATGGCCTGATAATCTTGCTTCCGGCGTTTATAGCGGAGGTCCCTATACCTGGCAGGATTCAAAAGAATATTACCGCCTTGCCGATAAAGCCAAAGATTGGGTATTCAAAGATGAAACAGGATTGCCTTCTCAACCGCCCTATAACAGTTTGAAAAAAATAATTCCTAACCTCGTATGGGATACAAAATTACCTTTCCCTTTAAATGACTCGTGGGGTTATCACGATGCGGCCACGGGTAACGGGAAATACGACCTGTATTATAAACAGATGATATTACGATATGGTGAATCGTCCTCGATGGAAGATTTTTCAAACAAGATGCAGTTAATGAATGCCACAGGGTATCAGGGTATTTTTGAAGCCGCGGGTCATATGCTTAACGACATCGGAGGTGTAATGCTCTGGAAGTTGAATGCCGCTTTCCCGAGTGTGATCTGGCAGGTTTTCGACTGGTATCTTGAACCCAACGCAGGTTATTATTTTATGCAGAATGCCTGCGAACCTATTCACATTCAATTAAATCCGCTCGATTATACGGTTACAGCCCTGAACCGGACCTATCAACCCTATTCAAATCTTACCATACAGGCCGAGGTTTTTGACATTGATTCAAAACCGCTTTTCCATCAAACGGCAAAGACAAATCTCTCAGCAACAGATGTGAAGGAGCAATTTGCCATACCGACGATACTTATGGAGACTCCGGGGGTGAAATTCATCGTCTTAACTATGAAAAATGCTGCAAGTAAAGTGATTTCGCGCAATGTGTATTGGCTCTCGGCTGACGATAATTATAAAGAATTGAATTCTATGCCGCGCACTAAAGTGATGACGACATTACTCAAAAAAGAAAAAGTTAAAACGGAAACGGCCTGGGAGTTAAAATTTACCAACCAAACCAGGCAACTTGCATTTTTTATCCGTCCGCAATTGTTGGATGATGGGAGCGAACTGCTGCCCTGTTACTGGTCTGCCAATTATTTCTCGCTGGCGCCCGGCGAGTCAGTAACAGTAAAAGTGAGTGTTGCTTCAGATCAACTGAAAAGTAACAACCAGGAAATTTTATTGGAAGGCTGGAACCTTGATAAATCAATGATCAAGCTAAAATAAAGTTTGCTTTATTACGTTACAATTCTTCATTCTTTATAGCTTTATCCTATGTTTAGCTTCGATACAAAATATCGTGTTTGTTATGGCGATACAGATCGCATGGGTGTGATGTATTACGGAAATTACCCCCGGCTTTATGAGATCGGTCGTACCGATCTGATCAGGGAAATCTGGAAATCATACCGTGAGGTTGAAGACAGCGGGATTATTCTTCCTGTCAGAACGTTGAATGCAGTATATCATAAACCAGCCATTTATGATGAGCTGCTCACAATCAGAACAATCATAAAAGAGATACCAAAGGTTAAGTTTCGGATTTTTTCTGAAATCTATAACGAAAGAGGGGAGTTGATTAACGAAGGGGATGTTGTTCTGGCGTTTATGGATGCTGCATCAGGAAAACCGCGACGTGCGCCGGAAGAATTCGTAAATATATTGCTCGAAAATGGATTTAAATCCCATTAAACGCCAGGTAGAGAAATAAGCTGATAGCAATCAGTATTACGCTTAATCCGATAATTTTATTGGCCCACCATATTGTATTAATGGTAAGTTTATGTTTGAAAAGATTCGCAATTCCGGTGAGAACAAACCACCACATCGCTGCTCCGACGAAAATACCCCCGATTACTAAAAATGATTCAAGAAGTTGAGAAAATTTAAGGACCAGACTATAGCTGGCAAAAATGGCAATAAACACAAAAACAGACAGGGGGTTAGTGACAGTCAGTAAAAAGGCGGTAAAAAAATCCTGGACGTACGAAGTCCCTTTTTTCCGGAATTTTTGGATATCCTTCGCAGGGTTCGAAAAGAAGATATAAAGCCCCAGCAGCACAACCATTCCTGCCCCGAAAATTTTGAAATAAATTTCATAGTTTCTGACCAGATTGATAACCATGGTAAGACTAAAGCCTGCAACGATTGCGTAAATAACATCGGATACGGCAATACCCAACCCGGACACAAATCCTGATCTCCAGTTCTTATTTACTGTACGCTTTATACAAAGCATCCCCAACGGTCCAAGTGGTACTGATACGGCAATGCCAATAACAAATCCCTCCCAAAGCAGATTAAAATTCATAGCCGCAAAAATAGTTGAAAAAATAACCATCTTTAACCAAATTTTTAAAGCATCGCTCAAATTATAAGCTAGATTATCTATTTTTATCTGTTGAAAATTTATTGAGATTCAAATGGAACAAAAACTTTTTTTTATGTTAGTCCTGATGGCTGCATTTCAGTTTGCAGTAGCACAGAATATTATGAAATTATGGCCAAATGGTGCCCCGGGAAATAACGAATGCCCGCAACCTGAGGAGACTTTTAACGGGAAAATGGTCCGGTTTGTTTCCGAACCAACGCTGACCATATACTTGCCCGAAAAAGCCAAAAATACGGGTGTAGCCGTTGTGATTTGTCCGGGAGGAGGTTATTTCATCGAAGCTATGGATCACGAAGGTTATCAATATGCCGAATATTTGCAAAGTCATGGAATAGCAGGGATCGTTCTTAAATACAGATTGCCGTATGGTCATCATGAAATTCCGCTTATCGATGTCCAGCATGCTATGCGTACAGTACGTTATAATGCTGCCTCCTGGGGAATAGATCCCGGTAAAATCGGAATTTCAGGTTTTTCGGCAGGAGGTCACCTGGCTTCAACGGCAGCAACCCATTTTGACAAGGGTAAATCAGCAAGCGACAATCCTGTTGAAAAGGTGAGTTGCAGACCCGATTTTGCCGTTTTGGTGTATCCTGTTGTCACGTTTAATGAGCTTTGGGGTCACATGGGCTCGCGTGAAAACCTGATAGGTAAAAATCACGACCTTAAGTTGATTCATTACTACTCGAATGAGTTGCAGGTAACCTCCAACACGCCTGCCACCTTTCTTGTTCTTGCTGACGATGACGAAACCGTTGATCCGAAGAACAGCATTGAATTTTACAGTGCATTAAAAGAAAAGGGAATACCGGCGGAGCTTCATATTTTCCGCGAAGGGGGCCATGGTTTTGGGATGACCAAAAAAGGTAAACCTCATGATCAGTGGCCCGAACTTTTAATGGATTGGCTCAAGGCAGAAAAAATTGTGAAGTAATCCGGAGGTGGATTTAAGTCTTTAAAACAACAAAAATGACTATAAAAACACATCCCGCGGATGTTATTAAATGTTGTCCAAAATGTGGAAGTAAAGCATTTATAACCAATGATAACGGACGATCATTCAATTGCGAAGAGTGCCGGTTTAATTTTTACCTGAACAATTCGGCGGCTGTTGCATGTCTGATTTTCAATTCTGAGGGCAAGCTTTTATTAACCCGCCGTGCTGTTGAACCTGCAAAAGGTATGCTCGATCTTCCAGGTGGATTTGTGGAACCCATGGAAAGTGCCGAAGATGCAGTAATAAGAGAAATTAATGAGGAATTAGGTGTCACAGTTACCGGTTCTGAATACCTCGCATCATTTCCCAATGAATATATTTTTTCTGGCTTCTCAGTTTTTACAGTTGACCTTGCCTTCGTATGCTCAGTTAACGATCTTTCAGCCATAGTCCCTGCAGATGATGTTTCCGATGTTGAGTTTATGTTCCCGGAAGAGGTTAAGAAGGAGGAATTGTGCTCTGAAAGTATGTCTCAGATTATTAGCCGGTACATTCATCAACGTAGTGTATAAATTTTTTAATTTATTAAACATGACCATTTTAGATCGTATTACCTCAATGCGTAATTTATTGCACGAACGAGGTATTGATGCCTGTTTAATCTACGGAACTGATCCTCATTTAAGTGAATATGTGCCGGATGCATGGAAGAGCCGTGAGTGGATCAGTGGCTTTACAGGTTCATACGGTAAAGTTGCCATCACCAGAGATCATGCAGCTCTCTGGACAGATTCAAGATATTTTATTCAAGCCGGTTCCCAGTTGTCCGGCAGCGGTATAGAACTAATAAGGGATCGGCAGGCAGATAGTGTTACTGTGGAACAATGGCTGGCACAAAAGTTAATTCCGGGGAGTGTGGTTGCAATCGACGGATTAACTATTTCAATGACTGAAACCAGGATACTGGGGAAAAAATTGGGTGCGAAGGGGATCATTTTGAATATAAATACGGATCTGGTATTCCCATTGTGGAAAAACCGACCGTTATTGCCTGGATCTGAAATTACTGATTATCCGGTTCGTTTTGCCGGGGCAGACCGGTCAATGAAGCTGAAGCAAATAAGAAACCGGTTGACTGCATGCGGTGCCGAAGCAACTTTAATCTGCCAGTTGGATGACCTGGCCTGGAGTTTTAACCTCAGGGGCAACGACATCCTTTACAATCCTCTCTTTACAGGTTACGGATATATTGATCATCATCAGGCGATACTTTTTGTGGATGAAAAAAATCTTCCCGGAGCATTGAATGAAGCGCTTAATAGGGAAGGGGTCCGTGTAATAAATTATGAATCAACATTTTCGTTTCTCGAAACGATAGATACATGTACGTTCAGCCTCGATCCGGACCGGACAAATTCCCTGGTTTACGGCTTAATCTCAAAAAGATATGAAGTAATTGACGGCTTGTCGATTCCTGCCAATTTAAAGGCGGTAAAAAATGACATTGAGATAGATGGAATGAGAGCGGCGCATTTACGCGATGGCGTCGCAATGGTCAATTTCCTTTATTGGTTTGCAAAAAATATTGGAAAGGAAAAGATTACAGAACTGTCAATTTCGAAAAAACTTAAAGCCTTTCGTTCGGAACAGGCTCATTTTATGGGGGAGAGTTTTTCCCCGATAGTGGCATTTGGATCTCATGGAGCAATTGTTCATTACAGTGCCACATCTGAAACAGATTCTGAAGTACTTAGGGATGGAATCCTCCTGATTGACACAGGCGGACATTACCTGGATGGTACTACAGATATTACAAGGACTATAGCGACAGGAAAGGTTACCCCTCAGCATCAATCAGACTTCACTCTTGTTCTTAAAGGAATGATTCAACTTGCGACGGCAATTTTCCCCGAAGGTACAAAGGGGCATTCGCTGGATATTCTTGCGCGTAAAGCTTTATGGCGCAAAGGATTAAATTATGGCCATGGTACGGGGCATGGTGTCGGACATTTTTTATCCGTTCATGAGGGTCCGATGTCAATTCGTCCTGAATGCAACAATGAACCGATCAGGGAAGGACACATAATAACCGATGAACCGGGACTTTATCGGGAAGGCCAATATGGTATACGAATCGAGAATGTACTTGTCTGTAAAAATGAGTGCCAATCCGATTTTGGCTGCTTTCTTTCATTCAATACGCTGACCTTATGTCCGATTGACTGCAACCTGGTGGACCGGCAATTATTGTCTGCGGACGAGGTGTATTGGTTAAACATCTATCATACAAAGGTCATCGCAGAAATAGGACCCCGGGTGGAACCTGATGTTCTGGAATGGCTTAAGATACAATGTGCTCCCTTATAAGCAGGCTGAACCAGCCGGGAACTGACTGTTAAAACTGCCGCTCAATATTTTTGTGTATTAATAACTAATAAATGAAGCGATATTTAATTATATTTTCTCTTGTTTTTTTACCTTATTTGCTTGCTGCTCAATATTATTCAATAGGAGAGGACCCGTCGGAGATTCGCTGGCGACAGATCAACACGTCAAATTTCCAGATTATCTATCCTTCTGATTTTGAAATAAAAGCGCAGCGTATGGCTTTGATTTTTGAAAAAGTTTACGAATTTGGCGGGTATTCTTTGAAGCATCAACCACGGAAGATTTCCGTTATTCTGCATACCAGTACAGTTCGTTCAAACGGTTTTGCAGCCTGGGCGCCTTCGCGGGTTGAACTTTTTACGACTCCCGACCAGGCGATTTATGCCCAGGACTGGCTTGATCAACTGGCTATTCATGAGTTACGGCATATCGTTCAAATCGACAAAATCGGGTCGGAATTACCAGATATATTCAGGATATTATTGGGTCAGCAGGCTGCTGCAATTATTATTGGGATTTATTTGCCTTTTTGGTTTCTCGAGGGAGATGCAGTTGTCGCAGAAACTGCGTTAAGCCATTCGGGAAGAGGAAGAGTTCCTGCCTTTGAGATGGAATTGAAAGCCCAAAGTGTTGATAAAGGATTCTTTAGTTACGATAAAGCTTACCTGGGCTCGTACAGGGATCATGTTCCGGATCATTACAAATTAGGCTATCAGATGGTGGCAGGAATCAGGAGTAAATATGGAGTTGACAGTTGGTCAATGGTTCTGAACAATGTAGCGCGCAGGCCCTTATCATTAAATGCATTTTCCAAAGGCTTAAAAAATGCTACCGGAAAGAATCAGACAGGACTCTACCACGAAATATTTTCCGACCTGAATGAATCATGGACCGCGAGTGATAAAATACTGGAAAAAACAGAATTTCAGTTAGTTACACAACAATCACCCGGGTATATTAATTACAGGTATCCATATCCGCTCAGCGATTCGACTTTTTTTGCGGTCAGGTACTCAATCAACGATATTACCCGGTTTGTAAAAATCGGACCAAAAGGAGATGAGAAGATTATTTTCACACCCGGTGATCTTTTTGAAGAATCGATTACATACGGTAAGGAAAAAATTTTCTGGATAGAAGCCAAATCAGATGTACGATGGGCCCATCGTGAGTTTTCGCAATTAAGAATTCTGAACCTCGCTAACGGCCGGATGGTAGAGAAAAAATATCAGTACAAAATTTTTGCTCCGTCGTTATCTTCTGACGGACAGTATCTCGCTGCTGTAAAACTAGATAGTGTAAATCAGTGTTCAATCGTTATTCTTTCTCCGGGCACAGGTAGCGTAATAAAAGAGATGCCAATAGCACAGGATCTTTTCATAATTACTCCTTCGTGGGATGAAAATAATAAAGAACTCTTTGCTGTTATATTGGGAGGAAAAGGTAAATCGCTGGCGAAAATAGACCCTTTTGCAGGCACCATCAATTACCTGTTTCCTTTCTCTCATAATGAAATTTTTCGACCTGTTCAGCACGGTAATTTTGTCTATTATACCGGAACAATTGATGGGAAAGACAATATTTATACGTACAACCTGGCTGAAAAGAAAAATTATCGCGTGACTTCAGCCCGGTTTGGGGCACGCGACGTTCAGGTAACTTCTGACGGGGATAATCTGGTTTATTGTGATTATACCTCAGATGGTTATAAGGTCGTCAAAATGGCGTTGAAAGACGGTGTGTTCCGTATATCAGATCCGGCAGTGTCATTTAATTATAAACTGGCTGATCAGCTTTCGTCCCAGGAAAAAGGGATACCCGATTTTTCGAAATTGGATACGACAACAATTTCCTCAAAACCATATTCAAAACTGGCCAGTTTATTCAATTTCCATAGCTGGGCACCTTTGCATATTGATGCTGAAACTGAAGAAATCAGACCCGGCGTGTCGCTGATGTCGCAGAACAAATTGAGCACAGCCGTTACCCAACTCGGATATGATTATTCAGCGGTCAATAAAACTGGTAAATGGATTGCTAAATTTGATTATACCGGCTTTTTTCCGATATTTAAATTGAAGGCCGATTACGGCCGCGAGAAGTCCCGATATCTACAGATCAATAATCATGTAAATTCATCGGGTCAAACCGTTAGTATAGATACCCAGCTTATCAGTTTTACGTACAAGGTATTCAATTTTGATGGTGGAGTGAGCATTCCCCTTAACCTGTCGCACGGGAAAATGTACCGCCTGGTACAACCGGAAGTGCAGGCAGGCTATTCACAAACCTGGATTGACGGGAACACTCCCCTGAGAAATTCAACATTTATTCCTCTGACTTACAGACTGTATGCGCATAATCTCCTGAAACTGGGGCACCGTGATCTTCAACCCGCGATTGGGCAGGTAATCGATCTGGCCTACCGCTATTCGCCATTTGGAAACCGGAATTATGGGTCGATCTGGTCCACAGAGGGAACCCTATATTTTCCGGGACTGGTGAAGCACCATGGTTTGCGGATTTATGGCGGCTATCAGCAAAAGGAGATTTCTGGCAGTATGTCATTTTCGGATCTTATTGCATATCCCAGAGGCTTCAGTAATCTCTACAATAATCAATTGCTGACAATAAAGTCGGATTACGTATTGCCGCTGTTTTACCCGGACTGGAGGTTGGGAAAATTAGGATACTTTAAAAGATTTTCGTTGCGGGTTTTTTATGATTATGCCCAGGCAGAGATTCCCCTGAAAAATCAATCAACGGGATACAGGATAAATTTTTCTTCTGCAGGTGGCGAACTGACCACGGATTGCAATTTACTCCGGTTGCTAGTACCCGCGAAAATCGGTGTCCGGACATCCTACCTAATCAATAACGAAACCGTTAATTACGAATTTCTGTTTTCAATAAATTTAAACGCGCTTTAGTCACTGACCTGTTTTTGTAATTTTACCCGCAATTTGATTTTTAGTCCCGCACAGGAATTTGTACTTCGGGCAGAGACCAGACCATATCGGGTTCAAAAAAAATGTCGGTGTAAAAAGTGAATCAGTAAACTAAAGCTTGCAGTAACCAGATAATATCTCTTTCAGAATATAAAATATCCCTGCTGATAGCCAGGGATATTTTTTTGTGCGATTCTCAGAGGGGAATATTTGCGGGAATGCCATTAAAAACAATTCATTAGCAACAAAAAACAGTTCGGTTAAACTGCCTGATATTATTTCAATAAGTTTATGAATGATCAATCGCCATTTAAGATGATCCAATTTATCGTAAAGGGCGACTGTAATATTACTGCCAGTTAAAGTAGCCAAATCAACTCCCTGTTCAGGCTCAAATACAGGTTTAACCAGGAACAGATTACAAATAGCGTGAGTTCACAAATGTAATTAAACAAGCATTGTTTACAAATAGATCAATAATCATGTACGATTGCAGTAAATTACATTTGTATACCTATAAATAACACTTTAAAAGTACAATTTTTGGCTAATTATGACTACCAATTTCCAATGTGCATACGATTTATATAATAACATTTCAATGCACATAAAATCAATAACTTAATAGCTTTTATTAAAGTATTGGTTTATGATTTTGGTTACATTTGTTATTAAGACTTAGAATATACCTGTTATACTTACTTATTTAAAGTATATATATTTAAATACCAATATTTTATGCGATTTAATTAATGTATTGCTTTATATTAAATGATTTTAGCCTGCAATTAGAACTTATTATCTGATATAAAGTCTTTTGTATTAAAATAATCTGATATAACAGACAAAAAAATCCCCAGGTATCCAATTACCTTATAATTTACTTATGTGGATTCATGCTGTTTGATTCAATAATGTAAATTCATAAAAAATAGATTTATTTATACAAATGTCATTTATTTATTTTATACATTTGTAATTGGAAAATTACATATGGAACTATCACGATTGTGGATGTTGTTTATGAAGTAAAAGGTCTGCAGAGGACATCGGGTTCCCATGTGAACGCACAGCTATTAAATTTTTAAAGTTACTTTATCATGAAGGATAGAATCACACAATTTCTGAATAAGGAGGGTATTTCTCCTGCAGAATTTGCGGAAAAGATCGGTGTGCAGCGGTCTAGTGTATCGCATGTGTTGAATGGTCGTAATTATCCAAGCGCCTCCTTTATCCAGAAAATGCTTGGTTCCTACCGGACATTAAATCCGCGCTGGCTGCTATTGGGTGAAGGAACAATTTCTGACACTAAATCTCCACAGGTAAAAGAACCTGCATTGTTTCAGTTTCCGGATGAAGACGAAGTTCTGAAAGCCAGCGAAGAGATTCGAACCAGTCAAATTGTGGCAAAAAACACTCCTGTTGAGCCTCCGGATCAATTAAATAATGGATATCCCAATACCAACATTCAAACCCAACCGGCTGAAGTCAGTTCTTCCAAATCGTTAAGCGAACTGATAGATAGTTCATTATTCAATAAGGAAGTTGAGCGGATTGTCCTGTTTTACAAAGACAAAACTTTTGCAGCTTATACTCCTTCAAAATAGAATTTGACCTATCTTTGCACGAATTAATGCAGTTTATAGTAAACCAGTTATTTAAAGAACCTGGTTTATTGGGCATAACTGCTGCAAATGAATGTTTAAATTTCAGGAAAATGCGGAAATCAGTTCAGAATCTGAAGGTTATTGCCAATCTCAGACTCAACGAAGACCATCATTTATTACAATTACAGGCACCCGGGCAGTTGGAGGATATTCTTCCGGGCCAGTTTGCAAATATATTGGCAGATCATTCCCAAAGTGTCTTCTTACGTCGGCCATTCTCTATTCATGCCGTTGATTATCAGAAAAATATCATCTCTATTCTGATTAAGGAAATTGGTGAAGGAACACGCTCCCTGGCGCAAACTCCTGTTGACAGCTATCTGAACGTTATTTACCCCCTCGGTAATGGTTTTACAGTACCTGCATCCAAA
>JBBRGI010000064.1:0-14325 GCA_038240855.1 Bacteroidales bacterium | reverse complement strand
CACTATCAAATGAAAATTTTAACCAGTATTTTATTCTTTTTAGTCTTTAACCAGATGTTATCTGCCGAAGATGCCACTCTGTGGATGAAATATGAACTTAATTTTAAAAGTAGCAAAGCATATACTGATCCGGTGTATGATGTGAAAGATTTCAAAATAACATTTATGGCGCCTTCGGGAAGAGAAAGGGTAGTGCGGGGTTTCTGGGATGGCGGCACAACATGGAAGGCACGCTTTTGCCCTGATGAACAAGGCGCCTGGACCTGGAAAAGCCAGTGTACGGACGTTAAAAATGAGGGACTGCACGCAAAGCAGGGAACTTTCGAATGTAAAAATAACAACCGCAGTGAAGCTATATTTCAAAAAGGTTCCCTTATGCATCCCGATGGAAAATATTATCTGGCTTATAATGACGGGACTCCATTTTTCTGGCTCGCATGTACGGCATGGAATGGCGCATTAAAATCAACCGATGAAGAATGGGAATATTACTTAAATCACAGGGTAAAAAACAACTATAATGTGATCCAGTTGGTTACCACCGAATGGAGGGGCTGTGATAAAAATGCAGAAGGACTTACCGCAATCGAAGGTACCGGTCATATTCAGATCAATCCGGAATTCTTCAAACGAATGGATCAGAAAATTGATGAAGCAAACGCAAAAGGCCTGATTGTTTCTCCGGTGATTTTGTGGGCTTTGCCAAACGGAAAAGGCAGGCACCTGAGTCCAGGTTATACTTTGCCGCTTGACGAAGCTGTACTCCTGGCAAAATATATCGTGGCACGTTACCAGGGTAATCAGGTCATCTGGACATTAGGCGGTGATGGCAAATACTACGACGATCAGGAGTTAAAATGGAAGGAAATAGGACGTCGGGTCTTTGATGATACCGATCATGCACCGGCCACCTTACATCCTCACGGGTCATCATGGGTAGGCGAATTATTTGCGCAGGAGAAATGGTACAACCTAATGGGTTATCAGTCGTCACACAGCAATGGCGAAGGAACGGTCAACTGGATCAATAAAGGGCCGGTGTCGAAAATGTGGAGTAATCTGAAACCTATGCCGTACATTAATATGGAACCTAACTATGAAGAAATTGGTTTCCGGATTACCGCCAAAGATGTGCGCAATGCTTCTTACTGGAGTTTGTTTGCAACGCCTGTTGCGGGAATAACCTATGGGGCAAATGGCATCTGGCCCTGGTTACGTGATGGCGAATCAATACTGAACCACAGCGACGCTCCCGGAACTTCGGACTGGAAAAAAAGTCTTGATTTACCCGGCAGTATACAAATGGGCTACCTGGCCAGATTTATCGGGAAGTTCGAATGGTGGCGATTTTTCCCCGCCAACGAAATGCTTGCAAAACAACCGGGAAACTCGGTTTACAATCAATGGATATCGGTGTTGAAGAAAGATGACTATTCAGAAGTACTGATTTATATTCCGGCAAAGGCAACCATCTCTCTATTTAATTCTGGAGGATTAGTTTATGAAGCGCAATGGTTTAACCCGGTAACCAATGAATATTCCCCGGCGAAACTTATTTGGTCGCCTTCCATTGAGTTGACCGACAAACCCGGCAAAAAAAAGACTGGAGTTGCTGTTCCTGTGACAGTTAAAAGCGGTAAAATTGAAGTTGAACAGAATTTCGACAACGATATGCTGCTGATTTTGAAAAAGAAATAGCTGAAACTTACAATGTATAATCGGTACGGTTGATGTGACCTATCCTTCAGCACCGTTGTTCCTGATTTATAATCCCGATCTGTTAAAAGGGATGCTCACACCGATATTCTATTATTCTGAAAGCGGCAAATGGACTAAACCCTTCGCTGTACATCTTTCAACGAATCAACAAGCCGCGTTCCTATGACCGACTGATATGAGACAACGAATGCCAAACAAGTTGGTTTCCAGGCACGCTCGGTGGTTGGCGGATACTTTATTAAAATGCTTCAAGAGAATGAACCCGTGAAATAACAGGTGTTGCTCCATGGAGAAAAAAGATGTTGTGACTTAGTGATAGTTTGACTTGTTCATGTCCCGGACAAGTCAAACTATCACTATAGTCGTAATTTAGTACTGTAAAACAGATTACCTTGTGTACTGGAAATTGTTGAGTTCTTTTCCGCTTGTATTTTTCCGTTCGATAATCATTTTTTGCTGATCGGCATTGATCTCAAGCACGTTATTAACCGAATTGATCAGGATAGGAAATTTAAGTTCTGCGTCATTTGGTTCAATATATTGATACCGGTGGGTATGTCCGCAAAGCATAATATTTATTCCTGCCTGGTTTAGAACAGGTAAGATTTTCCGGTTGATATCCAGAGGTCCGTGCCAGTCGGAGCCCACCGGAGGAATATGCAGAACGACTACCCGAAACGGTGCCGATTTAAATTCATTGGTTATGACTACCTGTTCCAGCCACTCTTTCTGCTCGGTCCGGTAAGCATCGAATTGGGCTAATCCTGAATATTCAATGTCTGAATCGGGTTTGTCCTCACCGCAGTCGAGAACGACAAAATAGACAGGTCCCTGTCTGAAAGCATAATATAGTTTTCCGGTATTGGTTGGGAAATAGTCAGGAAAAGACACGCTGAATGGTCCGCGTGTTTCGTGATTACCCCTTGCAAAGAATGCAGGAACTTCACTTGCGAACATTTTTACTGAAGCAGACATAAAACCGTCAAAGAACTGTTTTTCATTATTCATGGATGAAACCATATCACCATTGAAAAACACCAGGTCGGTCTCCCCGTATTTTACCTTGCTGAGCAATGCCTGTAGACTATCGGTATGGCCATGTATGTCGTTTACGACAGAAAAGGAGATCTTCTCTTTTTGATTATCCAGTGTTTTAAAACGATAGGCCTTTTGGGAATACACATTCGAGGAGGCAATATCTCCATAAAGAATCCGATGTCCTTCATATTCCAACACCTCTTTTGAAAATACCCTGTAGCGGTATTCTTTCGCTTTGTCAAGGTTTGGAATTCTTATTTTGTGCAGTTTACCGACGATGCGCTTGCCATGCAAGGTCTGATAATAGGAAGGATGCTCCTCTGCATAAAAACTGTTAGTCCCCGCGGGTGCCAGTTCAACCCAGGAGACGGCATCAAAGTTTGTTGTCCAGACAATGGTGGCTTCATTTTCGCCAACGGCCTGGATATAGGGACCATTGATAATGGAAATTTCCTGAGCAATTACACATGTTGAAGCGGGCAACAGGCATAGAATAAGCAGTGCATTGAAAATAAAACGCATAATTAAATTGATGAAATGATTACTTTATAAAGATGGAAGTTCGTTTTGTCTATTTCGTGATTCGTACGGTGACCCATACCGGTAAATGATCAGAGGCAACCGGTTCATTTTCCACAACACTTTTAATAACATCAACTTTATAGTTCGTTGTTTTTTTCATCAGCACAAAATCGATACATTTTCGGGGAGCGTTGGCCGGAATGGTGGGTTGTGACGGATTATTAATGATTTGCCAATCCTTTACCATATTTGTCATTTCAGCCGAACTGATTTCAGCATTCAGATCTCCGGCTAAAAAGACAGGCTTTGCATATTTTTTTACTGCATTGGCAATAATGGCCACCGAGGCTATTCTGTCGGCCTGAGTAAGTGAAAAATGAGAACAGCAGATCACGTATTTGTCCATTTCAACAATCAGCAAGCTGCGCGGTTCTTCACTTCCGGGCAGCGGAACGGCCTCTGTTCCGATTGGTTTTTCTTTGGTCAGCATTCCGATGCCGTATTTACCACCCTGATAACTGATCGAACTTCTGTAGGTTGAATACAACCCCGTATATTTTGCAAGTTCATCCAGAACAACAACCTTATTACTTCGATCAGTCGCACTGTCAAGTTCCTGCAAGGCAACAAAGTCAGCATTTATACGGCTTATAATATCGCCAACTCTTTTATAATCAGTAATATTATCGAGGCCTTTACAATTACGGACATTATAGCTCAGGATTTTCAATGTATCCCCGTAATCAGAATTTTCGCTGCCTGTTGATTTGCAGGCTACACTGGTAAAAAAAATGTAAGTGATGCAAAATATGCATGCAACAAAATTGTTCTTCATAGGAAATGGATGAATTAACAGATTTAAATAAATGGTTAAAGCCGGATTTCAGCTTTTAATGAAACAATTTTCAATTATGAATTTGAATACTGATTTTTTTTACGTGTTAAATTTAGTTATTTATCTCGAAATGATAAGTTTTTCCAGCAATTGTTGACCATTGATATTGTTTTCCGGGTAAGGTTTGCATATCTGCAAGTTCTGTTTTTGAATTGTTGATAAATGGGACAGATGCCGGTTTTTGAAGCAACGGATTGCTAATTTGGTTGGATGCCTCCCTGAGCCCTGCTTGTTTACAAGTCATTTCATCTGGAACTTTAATTCTGCAATCTCCCCCTATACTTGAATGAATGTCTAATTTTTGTATATGTCCATCCTTCCATTTCATGTCAATTACAAAACCACCCCTTGCCACTAATCCATTGACTTCGCCGGAAGGCCATGCTTCAGGTAATGCCGGTAGCAAATGAATGTAACCATCATGGCTTTGAAGAATCATTTCGGCGACACCTGCAGTAAATCCAAAATTCCCATCTATTTGAAAGGGGGGATGTGCATCGAATAAGTTTTTGAACAACCCTCCCCCGGAACGTTTTGTTTCACCAAAACCAACTGGATTAAAAAGATTTCGGATTATAGTATAGGCATGATTTCCATCACCCAGACGTGCCCACATATTAATTTTCCATCCCATCGACCAACCGGTGGCTTCATCACCGCGTAACAGTAAGGTTTGTTTTGCAGCCCGGTATAATTCAGGCGTTTCGCTGTTGATTTGATTACCAGGATGAAGAGGATACAGGTGAGATATGTGCCGGTGCCTGGGTTCAGGTTCTGCATAATCTCTCTGCCATTCCTGGAGTTGGCCTTTATATCCGATTTTATAAGGAGCAAGTTTTGCAAGTTTTGATTGTAATTCACTCACTAAATCAGAATCTCTATTTAATAGTAGAGCAGCTTCGATTGTCCTGGTAAACAATTCACGGACAATAGCCATGTCCATGGTTGGACCTGAACTTACCTGGGCACGTTCGCCATTTGAATTTAAAAAGGAATTTTCAGGAGAATTATTGGCAGCAGTAACCAAATAACCCTTTCCGTCGTCAATTAACCAGTCAGAACAGAACATTGCAGCTCCCCGCATCAGCGGATAGGCTTCATTCTTCAGGAAGTTCTTATCACCAGTAAATAAGTAATGTTCCCACATATGACTTAACAACCAACCGGCTGACATATTCCAAAAAGAGGCACCAGGACTTCCATCATTCGGAAATGTTTCACGCCAGATGGAGACATTGTGATGTGCTACCCACCCGCGCCGGTTATACATCAGTTTTGCTGTTTCACTACCTGTGACTGCCATCTCGCTGATCATTCTGAACAGAGGTTCATGACATTCCGCGAGGTTGGTCACTTCGGCTGGCCAGTAATTCATTTCAGTATTTATGTTGATCGTGTAGGCACTATTCCATGGAGGAATAACCATATTATTCCAGATACCTTGCAGGTTAAGTGGCTGGCCTCCTTTTCGTGAGCCGGAAATCATCAGATAACGCCCATACTGGAAAAGTAATTCCACCAGATCCGGATCATTGTTTTTGACAAAATTGATTATCCGATGATCAGTTGGGATTGAATCGGTTTTGATTTCGCTGACCAAATTGAGACTGACTCTTTCGAACAATTGTTTGTAGTCATTTTCGTGATTTTTCTTTAATTCCTTATATGATTTTGAAGAAGCTTTTTTCAGAATTCTGGCGGAAATTATTTCCGGATCGAGGCCTTCTTTTGAAGGACTTTTATTAAATCCGTTGAAACTGGTTGCTGCAGAAAGAACTAAAACTACTTCACTGCTATTTTTTACATGAATCGAATTGGTGTCATTCTCCAGTATGCCATCTTTGTGGTTCACCTTTAGCTGAGTTTCGAAAAAGGTTCCCAGACCATCGATTTCGTTTCCATATAGATTTTGCTTCTCAAATTTTCGTTGTCCGTTGGTATCAAAAAGTTCAGGATGTTTGTATTGATTCTTCCATCCTTCAATTTGTTCGAGTGTACGACGCGAACTGTAGCCGGGGGCCTGACCTTTCAACGAGATAAGTCCATTTTGAACGTTTGTTTTTGCTGTAGGATGAACCGACGATAATGAAACGACCAAATTCAATACTGGCTTAGAGGCCGAAAACTTAATCACGATTACACTGTCGGGATGTGACGCAAACATTTCGCGACAGTATTGAATGCCAGATGACTGATAGGTAATTCGCAATAATGAACAGGCGATATCCAGCTCACGTTGATAGTCGGTTACTTCGCTCTGATGACTACTTTTTACAAATAAATCGCCCAGCGGCTGATAATTGGCATGCAAACGTCCAAGCCAGTTTTTAAGTATGTATTGATCAGCTTCATTATTTTTTTCCTCATGTAAAAGCCCCATGACCTTCTCAAAATCTCCGGTTATATTCACCTTCTTATAACTTTGGGATGGTTCCCCACTATATAATGTATTGTCGTTAAGTTGCAAATGCTCTTCTTCAATTCCTCCAAATGCCATTGCTCCCAACTTCCCGTTCCCCAGAGGTAATGCCTCATTCCAATTTGATGCGGGTTCATTATACCAGAGTAGCAGATTCGATTTCTCGGGTGGTGTCTGACAACTGCCTCCGACAAGGAGTGTGGCTGTAATAAAAACTACTTTCCCTAAAATGTTTCTCATAGTGGAATAAAATTAAGCCGGGCAGAATGTCAGGCTGCCCGGCTATTAATGAATTACATTTAAGTTAATTGGTGTACCCTGGATTCTGTTCCATTTGAATTTCTATATTTCTTTCAATCTCTGAAAAAGGAATAGGCCAAAGGTTGTGGTAGGGTTGAATCGACACGCCTGACTTCTCATTATATCTGACATTTCTGTCATACAATTTCCCTAATCGTGTGAGCGTGACCATGCGGAGTTCCTCACCGTACAATTCTCTCAGTCTTTCATCGAGGATATAATCCAGGTTTACATCGTTTGGGTTAACAGGTATCGTTTTAGCCCTGGCTCTTAAAACATTTAAATCGTCTGCAGCTTTTTGTTTGTCACCTTTAAGAATGAATGCTTCTGCCCGCAACAAATATGTTTCAGCTAATCTGAAAAGATATTGATCCTTGAACACATTTTCGCTCGCATTTACTAAAATATTACCACCTAAAGGAGAAACAATAGGAGTTCCATTTGCGTCTCTTTTAAGATATTCAGGTGGGAAATCGCCCTGAGATAAGGAGGTTTTTTTAATAATGGGAAACCAATTTCTAATGGTATCAGCAAACGATGGTGCTTTTTTAGCGTATCCATCGGCTACATACCATTTGCCATAGTCAGCAGAATTACTGGCCACTCCGTCAATCTGAAAATCTCTGACTATATTATATTGTGAATTTCTGATATCACCTTTAAAGTCATCTTTCCAAATGGTGTATAAAAAGTGAGTCGTGGGTCGCATCCATCCAACACCCCTTCCGGATAATTTGTCATTATAACCCATAATGGCTGGTACACTTTTTACAACCCCACCTACAGTTGATTTGATTGTCAAACTTCCCATGTTCGGAACCAGAGCCCATTGAGTAACGTCCCTCTGTGCAGACGCCAGATTTAAATAATCGGCTTGTATTACATATAATCCCTCCTTGTTACCACTTGTTCTGTTCTGATTATTTAGCTCAAAAAGATCACGGTAAACATCTCCCGGTTTATCTTTAAATCTTCCAAAACGATTCACCATGAGGCTAACTGCCGGATAGGAAATTACTTCTGAAGCGACAGCAATTGCTTCATCAGCCAGGTTAAGGGATATATATATTTCGGCAAGCAGATGTTTGGCGACCTGTTTATTAACCTTTCCATCCTTAACCTTGTCAATATCATCCAAACCAGCTATAGCCTCCAGCAGGTCTGTTTTACACTGCTGAAAAACTGCATCACGCGTAGCCCGGGTATAATCTCTGCGCGGGACTGTAACCTCCTCAAGGATTAAAGGAACACCGCCATATAAATTAGCCAACATGCGGTAGGACAATGCCCTGAAAAACAACGCTTGAGCAGTAAAAGCCTTTTTTTCGGCTTCTGTCAAAGATGTGGATAGCTTTGTACGGTCTATAATTACATTCGCATTTGAAATTACAACATAATTAGCTTCCCAAATAATTTGTGGAACAGCAAAGGTTGGGACCATTGTGTTTTTATAATCATTCAGTTTTACAGGAGGATTATAGTCGGTTGCATTTACTGCAAAGTCGGTTGCATAACGCAATGCAAAATTTGCATCCAGATTTATTCCTCCCCACATAATATGCCTCACACGGTTATGCAGATAATTAACCGCTGCTTGAAATTCTGAACTTTTCTGGAGCGAGTTTACCGGCGAATAAAAGTCTAAAGGCTTTTCTTCAAGAAATTTTTCCTCATCACATGAGACACATAACATAGCTCCAAAAATCAGAGCCAAACCATATATTAATATTTTCTTCATGACAGCATGGTTTTAAAATTCAACATTTAGTCCAATCGAATAACTTCTCAAAAGCGGATATGCTCCGGCTGCAAGGCCAGTTCCGGTTTCCGGATCCCAACCATCCCAATCGGTAAATGTGAGTAGATTATTCCCTGTTGCATATACTTTTAATCTGCTAATTTTGATCTTCTGCAATATTGACTTTGGTAAATTATAGGCGATGGTCATATCCTGTAAGCGGATAAAACTCCGTTGAATATAGGGAGAAAAAGTCTCTCCAAGAGCAACCGTATAATAGCCGATTTGCCTGTACCTGGCATTTGGATTTTGAGGTGTCCAATAATCAAATTTAAACAGGTTTGATCCGTAGATATTATCCGGATTTGCCAGGCTGCTACCAGGCTGACCATAATAATAATCTTTTCCACCCTGTATCGAGTTTACAAAAAACTTAAATTCCCAGTCTTTATATCTAAAGGTATTTAAAATGCTGAAACGATACGAAGGATCGGTATACCCAAGGATTTTTCTATCAGCCCCTGCCGAATAAGAGGAACTTTTATCAATGTCTTCAACCTTGTAAGTGCCATAGGTAAAACCTGCCGGTATAGTTCCTGCCTGATAATCTTCCAATTGCCACATTCCTATAATGTTAAAATCATAAGCTACACCATAAGGATGACCGATAAATATTTTGGATGAAATTAAATCATCCTCTTTTCCGTCACCATTAATGTCATTACCCAAAATACTAACCACCTCATTCCTGTTTCGTGAATAATTGAAAGAGATATCCCAGGTAAAATCTTTAGATTTTACCGGAATACCGTTTATCGTAATTTCCTGACCTGAATTTTTTAGTTTACCTATATTCATTGGAATGGAACCAAAACCGTTAAGTACCGGGATGTTGATGTTGTACAAAAGATCAAATGTATTTGCAATATAATACTCAACACTGCCTGATAGTCGGTTATTTAATAAACTTACGTCTGCACCCATGTTAAGTGATTTGGTTGATTCCCATTTTAGATTAGGGTTTGACAGGCTGCTCATACGTTGTCCCTGGTCAGCAGTTGAACCGTCTCCGTATAAATATCCGTTACCAACTGTTGATTCTATTTTTGCAAGGGTTGCATAGCGACCGATAGTACGATTTCCGCTTACCCCATAGGACAAACGAAGTTTTAAATCATTAATGGAGGAAAAATTATCTTTGATAAAATCCTCTTCACTAATCCTATAGGCAACAGCCGCAGATGGAAAAATTCCAAATTTATTGTTCGGTCCAAAACCTGAAAAACCATCACGTCGAACTGTTCCGGTAAAAATATACCGGTCGTTATAGATGTAACCAAGTCTTAGCATTGCATATAAGCTTGACTCTTTCCATGCCGATGAGGTTGCAGTTTGCAAACCCGACTGACCAGCATCCAATTTATTATAGCCAAGTATATTATTTCCGAATTTTATTGATCTTGCAGTTGTATTTTCATATTCTCTCTTTTCAATACCATATACCAATGTTCCGGTTATGGCATGCTTGTTAACTGTGCGACGGTAATTTAAGATATTGTCCAAGGTTAAAGAGTATTGAGAGGAATTTGTTTTGTAACCATCTCCAGTAAAATTCTGAGCGTTGGCATTGAAATTATACCTTTTCCCATCAATCAGATTCTGGGAGAAATTAAGGCGGTAATTTAATCCTTTAACAAATGGAATATCAATATCGGCATAAATATTACCAAATAAATTATGCCTTTTATCCAGGTCCTGTTGCTGGGATTCAAGGAACGGATTCAGCAAACCCCGATAAGGTTGAAGAATATATCCACCATTTGCATTAAGATAGGGTACTTGTGGAGGTAGTCCAATAATATTTCCTATTGAAGGAGAAACAGAAGATACATTACTGATACTCATAAACGATTGAATCCCAATTTTCATCCAGTTGGTGATTTTTGTATCCAGATTAATACGAAAATTATATCGCTTATAGGAATCATTGATTACCACATTATCCTGATCTGTATATCCTAAGGAGAAAAAGTAAGAGCTCAACTCACTTTTGCCACTTATATTAACGTTATGATTTTGAATAAATGGATTTTTATTCGTTAGCAATTCCCACCAGTTATTTTCAATCCCTTGCTGATATCCGGCCAAAATCTCCGATCCAAAAAATTTACTGGTAGGATCCCATGCCGGATTTGGCGTAAGCATGTCGGCCCCGGTCCTGCTTTCACTTAAAAATTTGTCGCCTATTTTACGTATGAATCCTGCACCATCTTCGGGTAGCATCTCTTTATTTGCAATTTCCTGCATTGAATATGAAAAGCTATATTCAATTGTGGGTTTCGTAGTGTTTTTTCCGATTTTAGAGGTAATCAAAATTACCCCATTACTTGATTCAGAACCATATATTGCGGTGGCACTGGCATCTTTTAAAATATCTACTGATGCAATATCCGCTGGATTTATGTCAATAAGATTGCCCCTGTAGATTATACCATCCAGGACAATTAAAGGTGAGCTGGTACCGGAAATTGAAGTCCTTCCTCTGATAGAGATACTTGGATCTGATCCGGCTGTTGTTACAGCGCCGACATTTAATCCGGCAACAGTTCCATGCAGTGCCGATCCTAAACTAATATTCGGAGATTCCTGAAGTGCAGAGATATCAGCCCTTACATTTGCACCAGACAGATCCTTCTTGCGTTGTGTTCCATAGCCAATAGCAACAACTTCCTCAATTCCAATTGTTTCTTCTTCAAGCCTGACATTTATTGTTGTTTGATCCCTCACCGCAATTTCCTGAGTTTTCATCCCAACAAATGAAAATTGAAGAGTTGCACTATCGGGAACATTCGAAATTAAATAATTACCATCATTGTCTGTTGTAACACCCGTTGAGGTGCCTTTTACGAGGATTGTTGCTCCGGGGATTGGAACACCTGACTGATCGGTTACTTGACCTTTAAGCTTTTTGACCTGCTGTTCACTAATAAAAGGTTCCATCTCGTTTTTATCGTATAACAGTGTCGAATTATTTTCCGATAGGGTCAATCGGGTGGCTTGAGAATAGGTTTCAGCAGATAAACTGCTTAATATTGACAATGTTACAATAAGTATGGTTAGTTTCATTTTTCTATAAAGTTGATAAAACAATGGCATATTGCCATATTTTCGCAGCAATTTATTCATAACTTTGCAATTGGTTTTTAAATAATTTTTTTTTAATCAAATCTGTTTAAAGGTGGGAACGGCTATTCTCACCCTTGTTTTTTTGAATCCGGTAGTCTGTTTTCTCTCCATGCTTTAAAGAATTTGGTTAATAATCTGATCCAATTTTGTCAAAATATCATCGTCTCATTTTCAATCTTAAGAATTGATTTTGAAAAATGGTAAAGACGAGGATAAAAATACCCGAATAGCTCATCAAAAGCCGATTTGTTATCCTTCTTGAGCCTACGGATGATTTTTTCTGTATTACTAATGGTCAGGACTCTGAGTTTTTCCATATTTTGATAACCTGTGGGAAAAAGTTTCGCTTTAGTTCGAATGAGTCTACCAAAAGTAATTAATTTAAGATCCATTTCCAACTGAAATCATTAAAATGAGGAGGTTTGACAAAATATAAATCCGGGCAACAATTTTTTTTAAAAGTCCGGGTATTTAAACAGGATATTTTACCTTTGAATCATATTTATACATAATAATTCGCCTTGTGAAACCTCAATCCAGCCATCACATTGGTTTGGTAAGAAACCTAATCTTACCGGTATTGTTAACGTTATTTTGCAGCCTGTCTTTTGCTCAAACTGTTGTAAACGATGCTGTAATTGAAAATAGACTGTTCAAGCCCTACAATAGCTATTTCGAAAGTGAGCTCGAATGGGTTTATACTCACATCAATAAATCGGCCTATATACAGGGCGACGATATCTGGTTCACCTCGTATGTTTTAAACCCGGCAAGCCGGCGATTGAATTTCAATACCTCAAAACTGTATGCTGAGCTCTGGTCACCCGAAAAGAAACTGGTCAGTCGTAAAATCCTTTTTGTAGAAGGCGGTTCAGCCAACAATTATTTTCACCTTCCGGATTCTCTTGCACCTGGCACTTATTGTTTCAGAACCTGTACCAGCTGGATGCGTAATTTCTATCCGGATTACGATCTTTACACGCTGATAACTATCCTTGGAAAAGATAAAGTTCTTGAAAGCGAATCCAATGTCAAACGGAAAGAAAAAAAATCCGGGGAGTTGGCGGCTCAGAAACCGATTCCTCTTTTATCCGAACTCAAATCCGGTTACGACATTCAGTTTCTGCCTGAGAGTGGAACGTTGCTCGAGGGTGTCGACAATGTTATCGGCATCAAAGCAACCGATCCCTATGGGAAGGGTACAAAAGTTACCGGAACAGTCTTCTCTGCCGACAACCAGGAAATTATCTCCTTTTCAACCAACGACCTTGGCTTTGTTAACATGACAATCCCCCACGTAACGAATGAGCAATATAGGGTAAAAGTTGTCCTCCCTGACGGAACGACACGCGATATGCAGCTTCCTAAGTCGGAACCTAAAGGTGTGATCATCCAGGTAAATGCGCTCAGGCCTGACGTGGTATGGTTCAGAATACAAACCAACGAAGCAACTCTCCGTCTTAACAAAACCTACCTTGTCCTGATTCATGCGAACGGTATAATATTCAATAATTACCGGATGACATTTTCAAAGGAAACTGCCATGCAGTTCAGGATCAGCAAAAAAGAATTGGAAGGTGGTATTGTATGCGCAACTGTCTTTGACGAAAATCTGACGCCTGTTGCCGAACGGATTTTTTACAATCACGACACCACAGCCGCTGGGAACCTTACGATTAATGCTGAACCGCTGACCAACGATACAGTGAAGTTGAATATTCACATTACCGACTCGCTGACCAGTCCCCGGATTGCCAAATTAAGTATATCGGTCCTTCCTGGCGAAACCCTGTTGAATCAGTTCAGCAATAGCCTGCGTGCTGAATCCATATTCCGACCTGCATTACGTGGTCCGATAGAAAATCCGGATGGTTATTTTGAAAAAAATGATATTGAACATGCTATTGCTGTTGATAACCTGCTCCTGACACAAGGTTGGCGCAAATATGACTGGCCAAAAATTTTAAAAGATACGATTCAGCACTTCACCTTTCCCAACGAAGTTGCCTTTACGATTGAAGGAAGGGTGAAGAACTGGCTGAAAAACAAGCCGGAATTAAACAGTAATATAACATTGATTTCTCCGCAAAACAACCTGTTTTTATTGACTTCCGTGGATAGTATTGGTGAATTTAAATACAATCAGGTATATCTTGCGGACTCAACATGGATTATTGCTTCGGCGTCGAGCGATAAAGGTAAAAACTGGAATCGGGTACTTCAGATGTCTGTCCCTGCATCCTATCCGGAGGTGCCCGATTTTGAGCTAAAGCTCACCCCTCCCGGGAAGGAAAAGGAGGTTTTTGACGATATACCACAACTGACAAAGGGAAATATCCTGTTGCAGGAAGTGTTGATTACTGCCGCGAAAAAAAAGAGTCCCTTTGCTGATAACCCTTATGTAGGAATGATGGATCGCGTCATGGAGATCACGAAGGAAAACTATAACCGGTTTCATAGCCTGGAAATGCTTCTGCAGGTTCAGTTTAATATCCGCATTGAACGCAC
>JBBRGI010000063.1:0-14338 GCA_038240855.1 Bacteroidales bacterium | reverse complement strand
CCCAATCGGGATTCAATCCTGGAAATTTTGAATTTTTAACCAGGGTCTTCCATTCGGGGGTCCCAAGTTCATATTCGAGAATCTGAACACCATTCTGACGGTGTACAACTTTGCCCTGTAAGCAGATAATCTCAACGGAGTTCCATTGACCAACAGGCCTGGCATTCTGTGGAATCGCGGGAATCAGATCATAGAGCGATCCGGCTTTCCGGTTGCCATCTTTGCCCCTGAATGCGTCGGGATTCTTTTCATTGTCGAGGACCTGCATTTCGGGTGCAGTTTTGTAGATAGGCCAGCCTGCCACTTCTTTGCCTCTATAAAAAATACCCGAATTCCCACCTTCAGAGATTTTCCATTCCAGCCTCAGATCAAAATCTGAAAAAAGCTGCTTTGACCATACTATATCTCCGGCATCCGCTTTCCCGGCTTCACCCCGGCTCTGCTCACCTCTGCATTTTAATGCACCATCTTCAACAACCCAGGCCGCAGGAAAATTCGTTTTATTATACCCACGCCATCCCTCTGTGGTTGTGCCATCAAAAAGCAGTTGCCAGCCCTGCGCCTTTTCAGCATCAGTGAGCTGATTTAACGGACCTGTTTCGCAACATGCCACGTTTTCAAGCTTTTTTTTGTCCGCTTCCGAAATCTCTCCTTTCTTTTTGCCGAATTTACAGCCGATAACCAGAAAAACCGACACCCCCAACAGAATGTAAAAACGCATCATAGGTTCTATTCTTTATTTACTAATTTTATAAATTACAAGCGCCGTTTTAACCGGCCAAATCGGATTCCGGATTCAAATTTACAATTAAATGATCACAGTAAAAACTTGTCCGCCAAAATATGTATTAGTTTTGCATAGTTATTGTGTCAAAAAATGAGCTGTCTATAAAATTTTCAATAAAATTGTTTATTATGGGTAAAAAAATTGCTATTCTCACCGCAGGCGGAGATTGTCCCGGACTAAATGCGGCCATCAGGGGTGTCGGAAAAACCGCAATTGTAAACCATGGAATGGAAGTAATCGGGTTTACGGCTGGTTTCAGCGGCCTGATCAGGAAGGAATATGTGATTCTTGATGAAGCCAAATTGTCAGGAATCCTCACGCTGGGCGGAACAATACTCGGAACTTCACGCGAAAAGCCCTTTAAACTTGAAAAAGGGGAAGCATTTAATGAAAAACCGGGATTAATTAAAAAAAATTATGAAGATCTCGGACTGGATTGTGTGGTTTGTATCGGGGGCAATGGCACAATGAAAACTGCCAATCTTCTTGCACACGAGGGTCTGAATGTGATCGGAATTCCCAAGACCATTGATAATGATGTTTACGGAACCGAAATCACTTTCGGATTTGACTCAGCGGTCGAAATTGCCACTGAAGCTATTGACCGTCTGCATGCTACAGCCAATTCACACCAGCGGGCAATGGTAATCGAAGTAATGGGTCACAATGCCGGATGGATAGCTCTTTATGCCGGAATAGCCGGTGGTGGTGATATTATCCTGATTCCTGAAATCGGGTATGATATCAAAAATGTCTGCAAAGAGATCGAGGAAAGGTTTTCGAAAGGAAAAAATTCAGCTATTGTAGTAGTTGCTGAAGGAATTGTAAAACCCGATAACATTTCGGCGGCGTCCTACCTGGTTTCGAAGATTCAACAGCTCACAACCATTGAAGCGCGGGAAACGCGGTTAGGATATGTACAACGGGGCGGAAGCCCGTCGGCGATGGATCGCATCCTGGCTACACGTTACGGGGCATTTGCGACCGAATTGATCGCCAGGGAAGAATATGGCCAGATGGTTGCAATTCATGGTGGCGTACTAAGCGCGGTACCTCTCGAAGAGGTCGGGGGCAAGTTGAGTCTGGTTGATCCGAAACACCCGCTGATCACCAAAGCGAGGAACATGGGTGTACTTTTCGGTGATGAATAATCGGATAAGGCCAATATCCGATACAAAACATGATAGCGTTGTTAATTCAATGAATTTAAATGAAACGGGCATCCCGCAGGTACGGGTGAGCCCTGAATATAATTTATAACAAATGAAACGAATACTTGGAACCTTTGTCTTTCTCGTTTTGATGGCTGTAGTGTATAGCCTTCAAGCCCAGCCATTGGCGGATATTAAGTTTGAAAAAATGGACCACAACTTCGGAAAAATCAAGGAGGAAGAAGGTCCGGTCACCTATAATTTCAATTTTACCAACACAAGCAAATTCCCTTTAATTATCCAGGGGGTAACGGCTTCGTGCGGCTGTACAACACCCGAATGGAGCAGGGAACCGATACTGCCGGGAAAAACAGGCTTTATAAAAGTATCGTACGATCCCGCGCTGCGACCCGGAGTTTTTAACAAAAGTATAACTATTAATGCAAATATTCCACAAAATAGTCGTGTCTTGACCATCTCGGGCGATGTGATCCCAAAAGTTTTGAGCCTGACGGATCTGTATCCCGTTGATTTCGGAGGTATTCGATTAACATCTTTTGATTTATCATTTGTTAAAGTCAAAGACAATGAAATAAAAACCGACACCCTTCAGTTTTATAATCCCGGCACATCACCCGTTAAGGTAAAATTTAAAATAATACCTGCGCATATTTCCATAAAAACAGTCCCTTCAGTCATCCCGCCTAAAACGAAAGGTTATTTTCTGATAACGTTCGATGGTACTAAAAAACCATCTTTCGGCCCCGTTTTCAACCGCATCTATCTCTCATTCAATGCTGAAGAAAAATACAATCATGCCATTGCAATTAGTGCCACCGTTGAGGAGGATTTTTCGAAACTTAGTGCAGCCGACCTGGCAGCAGCACCCCGGATTGATTATAATAGCCGAACATTTGATTTTGGCGAAATTCCTGAAGGGAAAAAGGTGAATTACACCTTTAAAATTTTGAATAAGGGTAAAAAGCCCCTGATTATCCGTAGCATTTCTGCTTCCTGTGAGTGTACCACAGGTCAGCCGGCTTCAAATACAATTCAACCCGGGAGTAGTACCGAGATGAAGGTAACTTTTGATTCGAAAGGAACCGTAGGCATACAGAATAAAATTCTGACAGTTATTTCGAACGACCCCGAAAATACCACAACTGCAATAAGGGTAACCGGAAGTGTGAAAAGGTAAGAACAAATATCCATATTTATGAGCCATAATCATCCCGAAAATGACCCGAAGTATATTGGTCTGGTCGTCAACCCGGGAATCGATAAACCCGATTCGGTCAATGCCGACTCGGTTAAAAGATTTCTAAAAAAAGGCAAACGTAAGCTGCTTTCCCCGGAGGATTATCTGAGAGGTATTCTTGACGGGAACATAACCATCCTGAGCCAGGCAGTCACACTTGTCGAAAGCAATAACCGTGATCATCAAAGTGTTGCACAGGAAATTATAATCAAGTGTCTTCCTTATGCAGGCAAATCGGTCAGAATGGGAATTACCGGTATGCCCGGAGCCGGCAAGAGTACATTTATTGAATCGCTTGGCAGGCATATCACTGGCCAGGGTGGTAAGCTGGCCGTGCTGGCCATCGATCCAAGTTCGGAACGGTCGAAAGGATCTATTCTTGGTGATAAAACCCGGATGGAAGAACTCTCATCCGATCCCAATGCCTATATCCGGCCAAGTCCGGCAGCCGGATCACTTGGTGGTGTTGCACGTAAAACGCGTGAAATAATTATTTTATGCGAAGCGGCGGGTTTCAGTACGATTTTTATCGAGACGGTAGGTGTTGGTCAATCGGAAACGGTGGTCCATTCGATGGTCGACTTTTTCCTCCTGATTCAGATAGCCGGGGCTGGCGACGAACTCCAGGGAATTAAACGCGGAATCATGGAAATGGCCGATGCTATCGCAATTAACAAAGCCGATGGCGATAATTACCAAAAAGCACAACTTGCAGCAGCTCAGTTTCGAAATGCCCTCCATCTCTTCCCGCCTACAGGATCGGGATGGAATCCCCCTGTCTTAACCTGTTCCGCACTCGAAAATACGGGAATATCACAAGTATGGGAATCTGTGAACGAGTATGTTGCATTAACAAAAGGGAACAATTATTTTCAGAATCGGCGACATGACCAATCGACCTTCTGGATGTATGAAACAATTAATGAGACACTCAGGAATAATTTCTACCAGAATCCTCAGATCAGGTCAAGGCTTGCTGCCTATGAAAACCTGGTATTAACCGATGGAATGAGCTCATTTATTGCCGCACAGGAACTGTTGAATACCTATTTCAAACTTGTTGGGGACAAGGATAATTAGCGATTCACCGATTTGATAAGCCACGTGTTTAGGTGATTTAAATTGTTTTAATATCTTTGTTAACTCAATTTAAATAAACAAAATAAATCAACATTATAAATTACTATAAAATGAAACATCTTCTAATTATTTTCCTGGCAATTGCAGGACTGATGTCTTGTGCAAAGCCGGAAGGATTTGTTATTAAGGGACAAATAGCAGGGAAAGAGAGCGGTGATATCAAATTAATGAAATATTCTGAAGGCAAGTGGGTTACAGAGGATTCTGCCAAAATTGTAAACGGGAAATTTGAATTAAAAGGGAAGTCCGAACTTCCTGAATTACGCCTTGTTTCGATGGGCGCACAAAGTGTGGTTGCGCAGTTCTTTGCCGAAAACGGGAATATCACGTTGCAAGCTTATGCCGACAGTCTGGATCAAACTGTAATAAAGGGCTCCAAATCAAATGACGAATTTTCGATCCTTACTAAAGAGCTCAAAAATATATCGAGAGAAACGGAGGGATTACAGCAAAAATATTCCGAGGCCATGCAGAGCGGAAACGAAGAAGGGATGAAAAAAGCCCAGATCGATTTCGAGGCCATGATGGGAAATCAAAAAGTTTATGCAAAGAATTTTATACGCGAACATCCGAAATCCACGGTATCTCCTTTAGTCGCACTGATGCAGTTCGCCCAGGAAATGACCGCTCACGAAGTTGATACCCTTATTGCATTTCTCGATCCATCGGTTCATCCATCGGTTTATGTGACCGAACTTAAAAAGCTGGCCGATAAGATGAGGGTCACGGAAATAGGTACATTGGCGCCCGATTTTTCACTCAATACACCCGAAGGAACTCCTCTTGCACTCTCATCGCTGCGCGGGAAGATTGTCCTGATCGATTTCTGGGCATCATGGTGTAAACCTTGCCGTCAGGAAAATCCAAATGTTGTTAAAGTATATAACCAATATAAAGATAAAGGCTTCGATATCCTGGGTGTTTCGCTTGACCGCGAAAGAGAGGCCTGGTTAAAAGCCATCGCTGATGACCAACTGACATGGCATCACATTTCAGACCTCAAATTCTGGCAAAATGAAGCGGCAGTTAAATATGGTGTCCAGTCAATACCATTCACCTTGCTGATCGATAAGGAAGGGAAAATTATTGCAAAGAACTTAAGAGGTGAAGAACTGGCCAATAAACTGGCTGAATTGCTTCCCTGATCAACTGACCTTTATTAATTATAGTTAGGGATATAAATAATTACAATACAATTGTTTCTAAAAAATTCAGATTATGAGAAGACACATTTTAATGACTTTATCACTCGCAGCAGCGGTGTTGATCGCGGTTCCCGCATTTTCACAGGAGTTGAACAAGCTTTCGAATAAGGAGAAAAAAGAAGGCTGGACGCTGTTGTTTAACGGCCAAGATTTTGACGGATGGAGAAAATGCAATGGCACAACTATGCCAGCTAACTGGACCATCGAAAATGACGCAATGAAAGTCTTTACCGGCGAGGGGAAGAAACCAGGTCAGGGAGCTGACGGCGATATTCTTTTTTCGAAGAAGAAATTCAAAAATTTTGAATTATCTGTCGACTGGAACGCAGGTAAGATGGGTAATTCAGGAATTTTTTACAATGTCCGCGAAGTACCGGGTAAACCGATTTATTATGCAGCACCCGAAGTTCAGGTTCTCGACAATGTGGATGCCACTGACAATAAAATAGACAGTCATCTCGCCGGATCGCTTTACGATATGATTGCCGCTGACCCGAAAACGGTAAAACCAGCCGGTTCATGGAATACTATCGTGATCAAAGTAAAAGATGGCAATGTCACTCATACACAAAATGGTGTCAAGGTACTTTCTTACACATTATGGACTCCTGAATGGGATGCACTGGTCGCTAAAAGCAAATTCAAATCTTTCCCCGGATTTACCGAAGGGATTGCCAAAGAGGGTTATATTGGTCTCCAGGATCATGGATTTCCGATCTGGTTCCGCAATATCAAGATCCGCGAACTCTAGTTAATACGAATTACGCGAATTAATACGAATAAAAGACCGGGTGACTTGCTGAATCAGCGAAGTCACCCGGTCTTTATTTTTAGATAAGCTGCTAACTTTTCTGCTCTTCCGATAACGGTGGAGAACCCTGATTTGCCTTTTCAATTTCCTTACTTGTCTTGCCTTCGCCCGTGAATTCCTTGTTTTGTCTGGCTCAACCCGCTTCTTTATTAACAAAAAAATTTAAAGCTAAAATCAACATTAAATCAAAAAAATGTCGTATCTTATGCTGAAATTTTCCGTTGTTTTTAACCACTAACCATGAATGTATGACACCGGAGCGAGAAAATAAATTAAGGATGTATAATTTCTGTGACACATTTCTGCTTTCCCGTCATGATATTATGAAAGTCCTGCCAAATTTTGAGCTTACTTACAGGACCTTTCAGAATCAATTCGCCGGGATTCAAAAATACGCCGCTCAGGATTCGTTCGAAATGGTAAGGCATGCTACAACCAAAAAAAAGCGGAAGAATGATCTTGCAGTTATGACCCACGATATTTCCCGCAAACTTCACGCATTTGCGCATTTTGCAAATGATTATGCACTTTTAAACGAGACCTGGCTTACGGAAACCGTGCTCCTGACTTACACTGACTCAAAATTGATTGGCCGGGCACGAAGAATCTACGATCTTGCAGCAATTTACTTAAGGGGAATGACTCTTTATGGCATTACGGCAACAACACAGGCTGCCTTCAGTCAGGCAATCGCTCATTTTGAGGCATCTCTGCACCCCTCAAAAGGCGTGGAAGATGCAAAGATGGCCGCCGGTGAGCTGGATGTTTTATTTATAAATGCTGAACTGGCACTTGAACGTATCGATGGAATGTTAGAGATATTCCGCATTTCAACTCCCGACCTTTACAATTCATACCATCAATCCCGAAAAATCCTTGAATATGGCCCACAACTCGTGGCCGTTGAGGGAAAAGTGACCGACGCCGCTACCAATGATCCGGTTCAGGGAGTGACTATTTTATTTGTTAGTTGCGATAATTCTTTCCGGCAGCCTCCATTTCTGAAAATAAGCGCTGATCATGGAGATTTTTATGTTCAATCACTTGCCGAGGGAACCTATGAAATTAAAATGAATAAGATCGGCTACCGGGAAGTGATTCTCACGAGTAAGGTCAATAAAGGGGAGCATTGCCAGATTCACACCAAGATGTACCGGGTGTAATGAATCATTCGCTTTCTTTGTAACTATTAAACAACCCCGACTTATGAAATTCACCCGCCATCCATCCGCCTCCGGCTTAGGCCCCAACCCGGTAGTTCTTTTCTCCGGTTTTTTGCTGGTCCTCCTCATAAGTGCATGTTCCGCACCCAAAGTTGATTATATCAAGCGAAGCTATCCTTTCGATTCAGGATGGAAATTCAATTTGGGTGATCTCCCCGGAGCAGAAATGACCACTTTTGATGACGCGCAATGGCGTTCGCTCGATCTGCCTCACGACTGGAGCATCGAATATCTGCCTCCTGCAACCAATGCAACCCGGATTGGTCCATTTTCATCAGCTAGTCCCGGAGGGGGATCAACAGGACATGTGATGGGTGGAACCGGTTGGTACCGTAAAACGTTTTCCATCGATCCGTTGTCCGTCAATAAACAGATTTCTATTCTTTTCGATGGCGTGTATATGGAGAGCGATGTGTGGATCAACGGCAAACATGTGGGTTTTCACCCATACGGATATACCCCGTTTGCTTACGACATTACCGAATATATGAATACAACCGGACCTAAAAACAGTATTGCCGTGAAGGTCAATAATCCGGGCAAGAACAGTCGCTGGTACAGCGGGTCAGGAATTTACCGTCATGTTGAAATGATCATCACCAATCAGGTGCATATCGCTCAATGGGGAAATTTTGTGACCACACCCGAAGTTTCGAAGGAGAATGCCGCTGTTAAAATGGAGACAACCATCGAAAACAATACTGGAAAAACACAACAGGTAAAAGTAGTGACGACACTTCTTAATCCCGGGGGTGAAACGGTTGCCATTGATGAAAAGAGTCAAACTCTGACATCCGATCCGTATACAGTTGTTGAACAGACGCTTTCAGTGACATCACCCCTGCTTTGGTCCCCCGGATCTCCATCCTTATACTCGGCTGTTGTTGAGGTGAAAGCCGGAGGTAAACTCTGGGATCAGACTGTTACTCCTTTCGGTATCCGCCAGATCAGCTTTGACACACAAAACGGTTTTTTACTGAATGGTGAGAAAGTGCTGCTTAAAGGGGGCTGCATGCATCACGACAACGGAATATTAGGTGCTGCCACAATTGACAGGGCAGAAGTGCGGCGTGTTGAACTGATGAAACAATTTGGTTACAATGCCATCAGGACAAGTCATAACCCACCCTCGCGGCAGTTTTTGGATGCCTGTGACCAGTTGGGGGTATTGGTGATCGATGAGGCGTTTGATATGTGGGAAAAAGCAAAGAAACCGGAAGATTATCACCGCTATTTTAAAGAATGGCACGAAAAAGATCTGCAGTCAATGATTCTTCGCGACCGCAATCATCCATCGGTGATTATGTGGAGCATCGGCAATGAAATTCCCGAAAGGGCCGATCCGGCAGGACTTGCAATCAGGCAACAACTGATGAAAATTGTAAAGACACTTGACACTACCAGACCAGTCACCGAAGCGATCTGTTCATTCTGGGAAAAGAAAGGGAGGGATTGGAAAGACTCGGAACCTGCTTTTGCGGGTCTCGATATTGGCGGTTACAACTACCAATGGAAGATGTACGAGCCCGATCATGCGCTGTATCCTGCACGGCTCATGGCCGGAACAGAGTCGACCGCCCGTGAGGCTTTTGAAAGCTGGCAGGCAGTAAAGGAAAAACCCTATGTAATTGGTGATTTTTTATGGACTGCTATGGATTATCTCGGAGAATCTGCCATAGGTAATGCCGTGACCCATCGGAAAGACACAAAATCAACAAGCCCCGCATGGCCCTGGTACAATGCGTGGTGTGGCGATATCGATATTTGCGGATTTAAAAAAGATCAGTCGTATTACCGCGATGTTATCTGGGGAATCAGTGATCTTGAGATGGCCGTGCATGCACCCATTCCGACCGGACAAGTTGAAACGGTGAGTTATTGGGGCTGGCCCGACGAGAGACAGTCGTGGAACTGGAAAGGTGCAGAGGGGAAAAATCTTTCAGTTACTGTTTATTCGAATTTACCTGAAGTGCGGCTCGAACTTAACGGAAAAGTGATTGGTACAAAAACTGTTTCGCCCGAAACCAAACTTACTGCAACCTTTGAAGTCACCTACGAACCGGGTGAACTGAAGGCAATCGGTCTGAAAGACGGGATCGAAGCCAAAACAATCTCTCATAAAACAACAGGTATTGCTGCTAAAATACGTTTAACCCCCGACCGCACAACGATCAAGGCTAATCGTAACGATCTGGCATATATTACGGTCGAATTGCTGGATGCTTCGGGAAATCTGGTTTGTGACAATGATATACCGGTAAGTTTTACAATTACCGGAGCGGGAGAGGTGGCAGGAATAGGGAACGCGAATCCTTCCGATATGCGGAGTTTTAAATCGCCTGTCTGTACAACTTTCAGGGGTCGTTGTCTTGTCATCTTACGACCGGCAGGTCCCCGGGGAGAAATCAACCTTTCAGCACAGGCACAGGGCTTGGAAGAGGCAACACGAAAAGTGGTCGTAAATTAATAAAAAAACTTAATCGAGCTTCAATACAGCCAGGAAGGCCTTTTGCGGAACTTCCACATTCCCGATCTGCTTCATCCGCTTTTTCCCTTTTTTCTGTTTATCAAGCAGTTTACGCTTACGCGAGATGTCTCCACCATAACATTTGGCAGTTACATCCTTTCGTACTGCCTTAATCGTTTCGCGCGAAATAATCTTGGCACCAATGGCTGCCTGGATGGCTACATCGTATTGCTGCCTCGGAATAAGTTCTTTAAGCTTTTCGCACATTCTGCGTCCGAAATTGTAGGCATTATCGAAATGTATCAGGGTTGACAACGCATCAACCGGTTCACTGTTAAGAAGAATATCGAGTTTAACCAGTTTGGCCGGCCGGTATCCGATGATATGGTAGTCGAATGAAGCGTATCCTTTTGAAATACTTTTGAGTTTGTCGTAGAAGTCAAAGACGATTTCGCCAAGAGGCATGTCGAAGGTTAATTCGGCCCGTTCGGCTGTCAGATAATCCTGTTTCTTGAGCATTCCCCGCTTATCGAGACAAAGGGTCATTATGGAGCCGATAAATTCTGAACTTGTGATAATCTGTGCCTGGATAAATGGTTCTTCAATTAGTTCGATCAATGAGGCGTCAGGCATCCCGGCAGGATTATACACTTCGTAAGTTTCCCCTGCTCTGGTATGAATAAGATACGAAACGTTGGGAACGGTGGTGATTACATTCATGTCGAACTCCCGATCGAGACGCTCCTGGATGATCTCCATATGGAGTAACCCGAGGAATCCGCATCGAAATCCAAATCCGAGAGCTGCCGATGATTCGAGGGTATAGGTAAGCGAGGCATCGTTTAACTGAAGTTTCTCCATTGCTGCCCGGAGATCTTCATAATCTTCGCTATCAATGGGATAAATTCCGGCAAATACCATCGGTTTTACATCCTCAAATCCCGAAATGCGTTCAGCACAAGGCCGTTTTACATTGGTAACGGTATCACCCACCTTGATTTCGCGTGCAGTTTTGATGTTTGAAATAATGTAACCCACATCTCCTGCGCTCAGCGATTCACGGGTCTCGAGACCCATCTTTAAAATCCCGACTTCATCAACATTATATTGTTTTTCGGTAGAGACAAATTTAACGACATCCCCTTTCCGAATAGTGCCATTTACAATCTTTGTATAAGCGATTACGCCACGGAACTGGTTATAAACCGAATCGAAAATCAATCCCTGCAGAGGTGCTTCCGCGTCACCGGCAGGAGCCGGCACGTCAGTAATGATGCGCCTCAGAATCTCCTCTACCCCTTCACCGGTTTTGCCTGATGCCCTGATAATGGTACTGCGCTTACAACCTATTAGTTCAATAATCTGATCCTCAACTACTTCTGGATTTGCATTGGGAAGATCCATTTTATTCAGAATAGGAATAATCTCAAGATCGTGTTCGATAGCAAGGTACAGGTTCGAAATGGTTTGCGCCTGGATGCCCTGAGTGGCATCGATGATCAGCAATGCCCCTTCGCAGGCAGCAATGGATCGCGATACTTCGTACGAAAAATCGACATGCCCCGGGGTGTCAATCAGGTTAAGCTTATACTTTTCCCCATCCTGAATATGTTCCATCTGAATGGCATGACTTTTAATTGTAATCCCCCGCTCTTTTTCAAGCTCCATGTCATCAAGCACCTGTGCCTGCATATCCCGTCCGCTGATAGTCTGGGTTATCTCCAAAAGACGATCGGCGAGTGTACTCTTTCCATGATCAATATGCGCAATAATGCAAAAGTTCCTGATGTTCTTCATGAGCGGGAAATCCTTATATACTTGATATTCTTGTTTAAACCTTATCTGCCAAAATCACTACAAAGATATTTAAAATTCGAAGATTTGAAAATGGGTGTTTTGGCTCTGTTACCCGAGTTATCAGGCGCAGTATTTACGGGTTTGATATCACTGAGGTTAAATTTCTGACCGACATGCTATTTGAAGTTGCTACTATTAAAGAGGATTAACCTGCCTGACTTATCTCTTTGTCACCTGACTGAACTTCTTGGGCTCCGTGATCTTTCCCCGCTTTTATAAACCCCAACCAATTTCTTTTTATTAAATTTGCATTCCATTTAACCTTTAACTTGTTATGGGTAGCCCCGAAGACGATTACCAGTTTACAATTATCGTCCCGCTTTTTAACGAAGAGGGGAATCTGCCCCGGCTTGCAAAAGAGCTCTCCGATTATGTCTCTGACTCAACGTACAGGGCTAAAGTATTATTTGTGAATGATGGATCTACTGATAATAGCGCGGTCCTTGTCGAACAATTTTGCGCGGAGAATCAGCATTTCGGTTTTATTCACCTGAAACAAAACAGCGGTCTTAGCACCGCGCTCAAAGCCGGAATCGACCAGGTTGAGACAAAATATACAGGCTATATTGATGCTGATCTCCAGACTTCTCCCTATGATTTTGATCTACTCTTGGAACATGCCGGAGATTTCGATATGGTTACAGGCATTCGCACAGGAAGAAAGGATGGGAGTATCAAACGTCTCTCCTCACGGATCGCGAACGCTATCCGGCGAAGTGTAACGCGCGACGGGGTTTCAGATACAGGATGCCCGCTCAAGGTTTTTCGCACCGAAGCATTTCGGCGGGTGCCATTTTTTAAAGGAATGCACCGGTTTCTCCCGGCCCTTATTCAGCTTGGCGGGGGGAAAGTAAAGGAAGTACCGGTCCGGCATTTTAAACGGCTTGGCGGAAAGTCAAATTTTCATCTTTTCAACCGGTTACTGGGACCAGGCACCGATCTTATCGCTTTTGCATGGATGCGGAATCGTTACATACGTTACGAAATAAAGGGAAGAGGATGAACACTTCACCACTCTGGATTTTTGCGGTTGGTTTTTTAGCCCAGCTCCTTTTCGCGGCACGGATGATAGTGCAATGGGTAAAGTCAGAAGAGGCCCGAAAATCACTGTCACCTGTTTTGTTCTGGCAATTAAGCATCCTGGGATCACTGATTTTCTTGCTGTATGGCATTTTGCGACACGACTTTGCCATTGTGTTGGGCCAGATTTTGGTCTATTTTATCTATATCCGGAATCTACACCTGATGAAGCGATGGCGAACGATTCCCCTGACATTCCGGTTATTCATAATTATTGTTCCTCTAGCCACTCTGGTCTATCTGCTTACAGGCTCACCGGGTAACATTAATTCGATATTTAAGAACGAAGATATTTCATTACAATTGCAGATTTGGGGGAGTCTGGGACAAGTGATCTTTACATTCCGTTTTTATATCCAATGGATCGATTCCGAATTTAAAAAGGAATCGGTATTTACACGACGATTCTGGCTTGTCAGTGTATTGGGCTCTTTGATGATTAGTGTGTATGCTGCTTTTCGTAACGATCCGGTATTATTTCTGGGACAGTTAACAGGTTTAGTGATTTACCTGCGAAACCTTATGCTGTTTAAATCAATCAAAGACAATGGATAAACCGGTAAAAATCGATATTTTCTGTTAACATAACCAGAGTGATTTGAAACCTTGAAAAATAAATTATCCGGAATGTATAACCGTAACCTGCAGCTTTTTCTTCTCCTTTTGATTATGCTCATTGTATTCGTGGTGAACAATGGTGCACTCGATGCTAATATCATGGAAGCACGAAACCTCACCACCGCACGCGAAATGCTCAGGAACAATAACTGGCTTGAACCCACTATGAACGGTGAGTTACGCCTGGAAAAACCGCCGCTCCCTACCTGGATCAGTGCAGTTATGATGCTTATCTCGGGTGAGGAAAACCTTTCTTTACTCCGTCTGCCTGCCGCACTGGCCGCTATGTTACTGGTTTTTTTTCTTTTTAAACTAACTGCTGAATTAACCCGTGACCGAATAATCCCTTTTCTCGCGGCTGGAACCGCTGCCACCTCCTTTTATATCTTCTTTATGGCACGTGATATGAGCTGGGATATTTTCTGTCATAGTTTTATGATCGGTGCAATCTGGCAGATACACAAAGGATTAAAGAGTAAAGGCAGTGGCTGGCCTGAACTGATCAGTGCAGGACTTCTGATGGGGCTCTCGTTTTTAAGCAAAGGTCCGATCTCTTTTTACGCGCTGCTATTGCCTTATCTGATTGCCCGTACTATCACCTTTGGCTGGAAAGATGCCGCGACCAGGAAATCGGCGCTTGGCGTCATGATTCTCATAACCCTTGTTATAAGTTTCTGGTGGCCAATCATGATCTGGGTTTCACACCCCGAATTCTCAGCCGCGATCGCACAAAAAGAATCG